>CBIFVU010000016.1:0-35412 GCA_966185905.1 uncultured Lysobacter sp.
TGAGCCCCCCTGCCGCCCCGCCCCGCGTCAAGATCGATTTCGTGTCCGATGTGGTCTGCCCCTGGTGCGCGGTCGGCCTCGGGTCGCTGGAGCAGGCCATCGCCAACCTTGGCGATGCGGTGGAGGTGGAGCTGCATTTCCAGCCCTTCGAGCTCAACCCGCAGATGGCGCCGGAAGGCGAGCGCATCGACGAGCACCTCGCGCGCAAGTACGGCCTGAGCGCGCAGCAACTCGCGCAGAACCGCGACGCGCTGCGCCAGCGCGGCGCCGCGGTCGGCTTCCGCTTCGGCGAGCGCGACCGCATCTACAACACTTTCGACGCGCACCGCCTGCTGCACTGGGCCGCAGGCGAAAGCGCCCAGGCCGAACGCGCGCTCAAGCACGCCTTGCTCAAGGCCTACTTCAGCGACGGCCGCGACGTCTCCGATCACGCCGTTCTCGCGCAAGCCGCGGCCGAGGCGGGGCTGGATGCGCAACGCGCGGGCGAGGTGCTGGCCTCGGGCGAATATGCCGACCAGGTGCGCGCGCAGGAACGCTTCTACCAGGGCCAGGGCATCCGCGCAGTGCCTTCGGTGATCATCAACGACCGCCACCTGATCCAGGGCGGACAGCCGGTGGAACAGTTCGAGGCGGCACTGCGGCAGGTGGCCGGCCTGGCGCAGGGTTGAGGCCTCCGGGCCGGGCGCGCGGCGCGCTCGGCCCGCCTGTGCGCCGCCGCCTTGCCACGACCGCCATCGCCGGTTAGCATCCCCGCCGCACCCCCACAGGTCGCATCTCCTTTGCCAGCCGGCGTCGCGCCTGCCAGCGTCTTTCTTCCGGCCCGGCGCCGGGTCCGCCAGCCGGCGCCGAAGCGACCGGCCTTTCCTCGCCCTGCCATGCAGGCGCCGATCGTCGTATGGACCATGCTGCAACCTTCCTGCGCGAGCTGGAGAGCATCGCCAGAGCGTGCCTGCCGAGCCTGATCGAGTTCCAGGTCCGGCCAGGGCAGGGGCGGATACACTTCGCTTGCGCGCATGCCGAGGACTTCGTCGCTGCGGTGATGGCGAGCGACGGCGCGAACATCCGGGTCACCGTGGCCGCCGACTTCAGCATCGGCGGCCGGCAGACCTGGCCGATGCAGGCGTGCATCGTGATCCTGAGCATCGCTGCCGACTGCGTGGACGAGCGGTTGGCGTACTTTCTCTACGAACTGTTGCTCATGCGCGGAGAACGCCTGCTCGGAGCGGACCAGACCGAACGGCTGCGCACCCGCGTGGATCGGCATTGCGCGCTGCTCTTTCCGGCCGAACCGCAGCCAGACGCAGACTGAAGGCGTAAGCTCCGACTGAACCGGACCCAAGGACGACCCGATGCGCCATCGCCTCCGCACCGCCGTTTGCCTGGCCCTGGCCGCCGCTCCGGCCGCCACGGTCGCCCAAGTGCAGGCTGAGGCCCCGATCCAGGTCTCGACCTGTCGCGAACTGCACGACTACCGGGCCGGCGACAGCCATCGTCGCGTGGTCGCCGTATGCGCCAACCGCGAAGACGCCAGGCAGGCCTGCGCGATGTTCGAGGGCCGCCACGGCTGGCCGGAGGGGACTTACTGCATCGATCGCCCGAAGGCCCGCGCCTATGAAGCCGGTTGGCTGCGCGAGAACGGGGCCGAGCCTGGGGATCCGTTCTTCTTTGGGGACTTCCGCTATTTCGTCGTGCCGGAAGCCTCTTCGTCGAAGCCGGCTCTGGCCTGTCCGCTCAATGCTGAGGCCTTGCTGGAAGGCTGAAGGCTGGCCCGCGGGGTATCGAAGCCGTATTCGGTTCTTGATATTGGCTGGAGATAGATCTAGGCGGGTCCTATCTGTTTTTTATCTATAACCGGCGAAACTGTGCGAAGAGTCGCCTTGCCGAAGAAAATCACATTTACAGATGTCATGAACTGAGATTAGGCAGCCCCATACTGGATCCGGGAACTTCAGGATGATGGCCATGGAAGAAGCGCACGGGAACGGCAAGAGATGGCTCGGGCTGGCGTCGATTCTGGGATGGGCCTTGCTCTTCCTGACGAAGCCGGCAGAGGCTTGCGAAGAGCGATACGGTCTCAATATGTCGGGGCCCACCGAATATCGCTACGTGCACACGTACTGCCCTACCGAACAAGCCAGCTTCGAGGCATGCAACAAGTTCGCTAGCGACCGTGGCTGGACAGGAGGCTGCGGAGATTTTCCCGATCGCGGCTACTACGAAGTGGGGTGGGACCAAGAAGCCGGGGCCTCTTCGGGAGATCCCTTCTACTTCGGCGGCTTCTATACGCTTGCCTCCGCGATCGTGCAACCAGCCAAGAACGCCGGCCCGCCGAAGTGCAAGGGACAGTGCTTCGGCGATCCGATCAACGCCGGCAATGCCAACAAGTACGAGACAAAGTTGGAGTATCGGGGCGAAGGTACGTTTCCACTGTGGATCGAGTGGACCTACAACTACTTTTCCTCCAACCTGATCCCCGCTGACGCCCAAGCTTTCGGCGCCAACCGTACGTTCAACTACGGCACGCGCGTATGGCCCATGACTTGGGCTGTGGCCTATCCCACGATGATGGTGTTGCGGCCTGATGGCAAGATCGAACGCTTCCGGAAGTTGCAACCCACCGCTGGCTGGAGCGCGGATGCGGACGTGGGAAGCCGTCTGATCGAACTGCCAGGCGGTGCCGGCTGGAGGCACGAGGACGAAGAGGGGCGAGTCGAGCTGTTCCGCGCCGATGGCCGCCTGGTCGAGATGCGCGACAACCAGGGCAATTGGCAGTTGTTGAGCTACGACTCCAGCGGTCGCCTGGATCAGGTCGTGGACATGCACGGCCGCCGCCTCAGCTTCCAGTACGATGCGGCCGGCCATTTCTCTGGCGTTGCGTTGCCCGATGGGCGCAGCCTGGGCTTCGCCTACCGCGACGACAAGTACCTGGCCCAGGTCGAGTACCAGGATGCGTCCACCGTCCAGTACCGCTATGAAGAGGCCGGCTACTTCGCCAACAGCACCCTCTTCGGAGCCTTGACCGGCGTTCTGGACGAGGAGCAACAGCGTTATTCGTCCACCTTCTACGAATGGGATCGCGCGATCGGCACCCACCTGGGCAACGGCCAGGACGCTCACAGCGCGACCTACGGATCCGCCGGCGACTACATGAGCGGCGCCACCATAGCCCTGCCCGAAGGCGCTTCGCGCAGTCTGGACTTCACGGTCCAGCAAGGGACCATCGTACCGACCAAGGCGACGACCAGTTGCGCTGGCTGCACACCGCGCGAGATCAGCTATACCTACGACGCCAACGGCCGCGAAGACGTAGTCACCGACAACGGAGTGGTCAACGACTACGACTATGATGCGCGCGGCCTGCTCACCCGTCTGGAGGAAGCCAAGACCGATACGGCCGGCCATCGCCGTCGCATCCAGACCGATTGGCATCCGGATTTCCGTATGCCGGTAGAGCGCCGGGTCTACGATGCCGCCGATACCCTGGTCTCGCGGCAGACCTGGACCTACAACACTCGGGGCCAGGTATTGGCCCGGAGCCAGATAGACCCGGCTGGCCTGGTGCCGGCTCGCGTCACCACGACCGCCTATTGCGAGCAGTCCGACGTAACAGCGGGGCGCTGTCCCCTGGTCGGCTTGCCGACTTCGGTGGACGGGCCGCGCACCGACGTAGCCGATACCGTTCACTACAGCTACTACCTCGCCGACGCAGCCGGCTGCGCCACCGCTCCCGCGACGTGTGCGTATCGGAAAGGGGATCTGTGGAAGGCGACCAATGCCTTGGGCCACGTGGTCAAGGAAGTGTTGCGTTACGACGGCGGCGGTCGAGTGCTCTCCTCCCGCGACCTCAACGGGGTGGTCACCGATTACGAGTACCATCCGCGCGGCTGGCTGGCCGCGACCAAGGTCCGCGGAAGCAACGACAGCAGCGAGGCCGACGACCGCATTACCCGAATCGCTTATCGGCCTACGGGGTTGATCGAGAAGACCACGCTTCCGGACGGCGACTTCGTACGTTACGCCTACGACAGTGCCCATCGCCTGACCGATGTGTTCGACAAGGCCGGCAACAGCGTCCACTACACCTTGGACGCGGCTGGCCAGCGGGTACAGGAAGACACCAAGACCGCATCCAACGCCCTCAAGCGCACTTTGTCGCGCGTCTACGATGCCTTCGGCGAACTCAAGGCGCTCAAGGATTCCGCACAGAACGCCACTGGCTACGCTTACGACACCCTGGGGAGGCTCATTAGAACCACCGACCCCCTGGGCCGCATCGCCGACCAGGCGCACGACCCGCTGAGCCGCCTGGCGCGCACCCTGCAGGACGTCGGCGGCCTGAACGTGCAGACCGACTTCGCCTACGACGCGCTCGACCGCCTGACCCAGGTCACCGACCCCAAACGCCTGACCACCCACTACCGCTATAACGGCCTGGGCGACCAGATCCGGCTGGAAAGCCCGGACACCGGCATCACCGACTTCACCTACAACGAAGCCGGCCAACTGGCCACCCGCAAGGACGCCAACGACGCGGTCGCCCACCGCTACACCTACGACGCCCTCAACCGCCCCAAGGCCGTGTTCCACACCGCCAGCGGCCCGGCCGATGTCGAATACGACTACGACACCGTCCACAGCGCCTGCGCGGCCGGCGAAACCTTCGCCCTCGGCCGGGTCGCGGCCATGCGCGCCGACGGCACCGAACTGAAGTATTGCTACGACCGTTTCGGCCAGGTGGTGCGCAAGCTGCAGACCGCCGCGGGCGTCAGCCTGAGCCTGCAGTACGCCTACACCCTCGGCGGCCAGTTGCGGGCGATGACCTACCCCGACGGCGCGGTGGTGGACTACGTCCGCGACGCGCAGGGCCGCATCCAGGAGATCGGGGTCAAGCCGGCCGGCGGTACCCGCCAAGTGCTGCTGGGCAACGCCACCTACGAGCCCTTCGGTCCGGCCTCCGGCTGGACCTACGGCAACGGCCGCAGCCTGATCCGCAGCCACGACCTGGACTACCGGGCCCGGTCGATCCACGACAGCGCCGCCGGCGGCCTGTCGCTGCACTACGGCTACAACAGCGCGGGCGAGCTGATCGAACTCAAGGACGCCCTGCAGAGCGCTACCCTGGCGAAGTACGACTACGACCCTTTGAGCCGCCTGACCGTCACCCGCGACGGCCCGACCGGCACCGCGCTGGAAACCTACGGCTACGACGCCACCGGCAACCGCACGAGCCTGACCAACGGCGCCGGCACCCAGGCCTACAGCTACCCGGCCGACAGCCACCGCCTGGGCGCGGTGGCCGGCGTTGCCCGCGGCTACGACGCGGTCGGCAACACCACCCACATCGGCGGCGCGGCGCGCGAGTTCGTCTACAACACCGACGACCGCCTGAGCCAGGTCAAGCAAGCCGGCCTGGTCAAGGCGAGCTACCGCTACAACGCCCGCGGCGAACGCGTCGCGCGCGCCGACAGCGCCAGCGGCCCGGCGAGCGTGCTGAGCCTGTACGACGAAGCCGGCCACTGGGTCGGCGACTACAGCGGCGCTGGCGTGCCGTTGCAGCAGGCCGTGTGGATGGACGACACCCCGGCCGGGCTACTGGCCGGCGCCGCCGCGGCGCAGAAACTGCATTACCTCCAGGCCGACCACCTGGGCACCCCACGCGCGGTCATCGACCCGGCGCGCAATGTCGCGGTCTGGGCCTGGGATGCGAAGGGGGAAGCGTTCGGCAATAGTGTGCCGAACCAGGATCCGGATCAGGACGGGGCCGCGTTCGTGCTGGATATGCGGTTTCCGGGGCAGCGGTATGATGCGGCGTCGGGGTTGAATTACAACTATTTCCGGGATTACGACCCAACTACCGGGCGCTACACACAGAGCGATCCGATGGGTTTGATGGCAGGCGTCAGTACATATGGGTACGTCAGTGGAACGCCTCTCGCATGGTCCGATATGTTTGGACTGCTACAGTGGACAACAAATCCGGTCGTGTGGAGTCCGACGCTCGCGCCGGGGCTTCAGACCCGCACATTTCCTGGTGATGGCATCTCGACTGTGACGGGGAGTATCTTGGCCAGGACGACCTTGGATTGGTCGATTTCTTCGCTATGTGTGTGCGGTGGTGGTGGATACTCCTTGGGTGAATATAAAGTAAATTTTTCGCTCATAGTGTTCCTTAGGCGGCGCTTTGACAGTCCCGATCAACGGCGAGAAACGCGCCGCGCCGAACTGGATCACGTCAGGGATTTCAGCGGTTGGATAGAGGGTGAAAAAGAGGCGGCTCGAGAAATGGAAAACTCCATGAGGCAACGGGTTTTTTCGACTGCTTCCGAGTGCGAGAAGGTAGCGCAGCAATCCATGCAGCAACTTCTAGAGGTGGGGGCTAAGAGAGCGGCTGTCGATTCCGCTGCAAAATGGGACGCCAGTGGGCGTCATACGGAGAATGTTTCGCCATGACGAAAAATTTTGTCCTGTTGCCATTTTTTTTCGCACTGTTTGTATGTGCGCCTGTCTCGGCTGGCTCGGGTTGCGAGCGATCTGGTTCCGTCGAATATAAAGGCATTCGTAAAATGGCGGCCTGGGGTAGAGAGGCTTCCTTCGCAGCGTTTGAATTTTCAAATAAGACAGATGGGGTTTTGAGGCTGCCTCTCGATAATGCATCTGATCCGATAATTGTTCATGGGAGGAGCATTGAGGTGCAAAGTCGTCCCATCGCGGACAGTATGGCGTGGGGGTTGGATGCGACAGTTCTGGAAGAGTATGTGCAGCCGCGGAAGTGGCTGATAATGGAGCCCGGTGAGGCGGCGACATTTTTTGTCGACATGACGGGGGCCGTCGGGGATCGCGAGCGAAGCCGGACGCGCGAGTACCGTATCGTGCTGGAAAGTGTTTCCGATTGTGCGTACTCATCGCCATCGTTCCTTATCGCTGATTGAGGAGATCGCGACGGCCCAGTCGGCCTTTTTCCGGTTTCTATTTTCGCCATGCTTCTGCAAGAAGTATGGTTTGGAGTCACCCGGGAGGCCTCAGCCAATTCCATTGCCTGACTGGCTCTGCAACTTATGAATATGAAGGCACGCGCATCGTAGGAGTTCACTTATGCAATCGATACTTAAGAAGGCATGGACAGATATTTTTTTTTTGCTCGCCTTCGGGGCCGTAATTTTTGCGGGTGGTCGCGGCTTCAGGCAGTACTTCATCGTTTTCATGGCGCTTGCCTTTCTTTACGCCACATTAAAAGTGGTGTTTTTTACGAGAAAAAGAGGATGAGGTTCGGGCGCGCATGTGATCGTCCATAACGTACAAAGCCGCATCGCTACCGGCCTTGTCGTTTGCGGAGTTGCGGTGCGCGGCGCAATGTCGCCGTGTGGACTGAGCCTGGAAGACCATGAGAGAGTTCTCTGACGAAGAAATAGCCCGGTTGGAAAATCGCAGCCGTGGCGGAGATTCCGGGGCCACTTTGGATCTGGCTGCGCATTATTTGTTGACGGGTAGCCGAGGCTGGGCCAGGGACCTATATGTCATTGCCGCAAACCAGGGGTCCAGTGTCGCTGCGAATGCAGCAGCCGTCTTGTTTGCAGAGGAAGGGCTGAACAGGGAGGCGGTTGAGTGGCTGAAAATAGCGTGCCTCGCTGGAAATAAATTGGCCTGCACGCATTTGTCTATCGCATATCGTGGCGGATCCATGGGGTTGGAGAAAGATGAGAGGAAGGCGGCGAAATACAGCAGACTGGGCGACTTGTCTGAGCTATGAGAGGCGCTGGAAGACTGCGCCGACTGGAAGCGAGGCGTGGCCCTTCCATTCCTAGTAGCCCAGACCAAATAACGCTCTGCACAAATGCAGTCCCAGCTTCTGGCGGCTGGGGCTCCACTGTCGTACATGAGTTCGCACCTGCAAGACTTCGTCAGGCAATTACTGGAATCATGGGATGGGGATGGGTGTCCCCAATGACTATATTCCTACGCCGAATCAAGGCAAGTGCTATCCGGTGCCCTAATGAGACTATCAGTAATTAATGCAGTGATTTTGCTCGGTCTATGCACCAATGCTTGTGCGAAGGAGAGCGGGCGGTGTGATTTGCCGGGCATGGGTGCATCCAGCTTTGATCGGCAATCGACTACGGCCGTCTCACTGATGCTCCCGGAGGGGGCGCGCCGGCAGGACTTTCAGGCGATCGATTCCGAGGTCCATTCGTGGGCCGCCCCGGGGCTTGAGATCCAATTCGATTATGGCGTGGGAGTTGGACCTCTGCGCAAGTTGGGGCCCCCGCTCCATGAGTGCTCGGCCGAAGTCGATGGCTATCCAGTGGTGATCAGCGTATGGCAGCTGAATGGCAAGCGCACGACGAATGGCTACTGGGATCGGGTGGGGCACGGGGCTAATAGCCTTAGCCTGACTATCGAAGAGGTCGACGATAGAGACCACGGCGCCCTTCAAATGCTCGCATCCGTGCGGTTCATCAACAAGCCGCAAGCGCTAAAACTGATTGAGGTTTTCCCCGACAAGCAGCCGCAAGTGGCAGTGGTGATGGACGAAACGGGGGCGCGCAAAACGGTAGAGCTCAAAGAAGTTTTTACGCGGGACCGAGGATGGTTCAGCGAAATCAGACCAGATGGCGCTACGGTGACCGAATGGCGTCATGACCCTGAGAGGGGCTGGCACAAGATCGAATATCAACTTTCTGTTGAGCCAAAGGATTGACGGACGCCCCGTTCAACGTGGGGCTCGTTCTTGGTCGCTGTCTCCGACTGTACGCAGCGCAGGTAGGTGGACAGGGTGCACGAAGAAGTTCACATACAGGCAGGCGCCGGTGATATCGTGCTTGGCGAGCATGCCGGAACTGCCGGACCTGGGCTCATCCACCACGACCCAGGCGTTAAAGATCCGACCTGGGTTGTGAATGCGAGTGATAAAGATCGTCCCCTATCTGCTCATTCTCGGTCTGCTTGCTGGTTGTGGGAGTGAGGTGCCAGAAGAACTCCTGCGCCTTGAAAAGATGACTCCATCACAGGCCCGTTCTGAATTTCTAGCTTTGCCTCCGGATTCGCAGGTCAAGATCGTCGCGTGGGAGCTTGAAAATAGGCGGCCTGCGTCTTCACGATTTGATTTCCTGTTGCAAGAACGCGGCGAAAAGATTGTGGGGCCGCTGCTGGATGAAGCTTCTGCTACAAATAATTTTGATGTTTATATCACTTTCATGAAAATATACGCAGAGCTTCCGGCGCATATAAAAAATAATGAAAGGCGGCGCGCTTTAAATGTGCTCTCTAGGTGCGATTATCTTGGCGGTAATGGCAATGAAGAGTGTCGGGGCATCGGCAAGAAGATGGTTCAGGATCCTGGTGGTTTTTGACTCGCCGTTTGTTGAACGATCCTCCGGGAGCGGGATGGCCTGCCTGAAAGTGCTGGGGTGGTATTAGGAGCTGGTTGCGGCGAAAAGTGTAGGTGGGATATTTAATCCGCGAAGGAAGCTGTAGCTGCTGGAGGGGATACTGCAAATGCGAGGCGTGTTTCTGTTGATTTTGATCCCGTGCTCATTTGGCTCTTGCGCTAAAGGGGTGAGCGAATGCAAGCAGGGCTATGGGGAGGACAAGGAAATTCCGATGGAGGTAATGGAGCGGCTCCGGTCCGACCTAAAGGGGCAGAAGCTTATCGATCGTCAGGAATGTGAGGCTGAGGTGTTGTGGCTGGCAATTCCTGTGAGCCAGCCAGCCGATGAGCCAAGGCCTGTCGGCCAAGGGCGGCTTGTTGTGTTCGATAAAAAAACAAAAAAGATCCTTGTCCTGCAAGGGCAATGAATTGCGGAGATTTTGCAGGCCAGTCGGCAGCTATAGCGCGCGTTGCTCTATGCCATGTAGTCAAACCCCTCGTTTCGCGCATAACCACCGGTGTTCTGGATCGTTGTTTTGACAGGTGGCTGATGAATTATTATGGAACTCGCAGTGAGATCAAGGTGGGTGATCCCGTTCTGGTTGAGGGTGGGAGTCCTGGCACGGTTATTTGTGATATTGACGCTGGACTCTGTCTGCCGGGATATGAGCGCTTGCTTCCAGCTCTTGGGGACCCTTCAGGCGACTATCCTCGGGCTGGCATCATAGTTGATGCTCGGGACTTTGGTTTTATTCATTACGCCGAGGAAGAT
Source organism: uncultured Lysobacter sp. (assembly GCA_966185905.1). Taxonomy (GTDB): domain Bacteria; phylum Pseudomonadota; class Gammaproteobacteria; order Xanthomonadales; family Xanthomonadaceae; genus Lysobacter. Next base: position 10,137 of record CBIFVU010000016.1, read on the forward strand.
GAAGACATCGTCCCTTTCAAGAGTGACCGGGCTTAGATGATTTTTGGCGTGCTGCGATATGCTGTCACCAGCAACAAGCCACCGCTTGGGCGCGGTGGCCGGCATTACTCGCGGCTACGACGCACGTGCACCGTGATTCACGAGCAGCAGCACGTCGCGGATCATAAAGCGCGTTATGGCGCCGTTCTTGTGCCGATCGAGCCAAAGGAGACCTTCGTGTCGGCGAGAATGCTACCGCTTCAGATATGATTCCCTTTGGCCGGTTTCGCGTTATGAGTGAATGCAAGGCTTGGTCGGCAATCAAACGTGGTGCACAAGATGTGCTACGACGAGGCTGCTGCCCTGAGGCGAGTAGGACGGTGTCGGCTGCAGACTATTCAAGGACTCGTTTTTCATGCGTTGCGTATCAGCTCTGATCATATTTTTCGTTGGGGGGTGCGGAAGTCTCCGCGATAATAATTATGCCTCCGTCGACAGCGAGGCGATCTGCGATGCAGTGGAGATTGCGGAGCTTCCTGAGTTGTCGAGAGCTGCGATAGATCTCTATGTTGAAAGAGAATTGGGCTATGCGAATTATGAAATAGAACGGATCTGCAGGCAGCGGTCAGGGTATTCGGTAACTATCATCCCGCCGCCGGGGAGGCGGCACGGAATATTCTATCCATTCATTATTGTGGATAACGATGGGGTGATTAGAACGCTTCCTCAGTTTTGAATGCGCGTATCTCCCGTCCTCGACTTCTGACGGGCCGGGATATGGCAGTGGAGCCAGAGGGCGTCGCCTGTCCGGTCTTGAATGGTTTCACTTAAGTCTCGGGAAAACTCGGAAATCATTGAGGCTGTACCGATAGGCTGATCTTGGGCTGGTTGTCGAGTCGAATGCTCGGATTGCCGATATGGATGGCTGGCTCTTCGCCGACTGTTTTGATATTTGCGGGGGGGGGACTCTGACGTTCCTCATGCTTTTGTGGGTGGCGCGGGGGCGACCAGTATGTTTAGCGGCTTGAGGCGGTGTCGCCGATCTTGGGCCGGGAAACGCTAGGCCGCGGCGCTGCTGAGAAGCATTCGTTCTGAAGAGGTGGACCGGAAGCGAGCCGGCTTGTGCCGGTGCCAGGAAGTTCGGGTGCAGCAGTCGAGCTGCTCGGCATTTCGTCGCTGCGGTCTAAGAAGATCACGGTGAACTATTTCGACACCCAAACGCCGGCCGAGATGGGGACCGGGTAATCGTCGAAGGGAGTGCTCGAGGCCGGGTCTGCGATTTCGACGCGGGGTTCGGCTTGCCCGGGTACGAGGATTTTTGAGCTGCGGCCATGCTCATCCCGAAAGCTGCCCTTCCTCGGGACCTGATGATGATCGACGCGGATGAGTTGGGGTTGGTCCTTTATCCCGATGCAGCCGAAGACGTCCGCAAGGAGGAGGCATGGCGTTCGCCGGCCCGTTGGCAAGCGAGAAACTCGCCGGGTGCCGAGTGTCCTGACTCTCTTTGAGGTGGCGGCGTGCGTCGGCAGTCGATGTCTTCGCAACGCCGATTGCGTCTGACGCAGCACGTTCCTGACTCCCGTTGCACTTCCGGCAAAGGCGGGCCTTCAGGGTCGGAAAGAGCGGTTGCCTTCCCGCAGCGACTTTGCCCAATCCGCCGCAATTGCTGCTCTGCACAAAAAAACACAAGTCTCCCCGCCCAAACCCCGGCTCCCGGGCCTTTGGCGGCTTGACCCTGGGCCCGCAAAAAAAGAGAATGATCGTTCATTCTATGATGTGCCCGCGGTCCGTTCTGGCCGCACCAACGACCTGAGGCTCCCCCATGCCGTCGCGCAAGTCCATGTCCCGTAAAGCAATTTTCACTGTGGCCGTGCTCACGCTGGCCCTCGCCGCGTGCGGCAAGGGCGGCGAGCAGGGCGGTCCCGGCGGCCCCGGCGGTATGAAGGGCCAGGTCACCGTGGTGACCCTCAAGCCCCAGACCGTCACCCTGACCCGCGAGCTGCCCGGCCGGACCAGCGCCTCGCTGGTGGCCGAGGTCCGGCCGCAGGTCAACGGTATCGTCGAGAAGCGTTTGTTCACCGAGGGCGGGCTGGTCAAGGCCGGCCAGCCGCTGTACCAGCTGGACGACAAGACCTACGCGGCCGATGCGGAGAACGCCAAGGCCACGTTGGCGCGCAGCGAAGCGTCGTTGAATTCGGCCCGCCTGGCCGCGCGCCGTTCTGCTGAGCTGGTCAAGATCGATGCGGTCAGCCAGCAGGACGACGAGAACGCCACCGCCGCGCTCAAGCAGGCCCAGGCCGATGTCGCCGCCGGCCGCGCCCAGGTGCAGAGCACCAGCGTGATCCTCGGCCGCGCGCGCATCGCCGCGCCGATCAGCGGCCGCATCGGCAAGTCGGCGGTCACCGCCGGCGCGCTGGTCACCGCCAACCAGGCCGAGCCGCTGGCGGTGGTGCAGCAGCTCGATCCGGTGTTCGTCGACATCAGCCAGTCCAGCGCCGAGTTGCTGGCCCTGCGCAAGCAGATCGCCGAGGGCAAGCTCAGCGAAGCGACCACCCCGGTGACCATCCTGCTGGAGGACGGCACCAAGTACGAACACGACGGCAAGCTGGCCTTCTCGGAAGTGACCGTGGACGAGGGCACCGGCAGCTTCCTGCTGCGCGTGGTGGTGCCCAACCCCGACAACCTGCTGATGCCGGGCATGTACGTGCGCGCCCAGTTGGGCACCGGCGTGCGCCAGAACGCGCTGCTGGTTCCGCAGCAGGGCGTGACCCGCGATCCCAAGGGCAACGCCACCGCGATGGTGGTCAACGCCAAGGGCGAGGTCGAGCCGCGCGAGGTCCAGGTCGGCCAGGCCATCGGCGACAAGTGGCTGGTCGAGGGCGGGCTGAAGGCCGGCGACAAGGTCATCGTCGAGGGCCTGCAGAAGATCGGCCCCGGCATGCCCGTGGATGCGACCGAAAAGGGCGCCGCGCCGGCCAAGCCGGCCGCCGGCCCCGCCGCCGCGCCGAAGCAGTAACCGGAGAAATTCATGGCACGGTTCTTCATCGATCGCCCGATCTTTGCCTGGGTCCTGGCGATCATCATCATGCTCGGTGGCGCGATCGCGATCACCCAGCTGCCCATCTCGCAATATCCCACCATCGCCCCGCCCACGGTGTCGGTGAACGCGTCCTATCCCGGCGCGTCGGCCAAGGCGGTGGAAAACTCGGTGACCCAGATCATCGAGCAGAACATGAAGGGCATCGACGGCCTGATGTACATGTCGGCGACCAGCTCGTCCGACGGCCAGGCGTCGATCACCCTGACTTTCGAGAGCGGCACCGATCCGGACATCGCCCAGGTTCAGGTGCAGAACAAGCTGCAGCTGGCCACTCCGCTGTTGCCGCAGATCGTGCAGCAGCAGGGCGTGAGCGTGTCCAAGGCCAACTCATCGTTCTTGCAAGTCATCGGCTTCGTGTCCGAGGACGGCAGCATGAACGGCGCCGACATCGCTGACTACGTGGCCGCCAACCTGGTCGATCCGTTGGCGCGCGTGGACGGCGTGGGCAGCACCCAGTTGTTCGGCACCAAGTACGCGATGCGGATCTGGCTGGACCCGGACAAGCTCAACACCTACAAGCTGACCCCGACCGATGTCATCAACGCCCTGCGCTCGCAGAACGCCCAGGTCGCGGTCGGCCAGCTCGGCGGCACGCCCTCGGTCAAGGGCCAGCAGCTCAACGCCACCATCACCGCGCAGGACCGCCTGCAGACCGCAGAGCAGTTCCGCGACATCGTGGTGCGCGCCAACAGCAGCGGCGCGGTGCTGAAGCTGTCGGACGTGGCCCGGGTGGAGCTGGGCCAGGAGGACTACAGCACCATCGCCCGCTTCAACGGCAAGCCCGCCACCGGTATCGCGATCTCGCTGGCCACCGGCGCCAACGCCCTGGCCACCGCGCAGGCGGTGCAGGCCGAGCTGGAGCAGCTCAAGCCGTCCTTCCCGAAGGGCCTGAAGGCGGTGACCCCGTTCGACACCACGCCGTTCGTGCGCGTGGCCATCCATGAAGTGATCAAGACCCTGCTCGAAGCGATCGTGCTGGTGTTCCTGGTCATGTACCTGTTCCTGCAGAACTTCCGCGCCACCTTGATCCCGACCATCGCGGTGCCGGTGGTGCTGCTGGGCACCTTCGGCCTGCTGGCGCTGTTCGGTTACTCGGTCAACATGCTGACCATGTTCGCCGTGGTGTTGGCCATCGGCCTGCTGGTGGACGACGCCATCGTCGTGGTCGAGAACGTCGAGCGCGTGATGAGCGAGGAGGGCCTGTCGCCCAAGGAAGCCACGCGCAAGTCGATGGACCAGATCACCGGCGCCCTGGTGGGCATCGGCCTGGTGCTGTCGGCGGTGTTCGTGCCGATGGCCTTCCTCGGCGGCGCCACCGGCGTGATCTATCGCCAGTTCTCGGTGACCATCGTCTCGGCGATGGCGCTGTCGGTGCTGGTGGCGATCGTGCTGACCCCGGCGCTGTGCGCGACCATGCTCAAGCAGATCGAGAAGGGCCACCACGCCTCGGACAAGGGCTTCTTCGGCTGGTTCAACGACAAGTTCGACCGCAGCAACAAGAAGTACCAGGGCGTGGTGCACGGCATCGTCACCCGCGCCGGCCGTTTCATGATCGTGTTCGCGGCGATGGCGGCGCTGATGGGCGTGCTGTTCTTCCGCCTGCCGTCCTCGTTCCTGCCGCAGGAAGACCAGGGCTTCTTGTTCACCATCGTGCAGGCCCCGGTCGGCGCGACCCAGGAGCGCACCGGCGAGGTGCTCAAGAAGGTCGAGGATCAGTTCCTGTCCGATCCGGCCGTGGACTCGCTGTTCACCGTGCAGGGCTTCAGCTTCGCCGGCAACGGCCAGAACGCCGGCATGGCCTTCTCCCAGCTCAAGCCCTGGGGCGAGCGCGAGACCACCTGGGGCGACCGCTGGCGCTGGCTGACCAGCTTCGGCAAGACCCCCATGCCCGACAACAGCGTCAACGGCGTGGTCGGCCGGGCGATGGGCACCTTCATGCAGATCAAGGACGCCTTCGTGTTCGCGCTGGCGCCGCCGGCGGTGTTCGAGCTGGGCAACTCCAACGGCTTCGTGTTCTACCTCAAGGACAACGGCGCCCTCGGCCACGATGCGCTGGTGGCCGCGCGCAACCAGTTCCTGGGCATGGCCGCCAAGAGCGAGTTCATGCAGAACGTGCGTCCCAACGGCATGGAGGACACCCCGCAGTTCCGCGTCGATGTCGACAACCAGAAGGCCGCTGCGCTGGGCCTGAACATCGCCGACATCAACTCCACCCTGCAGGCGGCCTGGGGCGGCCAGTACATCGACGACTTCGTCGATCGCGGCCGGGTCAAGCGCGTCTACGTCCAGGCCGACGCGCCGTTCCGCATGGTGCCCAGCGACTTCAACCGCTGGTACGTGCGCAACGACAAGGGCGAGATGGTGCCGTTCTCGGCCTTCGCCACCACCCGGTGGGAGTACGGCTCTCCGCGCCTGGAGCGCTACAACGGCGTGTCCGCGCTGGAGATCAACGGCGAGGCCAAGCCGGGCGTGAGTTCGGGCGAGGCCATGGCCGAGGTCGAGAAGCTGGTGGCGCAGTTGCCGCCGGGCATCGGCCTGGAGTGGACCGGCCTGTCCTTCCAGGAGCGCCAGGCCGGCGCGCAGACCCCGCTGTTGTATACGCTGTCGCTGCTGATTGTGTTCCTGTGCCTGGCCGCCATGTACGAAAGTTGGGCGATCCCCACCTCGGTGCTGCTGATCGCGCCGATGGGCATCCTCGGCACGGTGCTGGCGACCTGGGCCCGCGGCATGGAGCGCGACGTGTACTTCCAGGTGGCGATGCTCACCACCGTGGGCTTGTCGAGCAAGAACGCGATCCTGATCGTGGAGTTCGCCAAGGAGAACCTGGAGAAGGGCATGGACCTGATCGCGGGCACGCTGGCCGCGGTCCGCGACCGCCTGCGCCCGATCATCATGACCTCGCTGGCGTTCGGCCTGGGCGTGTTGCCGCTGGCGCTGGCCACCGGCGCGGGCTCCGGCGCGCAGCGCGCGATCGGCACCGGCGTGCTCGGCGGCATGGTCGTCGGCACCTTCCTGGGCATCTTCTTCGTGCCGTTGTTCTTCGTGGTGGTGGAAAAGCTGTTCGTGAGAAAGAAGCACGCGCCGGCGCAGCAGCCGGGCGCGCAAGGAGCGCAGAGCCATGAGTAAGTTTTCGATCCACGCCCTGGCGCTCGCGATCGCGGTGGCGACCACCGGCTGCATCAGCCTCGCGCCCAAGCTGCCCGAGGCCCAGGCGGCGATCCCGGCCGAATGGCCGCTGCCGCCGACCACCCAGGCCTTCGTCGGCGCCGAGCCGGCCGCCGGTGCCGACGCCACTGCGGCGGCTTCGGCCGCCGCGGTGGCCGACATCGGCTGGCGCGACTTCTTCGTCGATCCCAACCTGCAAGCCTTGATCGGCCGTTCGCTGGAGAACAACCGCGACCTGCGCGTGGCCGTGCTCAATGTCGAGAAGGCGCGCGCGCAGTACCGCATCCAGCGCGCCGACCGGGTGCCCTCGCTCAATGCCGTCGGCGAGCTGCGCCGCACCGGCGGCGACAACCAGGACGTGGCCGACGCCTACACCGCCGGCGCGTCCATCGCCAACTTCGAGCTGGACCTGTTCGGCCGCGTGCGCAGCCTCAGCCAGGCCGCGCTGCAGCGCTACTTCGCCGAGGAAGAGGGCCGCCGCGCCGCGCAGTTGAGCCTGATCGCCGAGGTCGCCAACGCCTACCTGACCCTGGCCGCCGACCGCGAGCTGCTGTCGGTGTCGGAAGCCACGCTGAAGAACCAGCAGGCGGCCTACGACCTGACCGCGAAGCGGCGCGAACTGGGCGCGGTGTCCGGGCTGGAACTCAGCCAGGCCCGCACCCAGGTCGAGCAGGCCCGCGCCGATGCTTCGCGCTATGCCGGCCAGGTGGCGCAGGACATCAACGCGCTGAACCTGCTGGTCGGCGAGCCGGTGGACCCGGCGCTGTTGCCGGACAAGCTCAGCGATGGCGTGACCGGCCTGGCCGCACTGCCTTCGGGCCTGCCCTCGGAAGTGCTGCTGCGCCGTCCGGACGTGCTCCAGGCCGAGCACCTGCTGCGCGCGCAGAACGCCAACATCGGCGCCGCTCGCGCCGCGTTCTTCCCATCGATCAGCCTGACCGGCTTCCTCGGCAGCGCCAGCACCGAGCTGTCGGGGCTGTTCGAGTCCAACACCCGCACTTGGCTGGTCAACCCGGTGGTGAACATCCCGATCTTCCAGGGCGGCAAGCTGCGCGCCAACCTGGCCTCGGCCAAGGCCGACCAGCAGATCGCGCTGGCCCAGTACGAAAAAGCCATCCAGGCCGGGTTCCGCGATGTCGCCGACGCGCTGGCGCTGACCAAGACCCTGGCCGAACAGCGCCAGGCACAGGAAGACCTGGTGGAGGCCGCGGCCAAGGCCGACGAGCTCTCCACCGCGCGCTACAAGGCCGGCCGCGACAGCTACCTCAACCAGCTCGATGCACAGCGCACCTTGTACGGCGCCCAACAGGGGCTGGTCACGGTGCGGCTGAGCGAGCAGTCCAACCGCGTCGCGCTCTACAAAGTCCTCGGAGGTGGCTGGAACGAGCGCAGCCCATGAACGCCCCGGGCAAGCCCACCGCCAAGGCCGCCGCTCGCGCCCAGGCCCAGCGCGAGCGCATCCTCGTGGCAGCGCAGAAGTGTTTCGTCGTGCACGGCTTCCACGCCGCCAGCATGGCCAACATCGCCGACACGGCCGGCATGAGCGCCGGCCTGATCTACCGCTACTTCAAGAGCAAGAACGACATCATCCAGGCCATCATCGAGCGCCAGCTCGAAGAGGCCCGGGCCGATGTGGCCAAGCTGCACGCCACCAGCGACCTGGTCGCGGGCATCGGCGAGGTGTTCCAACAGTGGCAGGCGCCGGGCGATACCTTGACCAGCGCCGCCTTGTTCCTGGAACTCACCGCCGAGGCCACCCGCGATGCCGAGATCGCCGAGGCTACCCAGGCCTCCGATCGGGTGCTGCGCGCCGATCTGTCCTCCTGGTTCGCGCGCAGCGCGGACCAGGGGGGGCTGGGCGTGCCGCAGGACGAGGTGGCGATGCGGGTGCTGATCCTGCAATGCCTCATCGAAGGCCTGGCGATGCGCGCCATCGCCCAGCCCGAGTTGAGCGTGGACCAGGTCAAGACCGCGCTGGGCCGGTTTCTGCCCAGCCTGTTGTCGGCGCGGGACTGAGGCGGCGCGCATCCGGCCGCCGCTGCGTGCTGGCGGCCGCCGGCCTGCTTGGCCCGGCCGCCGCAGCGCCGAAGCCGGCAGCGCCGAGCATAAGCCTTCGCCCGGTCGCGCCGACCCGATCGCGGCGGTCCGCCTGCGCCTGTCCAGCCGCCCCGGCGCCGCACCGACCCAACGCACCGACCCAACCTCACCCACCCCGCCAGCTCACGCCTGCAGGCGCTTGGCCAGTTCGCCCAGCGTGCGCATTGCCGCATCCATGCGCGCGTCCCAGGGATGGCCGCTGCTGATCCTCACATGCTGGCGGTAGTCGCCGCGGTTGGAGAACAGGTGCCCCGGCAGCAGGCCGATGCCGTGCTCCAGCGCAGCCTCGAACAGGGCCTGGCCGGCGATCTGGCCGGGCAATTCGATCCACAGCGTCATGCCGCCGGCCGGCTCGGTCACGCGCACGCCGGCCGGCCAATGTTCGAGCACCGCCTGGCGATAGGCCTGCGCTTGCCCGGCCAGGGCGCGGCGCAGCCTGCGCAGGCTGCGCTCGATGTCGTAGCGGGCGTGGAACTCCAACAGCGCCAGTTGCGGCAAGGTCGCGGTGGCGACGGTGGAGAAGCTTTTGGTGCGCAGCAGTTCCGAGCGGCGCCGGCCGCCGATCATCCAGCCCACGCGCAGGCCGGGGGCGAGGGTTTTGGAATACGAACCGCAGGTGATGACGTGTTCGCCGTCGTCGTAGCGGCGCAGCGGTGCGGGACGCTGGCCGGAGAAGGCCAGTTCGCCGTAGAGGTCGTCCTCGATCAACACCGTGCCGTGCGCCGCACAGGCGGCGACGATCTCGCGCTTGGCCGGCTCCGGGGTGAGGCTGCCGAGCGGATTGTTGATGTTGGGCACCAGCAGCGCTGCGCGCACGGCATGGCGTTCCAGCAGTTCGCGCAGCTGTGCCGGGTCGATGCCGGTGCCCGGGTGGTTGGGCAACTCCAGCACGCGCAGGCCGTGGGCGGCCACCGCCTGCAGCAGACCGTGGTAGGTCGGGGTCTCCAGCACCACGATGTCGCCGGGGCGGGTCAGCGTGCGCAGGCTCAGGCTGATGGCTTCCATCGCGCCGGCGGTGACGATGATCTCGTCCGGGTCGATCTCCACGCCGCATTGGGCATAGCGTTGGGCGATGCGCTCGCGCAGCGCCGGCAGGCCCTGCGGCACGGTATAGCCCAGCGCGGTGCCGGGATCGCGGCGCATCGCCCGCACCACCGACGACGCCATCGCCGCCGCGGGCAACAGCGACGCAGCGGGGGTGGCGGCGTGCAGCGGCACCAGGTCGCGGCGCGATTGCACGTCGAGCACGCCGAGCAGGGCCGGGTTGCGCACTGGCATCGGCGCGCGCGCCAGGTGGCGGACGCGCTGGCCGCGCGGCGCCGCGCAGGCGGCCGAGCGCACGTAGTAGCCCGAGCGCGGGCGCGCTTCCACCAGACCTTCGCGTTCGAGCTGTTGGTAAGCCTCCACGGCGGTGGCCAGGCTGATGCGTTGATCGCGGCCGAGCCGGCGCAGCGAAGGCAGGCGCTCGCCTGCGCGCAGCACGCCGCGCTGGATCTGCCGGCGCAGATGTTCGGCGAGGCGTTCGTAGAGCAGTTCCTGGGTCATCGGCGCACGGCTCGGGCGGGGAGGGCGCTCGCTCCGGTCCGTCCTGGCGGGCCGGGAGGGCGGATCTGTATGGGTCGGAGAGGATGGTAGCGGAATCTGTACTGCCCGGAACGGGCGGTTTCTCCGGGCTCGTCCCTGAGCGAAAACGCAACGAGGACTGTGCGCGGAACCCAGTAAAAAACAGCGATTTCCGGCTGTCGGAAGCGTAGCTTGAGGCTTGGGACGCGCTCATCTGTACTGGTCTGAATCGAGCCGAACTGAATCTGTACCCGTCCTGGGCCTGCTCCTAACCTGAGCCTCCCCCCGCTCCCGCCCGGCCCTCATGAGCACTGTCGCCGCTCCCCTCGTCCCCGCGGCCGATTCGCGCGCGGCGTTGCTGCAACTGTTGATCGCCGAACTGCTGATCGGCTCGGTCGGCGTGTTCGTGCATGAAAGCGGCCAGGACGCGATCACCGCGGTGTTCTTCCGCTGCGTGTTCGGCGCCGCGTTCCTGCTGGCCTGGGGCTGGGCGCGCGGCCTGTTCCGCGGCCTGTGGGGCGAACGCGCGTTGATCCGCGCGGCGGTCTTCAGCGGTGTGCTGCTGGTGCTGAACTGGGTCGCGCTGTTCGCCGGGATGGCGCGTTCGTCCATCGGCGTGGCGACCATGGTCTACCACTTCTTCCCGTTCGTGGTGTTGGGCCTGGCGGCGATGTTCCAGGGCGAGCGCACCCGCCCGGCGGACCTGGGCTGGACCGCCATCGCCTTCGCCGGGGTGCTGTGCTCGGCCGATCCGGCGCGGCTGTGGGGCAGCGCCGGATCGGCTTATCTCGTCGGGGTCGGACTGACCTTCGTGGCTGCGGTGCTGTGCGGCGCTTCGCTGTTGCTTTCGCGCCGAATCAGCCGCGAACGCCCGTTGGCGGTGGTGACCATCCAGTGCCTGGTCGGGGTGCTGATGCTGGCGCCGTTCGCCGACTATGCGCGCTCGATAGTGCCGGGCGGGCATTGGTTCTGGCTGGCCGGCCTCGGCCTGATCCACAGCGGCGGGTGCTACGTGCTGTTCTATTCCTCCTACCCGCGGTTGCAGGTGGCGACCATCGCCGTGCTGGCCTTCATCTATCCGGTGATCGCGCTGCTGCTGGACTACCTGGTGTATGGCCGCACCCTGGTGCCGGTGCAGATCGCCGGGGTGGCGCTGATCGTGCTGGGCACGCTGGGGGTGAACCTGAAATGGCGCTGGTCGCGCGCGCCCGCGGCGAGCGCCTGAGCCGAAGCGGTTTTCTCGATCCCGTCCGCGTTCGCGGGGCAGCGGGCTTGCCGCTGCGATGGCGCAGGGACGCGCCGACGGGACTTTATCCGGCGCCGCGAACGCCGGGTGCGGTCACTGCGCCGGGACCAGGCGCCAGGCGCCTTCGACATCGGCCTCGACCAGGGCCCAGGGCACCTGCTCGGCGCCACGCAGGCGTTCCCAGCCGAGCGCGAGTTCTTCGCGGATATCGTCCCAATGGCGTTCGCCGTAATGCAGGCGTGCGCCCAGGCCGTAGGTGATGGCCAGCTCGCGGGTGCGATAGGACACCGGCGGCGGATTGGCCAGGCTGGGCGGCGGAGCAGGAGCGTCGGAAGGGGGTTCGGGTTGCGGTCGGTCGGCAGGAGGCCACTCGACATTCCGATGTGTCATGAACTGGATCCATTGGCGCCTGCTTGCGCCGCCACGATATAGACTCGGCGCGCGCTTGGGGCGGGCGAAACGCCCGCGCCTCACAGATGAATTGCGGGCGCAGTCGCAAAGCTGCATTCGCGCGCGCAAAAAGCACACTATCCCGCTGCCAGCGCAAAAAAGAACGGCGCCGCCGGAAGGCGGCGCCGTGGGCGCAGGCAGCGCTCAACCCTTGATGCAGACCACCTGGCGCAAGGTGTGCACCACTTCGACCAAGTCCGACTGCGCCGCCATCACCGCCTCGATCGGCTTGTACGCCGCCGGGGACTCGTCGATGACCGCCGCGTCCTTGCGGCATTCCACGTGGGCGGTGGCCTGGCGATGGTCCTTCAGGGTGATCGAACGCCGCGCCTCGGCCCGGCTCATCACCCGGCCGGCGCCATGGCTGCAGCTGTGGAAGCTGTCGGCATTGCCCTTGCCGCGCACGATGTAGCTGCGTGCGCCCATGCTGCCGGGGATGATGCCCAGCTCGCCCTCGCGCGCGCTGACCGCACCCTTGCGCGTCACCCACAGGTCCTCGCCGAAGTGCGTTTCGCGCTGGACGTAGTTGTGGTGGCAGTTGACCGCGGTCTTGTCGAGCTGGAACTTGGGCAACTGGATGCGCATGGCGTGCAGCACTCGCTCCATCATCGCCTCGCGATTGTGGCGGGCGTAGTCCTGCGCCCAGCCCACTGCTTCGACGTAGTCCTCGAACAATGGCTCGCCCTCCAGCAGGAAGGCCAGGTCCTTGTCGGGAAGATGGAAGCCCAGCGTGCGCCGCTCCAGCTTGATCCGCGCCAGCTCGATGAAGTAGCTGCCGATCAGGTTGCCGGTGCCGCGCGAGCCGGAATGCAGCATCGCCCACACCGCGCCGGCCTCGTCCAGGCAGACCTCGATGAAGTGGTTGCCGCCGCCGAGCGTGCCCAGTTGCTTGCCGATCTTGTCGGTGCGCAGCTTGCGGTGCTTGGCATGGATGGCGTCCAGCCGCACCGCCAGACCGGACTTGGCCAAGCGCGTGGCGTGGCTGTCGGGCAGGCGCCGGTGCTCGCCGCCGCGGCCGTTGCCTACCGGCACGCAGTGCTCGATGGCCGAACGCAGCTTGGCCAGGCTGTCGGGCAAGTCCTTGGCGCGCAAGCTGGTGCGCACCGCGGCCATGCCGCAGCCGATGTCCACGCCGACCGCGGCGGGAATGATCGCGCCGCGGGTCGGCACCACCGATCCGACGGTGGCGCCCTTGCCCAGGTGCACGTCGGGCATGGCCGCGACCCAGGGACCGACATGCGGCAGCGCGGCGATATGGCGCAGCTGGCGGCGCGCGCTTTCGTCCACGGGCACGCCGCGGATCCAGGCCTTCACCGGCGCCACGCCTTCGTCGGCGTGCAGCAGTTCGTAGTTGGAAGTACTCATGTTGGATTCCTCAATGTAAAAATGTGCAGCGGCCCGGCCGCCACGCGGCCGAGGGGCTGGCCGCGCACCGGCGCGCGCGGTGCGCGCATCCGCCGGGCCGGTAGGCGTCGGGCTCGTCGCCATTGCGCAGGCCGTAGCGGGACAGTTCGGCTTGCGACAGCTGCCGCTTGCGGCGTGCATACACCGCGCAGCGGCCGTACAGCCGGCAGCGGGCTCCGTTGCAGGGGCCGACCTGAGCGCGCAGGACCGCGTCGAACGGCGGCGCCTGGCGCTGCATCCGCGGCCGCCGCTGCGACGCCGGAAGTTCGATCGGGCGCGGCGCCGGCGCCAGTTCCACGCGGTACCAGATGCCGCCGATCCGGTGCAGCTGGGTCTCGGCATCGATCGTCCGGCGCTCGGCTTGCCAGCCTTCGCGCGCGGCCTGCAACTTCAGCCGATATCCGCGCAGCGAGGCGGCCCGCGCGGCTTGGGCGGCGATATTGCGCATCAGGCAGCCATTGCGCGGATCCACGTAAAGATCCGCGCGGCAGTCGGCCAGGGCGATGCGGCCGCCCCAGTCGGCAATGACGAACAGTTCGCCGCCGTCCTCGCGCACCTGCATGGCCACGAAGTCGCGCAGGTGCAGGTGGATGTGTTGCTGAACGGTATTGCGCCGGTCGATGTGCCGGCACAGCTCGGCGTAGACGGCATCCCAGGGGCGGCCGGCCTGGCCTTGCAGGTAGCGCCGCAATGGCCCCAGGTTCTCGTTGAGGTGTTTGCAGCGGGGGTTGTGGCGCTGCCGCAGGCTTTCGCGGAGGCGGTGATCGTCCGGGTCGCGGGGCGCGCGGCCGGGCTTGCTCATTCCGCCGCCTTTCCGCGGCCGTTCCACGATGATCTTGTACATGTCGTTGCGCATGGCAGTGTGTATCCGATAGAAGGTCTGCGGTCGCCCGCAGCGACCCGCGCACGCCGGCCGACGGCCGGGCGCGAGGGATGGCCGCCCCGTCCGGGGCGGCGTTCGCGTTTGCTTGCGGCTGGCGCGCTATCGGAACCCGGGCCGACCTGCGCCCGGTCCTGCGTTTCAGCCGTTGCCCTTGAGGCTGACGAGCTGCTTCATGACACCCTCCAGACCGCCGAAGACGGTCAACTTGTCGATCTTCTCGGTGATCTTCTCCAGCGCCTCGAGCTCCTTCAGGCGCATCAACACCGGGCTGTCCTCGATCAGCTTGGCGGTGTTGAGCAGGCTGCGGGTCGCGTTGGCCTCCTCGCGGCGGCGGATCACGTTGGCTTGCGCCGTCTTCTCCGCCTGCACCACGCCGTTGAGGATCTCCTTCATCTCGCCCGGGAGGATCACGTCCTTGACGCCCACACCGAGCAGCTCCACGCCGACCGCGGCGGCCGCGCCGCGCGCGGCGGCGAAGATGTCCGCATCCAGCGAAGCCTTGTCGCCGAGCAGTTCGTCCAGGGTCTTGGACGAGACCGCCTTGCGCAGGCCGTACTGCAGCTCGCGATAGACGTGGTCGGCGTACTTGGCCACTCGCGTGCGCGCAGCGACCGGGTCGGTCACGCGCAGGCTGGCGGCCAGGTTGACGCGCAAGGTCACCTTGTCGCGAGTCAACAGCTCTTGGCCAGCCACTTCCATGGCCTGAACGCGCAAGTCCACCGTTTCCACGACCACGTTCTTGCGCAGGTTCCAGAACGCATAGGCGCCCGGCGCCAGGGTGCGCACGAACTGGCCGTCGACGAACAGCAGGCCGGTCGACTCGGTCGGCACTGCGCCGGAGACCGCCACGCGCTCGAGCTGGGCGATCTGGCGCAGGCCATCGGCCAGCGCGCGATCGATCTCCAGGCCTTCGCCCAGGGCGATCTTGCGCACTTCGATGGCGGCCAGGCCCTTCCAGTACAAGCGGCGAACGCCCGGTGCCAGTACATCGGCATGGCGCCCGTTGCGCAGCACCACGCCGACCTCGTCGTTGCCGATGTCGGCCAGTACGAAGTGCTCGCTCAACCTCTCGCCGAGGCCGACGATCAGCGCCTCGCCGTCGTTGCCGGCGTAGGCGCTCTGGCCGATGCTGTGCAACGACAACTGCAATTGGCCGCGGATGTCGTACAACCGGTGCACGCCCGGGCCGAGCACGCGCTCGATGCGTCGGTTGCGATAGACCAGCACGCGCTCGGCATCGCCGACCACGGCCTTCTTCATCCAGAACATGTTCTTCTCCTTGGGTCCTGGTGGGATCCGATCCGTGGTGAAGGCCGCTGCGGCCGAATCGGGGCGCCGCAGGGCACGGTGGCGCCGCATCGGCGATGCGGCGATGAGTTCCGGCGCGCGATCGCGCCGGGTTGGAATAGGTGGGAGCGCCCACGGCGCCGGCAGCGCGGACCCCGGGCGCCGCGTTCGGGGAGCCGGCGCCGCCGGCCAGGCCACGTCCGTGTGGGCCTGTGCCGGAGCGGCGCCGTTCCCGCGCTCGCGGGGCGAGGGGCCGGCGGTGCCACCGCTGCGTCGGCCGGCCTCGCGTCCCGTGGCGGCGACGCAGCCCGGCGCGCCGCACGGGGCGCTTCCCGGTGTCGGAACTTTCGTTCCGTGCAAGACTGTCTTTTCAGGACAGTGGACAACAGGAATCGAACCTGTCGATCAGCGTGAAAGGCTGATGTCCGCCATTGGACTATCCGTTACGAGAGCCGGAATCGAACCGGCAACCCGCGGAGTCTGAATCCGCTGCTCTAACCAATTGAGCTATCTCATGGAAGGAACATCCGCCCTGCGCCTTCGGCATACGCCACGGCAGTGCCGCGCGCACCGGACGGGATGCGAACCCGTACCGCTGTAGACGCCTGGTCGTGGATGCTCCGTATCGCCGCCTGTCGCCAGGCGGCAATGCGTTCGGGCGCTGGCGCCCTGGTGGGTTTCTTCCGCGCACGCACCGCCCGTGCCGAAGCACCCGGGCACAGCGCACAAAGCGCCTCGACGGCTGGTCCCCTTCGCCTCGGGTGCTTCGGGGGCATGCGGAAAGAGTGGGTTTTCAAGTGGTTTTGTCGCAAATCCCTTGCGGACGCCTGAAACGAAAACGCCCCCGGAAGAGTCCGAGGGCGTCTGCATTCCTCGGGAGATCGGGGCGACCGATCTCCCTGCCTGGAGGAAGATCAGTGCGGTGGGTGTCGCAGCAGATCGCGGCCGCGCACGATCGGGCCGCAGTCGAACGCATGCCGGCGCGAAGGCGCCTGCAGGTTCTGGCTTGCGATGGTCGATTCGGTGCGCATGGGAAGAAAAAGGCCGGGCTGCGTTGGGAAGATGGGCGCGAACTCTACGCCCGCGAAATCGCGCTGGCAAGACCGTTCGTCGTCTCGCCAGCGGTTCGCGTTCAGTGGGCGGCGCCTTGTTTTGCAGGCGCGCGCGGCCGGCGCGCTGCATGCGAGCGCGGCGCGCGGCCGATGTTCAGTCGGCCTGCAAGCGCGCCAGCACGGTTGCAGTGTCGAGCACTTCGGCGAACTCCGCGCGCAAGCTCGCCAAGTGCGCGCGCGCGATGGATTCGGCCGGAATCGTGCCGCCTTCGCCATCGGGCAGGTCGAAACAGGCGCAGGCGTCGGCCACCACCAGCGTGCGATAGCCCAGGTTGCTGGCCACTCGCGCGGTGGTGGACACGCACATGTCGGTGCTGATGCCGAACAGCACCAGCGTGTCCACGCCGAGCCGGCGCAAGCGCAGGTCCAGGTCGGTGCCGATGAAGGCGGCGTTGACCGACTTGGCCACCACGGTCTCGCCGGCCAGCGGTGCGAAGCCTTCGCGAAAGGCGTTGCCCGGATGCGAGGGATGCAGCGGCGAGCCGGCATGGATCGAGTCGTGGCGCACATGGAACAGGGGCTGGCCGCGTTCGCGCCAGACCCGTAGCAGGCGCTGGCCATTGGTCTCCATCGCGGGGTTGTCGCGGCGGGCCCAGGGCGGATGGTCGAAACCGCGTTGCACATCGATCGGCAGCAGGGCGGCATGGGAGAGCGAGGTCATGGGAGGCCTCCATCGGCAGGGCGCGCGGCCACGGCGGCCGCGACCCATGCTCGCCGCTGGCTTGCGCCGGTCTCAACCCGGCAAAATGCCGGGTGCGGCCGGCAGGGCCGGGCGAGGCCGAGCCGACGATGAAGACCCTGGACGCCACCGACCACAAGCTGATCGCGCTGTTGCAGGACAACGCGCGCCTGTCCACGGTCGCCCTGGCCAAAGCCGTGGGGCTGTCGCGCAGCACCGTGCAAGAACGGCTGCAACGCTTGGAGGCGGCCGGGGTGATCGCCCAGTACACCGTGCGCTTGGGCAGCGGCGGCGATCCGTTGCGGGCCTGGTTGTGGCTGCGCTATGCGGAAGGTTTCAGCTGCGACGACGTGGTGCCCTTGCTGGCCGAGCTGCCGGCGGTGCGACTGGCGCACAGCGTGGCCGGCGAGATCGACCTGATGGTGCTGGTGGAAACCGCCACGCCGGCGCAGTTGGCGGCCGTGCGCGAGCAAGTGGCGGCGATGAAGGGCGTGGACGATGTCACCACCGTGATGGTGCTGCGCAGCGTGCTGGACCGATCCTGAGCGCGCGGCGCCCGGTTCCAGCCCCGGGGCGCCGCGCCGCATGCGCGCCACGCCCCAGCCGGCGCGGCTCAGTCGATCTTGCGGACGATCAGGTAGTAGGCCAGATTGCCCAACCCCAGCGCGGCCAGCACCACGGCGATGGCGCCGGGCGTGGCGTCCTGCCAGCCCACCGCGCCGATCACGGCGAAGGCGACGGCGAGCAAGACCAGGACGATGCCCCAGCGCAGCGCGCCGTGGCGGCGGCGCAGGTCTTCGTCGCGGGCCAGCGAGCGCAGCAGGTCCTCGGCGCCGCCGGTGGAGAGCAGCTTGGAGCGGAAGCGTGCGTCCACGACGATCTTGATCGCGAAGACGATCGACAGGAACAGGACGATGGGAATCAGGTTGGGCGACAAGGACATGGCGGCAGTCTCTCCGGGTGGACGGCCCGGCGCAACCGGGCCCTGGGCAAGCAGATACGGCCGGGCCGGCGACGGTTGCAGCCGGGTGTGGCCGGGGCCGGCGCCGACCCTGGGGCATGGGCATGGGCATGGGCGGGGGCGAGGGCAGAGCGCGCGGGCCGTGCCGGTGCCGGCGCACAGGCAACGCCGCAGCGCCAGGGCCAGTGAGCAGCGTCATGTCGGGCCGGGGACCGGCGGCACTGCAACCGCCGGCGCGTTGCCTGCATCTTGATCCCCATGGCGACCCTCGGCCCCACCGCATGAACGACGACCGCAGCCTGGTCGAAGCCGTCCTGGCGCGCCGGCCGGGCGCGTTCGAGCGCCTGGTGCGCGACTACCAGGGCCTGTGCTGGCACATCATCCAGCGCATGGTCCGCCATCCCGACGACACCCGTGAGCTATGCCAGGAGGCGTTCCTGCGCGTCCACCAGTGCCTGCACCAGTACCGGCACGAAAGCCCGTTGAAGTCCTGGATCGGCCAGGTCGCCTATTCGGTCGCCAAGCGGCATCTGGAACGCAAGCGCATCCCGATGGTGGAGGCGGCCGAGGATGAGGACGCGCTCTCGCCGCTGGAACGGGTCAGCGATGGCTTCGATCTGGAAGCGGCCTGCGCCGACGAGGAGATCGCGGCCGGCCTGCACGCCGAGATCGAGGCCCTGCCGCCGTTGCAGCGCACCTTGTTGACCCTGTATCACCTGGAGGAAGTCCCCATCGGCGAGATCGCCACGATCACCGGCCTGGCCGAGGGGACGATCAAGAGCCACCTGTTCCGGACCCGCGCGCGGCTGCGCCAGCGCTTGCAGGACCGCTTGGGAGAAATCGCATGAACCGCCGCCCGCCCCGCCCCACTGCCGACACCGCCGCCGATGCTGCGAAGGTTTTCGACGATCCGGCCGTGCAGCGCGAATGGGCGCTGCAGGAACGTGCCCGGCAGGAGGAACGCCGTGGTGCGCCGATGGCCGCGGACGATCCGCGTCTGGGTGAGTACCGCTTGCTGGCGCGGGCGTTGCGGACGCCGGCGATGGAGCCGGTGCCGGAGGATTTCGCCGCGCAGGTCGCGCGCCGGGTGGAAGCCGCGTCGGCGGTATCGGATCGCTTCGAGCAGTGGTTGCAGCAAGCGTTGTTGGCGGCATTGGCCTTCGCCGCGATCGGCGTGGCGATGGGCGCGGAGCCGCAGTGGTGGCCGGGCCTGGCCGAATGGCTGCGTGCGGCACCGCCGGGCTGGAGCAACTGGGGCATGGTCGCTGCGGTGAGTTGTGCGCTGGCCTGGGGCACCGGCGAGGCCCTGCGTGCGTTCGGCATCGAAAGCCGGACCGGGCGCGCCCGCGCGGGCTGAGCGCAGGGCGCGCGATCGCCGCCCGCCGAGCTGGCGCGGCCCGGCTGCGTACCGGCGCTCGCGCGCGCTACGTCATCGGGCCGCACAAGCGGACAAATCCGCGACACGAGCTTGTACGTGTGGGCATCGCGCCGTCCATCGGCCGTGGTGGCCGCGCATTATCGCGACCGGTTGCGCAGTTCTTCGCCAGCGCGGCACCTGTGTCACCCAAGTAACAGCCATCGCCGGACCCCCTCACCAGACTCGCCGCACACACGGTCGAGACAGGAGAGGCGGCGATGCAGGCTTCCGGACACGAGCACCCATCCGCACCGGCCTGCGCACGCGGACCCGCGCGCAGCGCCGCCGACGGCAGCGAACACGGTATCAGCCGCAGCCCTCGTGGCGGCGGCAGCGGCGATGCAGGAAGCGGTGCAGCGAGCGCACTGCAAGCGGCCGACGCGATGTTCGCCGAAGCCTGGCGCGCCAGCCTGCCGGAACTGGAGGCGCGCGCGCGGCGCTTCGCCGACGGCCAGCGCGATCGCGCCGAAGACTTGCTGGCCAATACTGCGATCAAGGCGCTGTTGTTCATGCGCCGTTCGCCGCAGACCATCACCGACCCCTGCGGCTTCCTGTTCGTGGTGCTGCGCCACGTCTTCCTCGACAGCGTGCGCCGGCGCGCTCGCGACCGCGAGGTGTTCGATCGCCATCGAGAAATCGACAGCGAGGCCAGCGGCTTCGCCCACGACGGCCTGTCGGCGCAGCAGCGCCTGGAGCTGGAGCAGCAACTGGACCGGATCGTCGCTGCGGTGGCGCGCATGAGCCGCGACCAGAGGCGTTTGTTCGCCTATCGCTTCATCGACGACCTGCCGTATCCGGTGATCGCCGAGAAGCTGCACATCAACCAGCCGCTGGCGCGCAAGCGGGTCGAGCTGCTGCGCAACCGGATCAAGTCGGCGGTGGCCCGCGATTGAGGCCGCCGCCGCCGGCGCGCGATTTCACAAGCGCGCGCGGACCGCGTTCCACCCCATAGACCGACTGCGCACGCGCAGACCCGTCGCAGACCGCCGCCGCCCGCGCATCGCGCCGGCGTCCCTCCCTCGTGTTTCCAAGGACAGGCTCATGGCCGACACCCCCGTCAATACGCAGATCACCGACGCCGTCACCCAGACCAACGTCAAGGTGGTGGCCGAAGCGCCGGCGCAGGCGATCGCCTCGCTGTACCAGGTTTCCAGCCATTCCACCGGGCTGGCGCTGCAGAACGCGGTGCACAGCCAGCAAGTGCTCAACCAGATATCCAGCGCGGTGGTGTCCAAGGCCGTGCAATTGATCATGGCCGTGGGCGACAAGTCGTGAGCGTGCTGGCGAACGATGCAGCCGTGCCGGCCTTGCGCGCGGTCCGCGCGACGGGCGCGCGGGGACAAGGAGAAGGGCGATGATGAACTGGTTCAAACGCAGCAAGCCTGCATCGACCGCACCGGCTGCGCCGGCCGACAAGGCTGCGGCCGCGCCGGCCCCGGCGTCCACCGCGACCGCTAAGGCGCAGGAGCCGGCACAGCCGGCCGAAGCCGACAGTGCGTCCGCGGATCTGGCGACGACCGCCGCGCCGGCCACAGCAGCGGCCGCAGCTCAGGCCGATGCTCCGGCCAGCGGCGCGACCGGCACCGCCGGCGACGAGCCCGCGGGCGCCGCACCGGGCGCGGCCGCACCCGCGAGCGCAACGCCCGCCAGCGCGTCCGGGCCGACGGCGCCCTCGGGCGGCTCGAACCAGAACGCTGGCGGCACGTCCAGCCCGGGCGCTTCGCCGCTGGGCGCAGCGCGGGTGCGCGCCGCCGCGCAACAGGACAGTGGCGCGACCAGCGACACCAGCGAGCTCAATCCCAAGATCGTGCAGGCGGTGCAGTTCAGCAACAGCCAGACCGCGTCCTACGCGCCGACCCAGATCGCCACCGGCCCGGACATGATGATCAGCCAGGCCGCGGGATTGGTGGCGCAATCGGCGGCCGCCTATTTCGACGGCGTGACCAAGATCGCGCTGGCCAGCCAGGGCGTGCTGATGAAGCAGATGACCCAGGACCTGGTGGCCGGCGAAGCGGTCAAGGCCGCCGAGGACGCCGTCGGCATCCTCGCTACCGACATCTTCATGGGCGCCGCCGCTGCCGTCGCCGCTGCCGCCGGGGCGATGGAGGCCGAGTCGGCCAGCTTCGCCATCGACCGCATCGATCAGAGCATCGCCAAGTACTCCTCGCTGCTGCAGAACCGGCAGAGCTGAGCGCTGCGCTTTCGTCCGCGGCGCGTTGGCGCCGCGCCGCCCTTCCCGTGGCGCCATGACGCCGCGCCATCTTGCCGAGGTTGTCCGCCATGGCCTATTTCAAGATCCCCGACATCCAGTTGCCGGCCTATCCCTTCGACTATCACAGCCATTTCGGAGGCATCCTGCCGTTGACCGGCACCGCCAAGGCCGGATGGACTTGCGACATCACGGTCAAGGCGCCCGATCTGGGCAAGCCCGGCAGCAGCCGCGATATCCACCTGGTGATCGAACAGGGCGCGCCGCTGGCGTTGGTCAGCGTGTTCGGCGAGGCCCTGGGACCGCTGCCGCCGGACCTCAAGCTCGGCAAGGGGCAGGTCGAGATCGATGCTTGCGGACAGTTGAAACTGTTTTCTCTGGCGCTGCGGGCGATGCAGGAGCGCAACCCCTTCGCCGCGCTGGAGTCCAAGGGCGACCGCAGCCAGTACGAGCGCGGCGAGTGCGCCGCGGAAGACCTGTACATCGCCTCGATCTGTATCCTCGACGCACTGGGCTTCAGCGGCCACGAGGGCCAGGCGGCCAACGACCCGGCGTTGTACCAACGCCTCCAGGCGGTGGTGGAACAGCGCCTGCGCGATCGCAAGGCCTTCGGCATCCGCGACAATGAGATCCTGGCGTGGATCGGCTACTTCAACCGCAAGATCTACAGCGCGGGCAAGTTCACGCCGTTCGACGATGCGTATTTCATGCGTTCCTACGCCATCGATTGGCTGCTCAAGGAGTGCAGCCAGGACGCCTACCTGAAATGGATGGCGACGACCTTCATGTTCCTGGACGCCCAGGGCACGGCGTATGCGCAGATCGCGATGGGCGAGGATGAGGTCGCGGTGGCCGGCAGCGTCGCGGTGAAGTTGACGCAGGCGGCCGGGGATGCCGGCAAGAAGGTGGACTACAAGCTGCTGGTCCACACCGCCGCGGAGTACATCAGCGACGCCAAGCTCAAGGAAGATTTCGAAAAGATCTCCGCCTTGCTCGCGCCCGTACCTTCGGGCGGGGCGAACGGCGATCCGGAGAATGCGTGGCCCACCCAGGCCGCGCTGGGCCAGATCGTCGGCCTGGACCTGGTCGGCGCGGAGAACAAGCTCGGCGGCTACGCGACGTTCTTCTCGTTGATGATCGACAACCTGGCCAAGAACCTGCCCCGGACCTTCGGCGCGGAATCGAGCAAGCGCGCCCTGCGCATGATCTGCCATGTCCATTGTGGCGAGGGCGCCGGAGTGAGCAGCGACAACCGCTCGGCCATCGGCGGCTACATGGCGCGCTTGCGCGATCAGCCCTCGCCGGAGTTCTACCGTGCCTACGCTGCCTACACGCTCAGTTGCGCGCGGATGGCCCGCGGCCGCCGCGAAGGGGATGTCTATGCCTTGGCCGAGGACGCGCAGCATCGCAAGCACAAGGGCACCGACGTCGCCCGGCTCGCCGAGAGAGTCGTAGCCCCTCGCCTGCTGGAGGAGATGTTCGAGGACGGCAGCCTGAGCTTCCAGGGCATGGCGCTGCGCCGTTACGCCTTGACCAGCGAACGCACCCGCGACTTGGTGGCGTATGCGGCCAAGCGCAACATGATGGCCATCAGCGAAGCCCTGGCGGCGCAGGGCCAGGACAAAGTCAGTGTCTACGAGGCCCTGACCGGCACCGGCGGCCTGGTCGCACTGCGCCTGGGGCATGCCTACTACTATCGCAGCTATGTCGGTTCGCTCTATCCGCGGGTCGCCTTCGACACCAACCTGGGCAGCAACACCATCACCGGTGCCTCGGGCCTGTTCGCCTCGGCCAACGAGTACCGGCTCAACCGAGGCTTGCGCCATCTGGACGGCTACGCCGATACGGGCCTGTTGCGGCGGGTGGCCGAGCACGCGATGTTCTCCGGCGTCGAAGCTCTGGACCTGGCGCAGTTGTCGGCCCTGAGCCGCATCGGCCGCGCGTTGGTGGTGGACGGGCAAACCAACCTCGGCGCGATGATGCAACTCGACGCCAAGGGCCAGCCGGTGGCCGACGGCGCGCCCGGCTGGATCCAGACGCAATTGGCCCAGGCCTTGGCCGGGCTGTATGGCGGCGCCTCCCCGCCGCCGGACTGGACCACGACCCTGTTCGCGAAGTTGGTCGCGGCCTTGATCGGCGGCAATGGCTCGGGTTCGGCGATTCCGGTCATCGTGGCCCTGCGCGATACCTTGAACCTGTTCGTCAACTGGCGTGCCTATGTGCTCGGCTCCGACGCTCAGGGCGTGGAGCACACCGATATCCAGGACGAGTTCGCGCGCATGGTGGTGCTGCTGGCCTACGGCCTGCTGCCGTTGGGCGCATCGGCGGCGGACACCGCCGGCTCGCCGAGGAAGAACAGCGCCTCGCCGGACAGTCTGTGCGCTTGCCTCGCCGGGTTGGTCTGCAAGATCGCGGCCGAGTATTGGTCGACGACGATCGCTTCGATCAAGTCGAGCGAGGATCCCAAGTCCCCGCCGCCGGTCCGGACGACCTTGCAGTTCAGCGGCTACAAGGCGCCCGCCTCGGTCGTGCAGGTGCACCGCGCGTCGGCGGGCTGAGCGCTCAACGGCCTGATCGAGCGCCGCATTGCGTATCGCATCACGTGTAAGTGCAGGAGCCTGCGATGAACCCTCTGCTCTACCACCTGCTCGCCGAAGAGCTCGAATCGGCGCCGCCGGGCGCATCCGCCGGGGCGGCGGTTGCATCCGCCGCGCCCGCCGCGGACCGTTCTCCGGCGCCGGCCGAGCCGCCGGCCCAGCCGCCGCGCCTGCCGCGCCGCGACAGCGACGACGGACGCGGCGAGTTGATCGACCGCATCGCCGCCCACCCCGAAGTGCTCGATGCGCTCGCGCGCCTGCTGCGCGGCCTCGGCCGCTGAGCGAAGAACCCGGAGACCCGCCATGACTGCAACCGGCACCGACATCGATGCCTTGAACGCGCAACTGGTCGATTTCGCCCGCGATTGGCTCGAACGCGAACTCAGCGACGCCGAACGGCTGCAACTGGCGGCCTTCGCCGCCGGCGTCGCCCACAACGGCGGTGCGCCGAGCGCCGCGCCCGGCCCGGCCGACGCGGCGCGCGCGCGTGCCGCCCAGTCGATCGACAGTGGCCGCCAGCGCGCCCAGGACTTGATCCAGCAAAGCCTGCAGCGCACCCAGCAAACCGTCGCCGCTGGCCCGCCAGCGGCAGTCGCTGCCGCTGCGGCGGCCACGGCCGAGGCGGAGAATGCCGTGCTCGCTTCGGTCGAGCGCGCGCAGTCGTTGCAGGACCTGCGCCCGTCCGCGGCGCCCGTCGCCGGCAACGCGCCACCCGGCTCGGCAGTGATCGGACAGATCGCCGAACGCCTCGCGCAATTGGTCAAGACCGAGGTGGACGCCTGTTTCCAGCGCCAGTTCGGCCCGGTGGCCGCGCAGTTGCAAGCGGCGCTGGACATGGCCCGGCAGCAAGGCCTGCTGGCCGCGGAGGAGGCCGCCGGCAGCGCCGCGGCGGCGACCGGCGATGTCGCCGGAAACGCTGGAAATACCGGGAAAAATGCTTCGCCTTCGGGTTCACAAGCCGGTTGACGAGGCGTTCTTCAGCAGCGTACGGCATGGGCCGTACCACTTCCACCAAGGAGTTCAACCATGGCTTTCCCGACCGCCGTCAACGACCAAATCACCGATGCCGTCACCCAGTCCAACGTCAAGGTCATCGGCGAAGCGCCGGCCTTCGCGATGGGCTCGAT
>CBIFVU010000017.1:0-35410 GCA_966185905.1 uncultured Lysobacter sp.
GGCCCTACGTGATCCACGACACCACCGGCATCACCTTCCGCGACCGCACCGGCGAACTGGCGCGGGTGCATCTCAACGGCGTCTCGGTCACGCCGCTGGTGCCGTTGCTGTTCGATCCAGAGCAGCCGACCGTGGACCGCATCACCGCCATCCAGCGCATCCGTCCGTGAACCCCGCAGCGCCCGCCGCCTTCCTTCCCGCCACGCCACACGCAGCCCAGACCACTACTCCATGAAGATCACCGACATCCGATTCGGCATGCTGCGGGTTCCGCTCAAGACGCCGTTCAAGACCGCCCTGCGCACGGTCGATACGGTCGAGGACATCGTGGTCACCGTGCACACCGACACCGGCCATGTCGGTTACGGCGAAGCCCCGGCCACCGCGCCGATCACCGGCGACACCCACGGCTCGATCGTGGAGGCGATCCGCAAGTTCATCTCCCCGCGCCTGATCGGCCAGGAGATCGCCAACCTCAACCGCATCACCGGCCTGATCCAGGGCGCGATCGAGAAGAACTCCAGCGCCAAGGCGGCGGTGGAGATCGCCGTCTACGACCTGTTCGGCCAGCTCTACGGCGCGCCGCTGTACAAGATGCTCGGCGGCGGCGATCCGGTGATCACCACCGACCTGACCATCTCGGTGGACTACATCGAGAAGATGGTGGCCGATTCGATCGCAGCGGTGGACCGCGGCTTCGAGTCGCTCAAGATCAAGGTCGGCAAGGACATCGGCGTGGACATCGAGCGGGTCAAGGCGATCTATGCCGCGGTCGAGGGCCGCGCGCTGCTGCGCCTGGACGCCAACCAGGGCTGGACCGCCAAGCAGGCCGTCTACGCGCTGCAGACCCTGGAAGACGCCGGGGTGCGGCTGGAACTGGTCGAGCAACCGGTCAAGGCCCAGGACCTGGACGGGCTCAAGTACGTCACCGACCGCGTGCACACCCCGATCATGGCCGACGAAAGCGTGTTCGGGCCGGTAGAAGTGATCGACCTGATCCGCATGCGCGCAGCCGACATCATCAACATCAAGCTGATGAAGACCGGCGGGCTGTCCAAGGCGATCCAGATCGCCGACATCGCCGCCATGTACGGCGTGGAGTGCATGATCGGCTGCATGATCGAGACCTCGATCTCGGTCGCCGCCGCGGTCCACCTGGCCGTGGCCAAGGCCAACGTGATCACCAAGGTGGACTTGGACGGACCCTCGCTGTGCGCCTTCAACCCGGTCGATGGCGGGGTGATCTTCAACGAATCGGAGATCACCGTGACCGACGCGCCCGGCCTGGGCATCCGCGAGATCCGCGGCCTGGAGACGCTGGCCGCCGCCTGACCGAGCCCGGCCCGGCGCCCGGCGCCGCGCCGCCGGCCACGCTCTGGGCTAAGCTGCGCCCAGCACCGGACCCCGCCCATGTCGCCCCTGCTCAAGATCCGCTCCGAACGCGACCAGATGTCGGCGATCGAACGCCGCATCGCCGATTACCTGCTGGAGAACGCGCACTTGCTGCGCGACTACTCCTCCCAGCAGTTGGCCAACGCGCTCGGCATCAGCCAGTCCAGCGTGGTCAAGTTCAGCCAGAAGCTCGGCTTCAAGGGCTATCCGGACCTGAAATACTCCATCGGCGAAGCGGTGGCGCGCGGCGACGGCCACGACGAGGCTGGCGCCGCGGTGGCCGCGCGCGCCGACCCGCACGCGGCCCTGGCCGACCGGCTGTGGCACGGCAAGTCGCGCGCGGAGGAGGAAACCCGCCTGATCAATCCGCCCGAGCGCATCGACGCCATCGCCGAAGCGATCCAGCACGCGCGCCGGGTGTTCATCATCGGCCTGGGCGAAGACGGCATCCCCGCCCGCTCGATGGCGATGAAGCTGGCGATGATCGGCATCCTGGCGGTGCACCATTTCGACCCGGTGCTGATGGCCGCCAGCACCGCCACCGCCAATGCCGAGGACGTGTTGCTGGTGTTCTCCGAACAGGGCAAGCAGACCGCGCTGTGCCACTTGGCGCGGACCTTCGGCGAGGCCGGCGGCAAGGTGGTTTCGGTGACCCGGCACACGCCCAATCCGCTGCGCGCCCATGCCGACTTCGCCCTGCTGGTGTCGGCCCACGACGAGCGCAGCCACGTCGAGCCGCTGCTGTACCAATCCGCGCTGCAGCATCTGCTGGACCTGATCTTCGTGCTGCTGTGCGAGCACGGCCACGACCGCCTGCTCCAGCTCGACAGCCATGCCGAGCGAGTGCAGGACATGCTCGACACCTGAGCCGCCGGAGGGCGCTATGCCGTCGTTGTCCATCCCCGGGTTTTCGCCGCGCCGCGCGGACCGCCGCGCGCGCCTCTCCGGGGCGCGTGCCGCCGGCCTGGCGCGGGCGCTGGCCCTGTGCGCCTGCCTGGGCGCCGCCCTGTCCGCTGCCGGCTGCGCCAGCCGAGGAGCCCCCGCAATGCCCGAAGCCCACCGCCTGGACCAGGCACGCCAACTGGTATTGGTGGTGACCCCGGACTGGAACGCCAGCAGCGGCGTCCTGCAACGCTACGAACGCCGCGACGGCGACTGGCGGGCCGTGGGCCCGGCCACCGATGTCGCGGTCGGGCGTTCCGGCTCGGCCTGGGGGCTGGGCCTGCATCGCGTTCCGACCGGCGACGGCGGCCCGCTCAAGCGCGAAGGCGACGGCCGCGCGCCCGCGGGGATATTCGCCATCGGCACCGCGTTCGGCTATGCCGGCCGCGCCGAGACCGCCCTGCCCTACCGAGCGATGAGCGCGCAGGACTACTGCATCGACGTGGCCGATTCGCCGTTGTACAACCGCATCGTCGATGCGCGCCAGGTCGGCGCGGCGGCCGTGGCCGGCTCGACCGAGCCCATGCGCCGCGACCTGCACGCCGATGGCGACCTGCGTTATCGCGAAGGCTTCGTGATCGAGCACAACCCCGGCGCCGTGCGCGGCGCGGGCAGCTGCATCTTCGCCCACCTGTGGAAAGCGCCGGGCGAGGCGACCGCCGGTTGCACGGCGATGGCGCCAGAGCGGATGGATGCCCTGCTGGGCTGGCTGGACCCGCAACAGCGGCCGGTGTTCGTGCTGCTGCCGCAGGCCGAGCATGCGAAGCTTTGGCGCGAATGGGGCTTGCCGTCCGGAGCGGAAGGCGGCTGAGAGCCCGGCCTTGGCGGTTCGCCGCGTCCCACCGTCCGCAGCCGGTCCCTTCCTGCGATCGCCGCCGCCTCGCGATGGCGGCTCGCGCCGCTCCTACTTCGCCGGTGCGGCGGCGGCCTTGCTGCGGCCCTCTTCGATGAAGCGGTCCACGCGCTGCTCCAGCACCGGCAGCGGCACCGAGCCCAGCGCCAGCACCGCGTCGTGGAAAGCGCGAATGTCGAAGGATGCGCCCAGCGCCTTCTCGGCCTTGGCGCGCGAACGTTCGATGCTCATCTGCCCCAGGTAGTAGGACAGCGCCTGTGCCGGCCAGCCGATGTACCGGTCCACTTCGGTGACGATCTCGTGCTCGCTCAGGGCCGTGTTGTCGCGCAGGAAGGCCTGCGCCCGCTCGCGGCTCCAGCCCAGGTGGTGCACGCCGGTGTCCACCACCAGCCGGCTGGCGCGCCACATCTGGTAGGTCAGGTAGCCGAAATAATCGTAGGGCGTGTCGTACAGCCCCATTTCGATGCCCAGCTTCTCCGAGTACAGCGCCCAGCCCTCGCCATAGGCGGAAATGTAGGTGTAGCGGCGGAAATCCGGCAGCCCCTCGTGCTCGGCGGCCAGCGAGGTCTGCAGCGAATGGCCCGGCGCGGATTCGTGCAGGGTCAGCGCCGGCAGGTTGAACAAGGGGCGCGAAGGCAGGTTGTAGGTGTTGACCAGGTACACATCGCGCCCGCCGCGGCCGGCGGTGTAGAACGGCGCCAGGTCCGGCGGCACCGGGCGGATGGCGAAACGCTGCCGCGGCAACAGGCCGATGTAGTTGCCGATCTCCCCGTCCACCCGCTTGGCCAGCCAGGAGGCGCGCATCAGCAGTTCGTCGCCGCTCTTGGGGTAGAACTTGGGATCGGTGCGCAGGTAGTGCAGGAACTCGGCGAAGCTGCCCTTGAAGCCGGTCTTGGCGATGGTCTGCTCCATCTCCGCGCGGATCTTGGCCACTTCCTCCAGGCCGATGGCGTGGATCTGCGCCGGCTCCAGGTCCAGGGTGGTGTATTCGCGGATCTTGGCCCGGTAATAGGCCTCGCCGCCGGGCATGGCTTCGGCCGCCAGGGTGGTGCGCGCCTGGCGCAGGTACTCCTCCTGCATGAAGGCCAGCAGCTTGCGATAGGCCGGGAGCACCGCCTCGTCCATCGCCTTGGCGGCTTCGGCGCGCAGCCGCGCCTGCTCGGCGGCGGGGATGTTGGCCGGCATCTTCACGAACGGGGTGTAGAGCAGGTTGTCCCCGAGCTTGGCGTCGAGCACGTCCTTGATCGATGCGTCGCGGCCGGCGAGCGTCACCCGCGGCACGCTGAAACCGCGCGCCAGGCCGGCGCGCATGTTGGCGATCTGCTCGTCGAAATAGCGCGGGATATCGCGCAACTGGCCGAGGTAGCGCTCATAGCCGGCGACATCGCGGATCGGCCGGCGCGCGGTGAAGCCCAGGTTGGTCCAGAAGGCGCTGTCGCTGTTGAACGGCATCTCCCACTGGCGCACCCGCTGGTTGGCCAGCAGGCTCTGCACCTGCTGGCGGAACACGGCGTAGTTGACCGGGCCCTCGCCCTCGAGCGCGGCCGGGTCGATGGTGTCCAGTTCGGCCAGCACCTGCTCCCAATAGCGCTCGCGCTCGGCCTGGGTGGCCGCATCCACTCGCGGCAGGCGCGCGGCCGGCTGGCCCTGCACGTCTTCGTCGTCGCCGCCGGCGAACTGCGCCTGGCGCCAGGCCCACTCGCGCTGGTACAGCGCCTTGAAACGCGAGGCCGGGCTCTGCCGCACCTCTTGCGGCGCGGCGCCGGGCGGCGGCGCGGCCTGCGCGGAGGGGCACAGCGCCAGCGCCAGCGACACCGCCAGCAGGGTGACGAGCGGGCGGGCGCCGCGGGCGGTCCGCGCAGGGGCGATGGCGGTCGGAGTCATCGTGGGTCTGGGCTCGGTGTCGGGCAGGAACTGGCGATCATGCGGCAAACCGCGCCGGCGCGGATGTGCCTGAAGTGTCTGCGTGGCGCTGCCCGCACCGTCCGGCGGCGCTGGACACGCGCGTTTGCGCGTGCGAGCCGCCTGGTCGAAGCCGGCCTCAGTCGAAGCCGG
Source organism: uncultured Lysobacter sp. (assembly GCA_966185905.1). Taxonomy (GTDB): domain Bacteria; phylum Pseudomonadota; class Gammaproteobacteria; order Xanthomonadales; family Xanthomonadaceae; genus Lysobacter. Next base: position 5,243 of record CBIFVU010000017.1, read on the forward strand.
CTTCAATCGGCGAACGGCCGGTCGATCGCCGGCGAAGGCCGGGTGAACCAGGCCGCACCGTCCTCGGTAACGTGGAAGTGGTCCTCCAGGCGCACGCCGAAGCGGTCGGGCACCACGATCATCGGCTCGTTGGAGCAGCACTGGCCCGGCGCCAGCCCGGTACGGTTGCCGCGCACCAGGTAAGGCGCCTCGTGCACGCTCATGCCGCAGCCGTGGCCGGTGCGGTGCGGCAGCCCGGGCAAACGGTAGTCCGGTCCCAGGCCGCCGCGTTCGAGCACGCTGCGCGCAGCCTGGTCCACCGCTTCGCCGCTGGCGCCCGGGCGCACTGCTGCGAACGCTGCCTGCTGTGCGGCCTGTTCCAGCGCCCAGATGCGCCACTGCTCGTCGCTGGGGCGGCCGCAGATGTAGGTGCGGGTGATGTCGGAGTGGTAGCCCTGCACCGCGCAGCCGGTGTCGATCAGCACCAGATCGCCTTCGGCCAGGATCTGCTCGCCGGGGATGCCGTGCGGATAGGCCGTGGCCTGGCCGAACTGGACGATACAGAAGGTCGAGCCGTTGTCGGCGCCGAAGGCGCGATGGGCCTCGTCGATGAAGCGGCGCAGCGCGGTGGTGCTCACCCCGGGCTCGGCCAGGCTCGCGGCCAACCGGTGCGCCTGCAGGGTCATCGCCGTGGCTTGGTACATCAGCGCCAACTCGGCCTCCGACTTGCTCGCCCGGCAGCCATCGACGATCGCCGCGGCATCGGCCAGTTCCAATCCGGGCGCGGCCGCGCGCAGGCCGGTGAAAACGGCGAAGGCGGCGGCCGGATCCAGCGCCAACCGCTGTGCGCCGCGCTCGCGCGCGGCCGCTGCGGCCAGCGCGCAGGGGTCTTCGTCCTCCTCCCACAACAGCGCCCTGGCCGCGATCTTGAGCACATGCGCCAGCGAGCCGGCTTCGAACGCCGGGCACACCAGCAGCGGCTCGCCGTCCAGGGTCAGCAGCATCGCCACCAAGCGTTCGCTGGCGCCCCAGGGCACCCCGGTGAAATAGCGCAGGGATGCGCCGGCAGTGATCAGCAAGGCATCCACGCCCTGCTCGCGCATCAGCCGGCGCGCCCGCTCGATCCGCTGGCCGTACTCGCCGGCGCCGATCGGCGCGGCGCGCTGCCGCCACGGTTCCAGCCGCGCGCGCGCCTGGGCCAAAGTGGAACCGCCGATCTGCCGCTCTGGGTTCATACCGCGTCTCCGATGTCGTCCAGGGTCCAACGTCCGTCGATCCAGCGCGCCAGCCCGCCCGGGTTGCGGTCGCGCAGTTCCTCCGGCAACGCCGCTGCGCGCACGTGATCGTAGCAATGCAGCGCGGCGAACCGGCGGATCGCGGTGGGCATGCCGACCGCGCTGAAGCCCGGATGGCCGGTGCTCGGATACGGGCCGCCGTGGTTCATCGCCGCACTGACCGCCACGCCGGTGGGCATGCGCCCGTCGATCAAGCGGCCCACGCGCGGACGCAGCGCGCCCGCCAGCAGGCACCAGTCGGCCAGGTCGGCTTCGCTGTCGCCGCCGTAGACCGTGCCGGTGAGGTTGCCTTCCAGTGCCGCCGCGATCCGCAACGCCTCGCCGATGCCATCGGCGCGCACCACCAGGCTGACCGGGCCGAACACCTCGTTGCGCAACCGCGCATCGGCGATGAAGGCCGCCGCCTCGGTGCTCCACAGCATCGGCCGCACGCGGTAGCCTTCGCCCGGCGGCGGGCCGGACGCCTCGCCGGCCAGCGCGACTGCGCCGGCCTCGCGCCAGGCCGCCACGCCCGCGTCCAGGTGCTCGCGCAGGCTTTGCGAGAACACGATGCCGGCCGGCGCGGCGGCGAACCGCTCGGCGGCGGCAGCGACGAAGCGATCCCCCGCGGCGCCGCGCGGCACCACCACTACGCCGGGATTGGTGCAGAACTGGCCGGTGCCGAGCGTGCACGAGGAGAAGAACTCCTGCGCCAGTGCGTCGGCGCGCTCGCCCAGCGCCCCCTCCAGCAAGAACACCGGGTTGACGCTGGACAGCTCCAGGTAAGCCGGCACACCGGCCGCGTCGGCGGCGGCCTTCAAAGCCAGCCCAGCGCTGCGGCTGCCGGTGAAGGCCAGCGCGCCCAGGCGCGCGTCGCCGGCCAGGCGCAGGCCCAGTGCGGGATCGAGATGATGCAGCAACTGCACCGACTGCGCCGGCAAGCCAGCCTCGAGCAAGGCCGCGTGGGCCAGCCGCGCCAGGCGCTGGCTGGTGGCCGGATGCGCCGGATGGGCCTTGGCGATGACCGGATTGCGCGCCGCGATGGCCGAGGCGAAATCGCTGCCGGCCACCGCGTTGAAGGCGAATGGGAAGTTGTTGGGACCGAAGACCAGCACCGGCTTGCGCAGCGGCGCCAAGTGCGAACGCAGGCCGGCGGCGGTGTCGATGATCGGCTGGGTCCAACTGCGCTCGCGCGCGGCGCGCGCGGCCTGGCGCAACTGGCCGCTCGCGCGCGGCAGCTCGACCTCGGCCAGGCGCGGCCGCGCCGGCAGCGCGGTTTCCCGTTGCGCCAGTTCGACCAGGGCCTCGGCGTCGGCTTCCATCGCCGCGGCGTAGCCGTCCAGGAACGCTGCGATGCGCTCGGGCGCCGCGGCCGCCAAGGCCTCGGCCGCGGCGCAGGCGGCGGACAGCGCGGCCTCGACGTCGGCCGCGCCGGACACCGGGAAGGCCGGCCCGACCTCGGTCGCGCGGGCCGGGTCGAAGGCGCGGAACGCGCCGGCCGCGTCCAGCGATTGCCGCCAGCGGCCGTCGATCAGTACCGGTTCGCGGGCCTGCATCTCAAAGCTCCGGCCGCCGCGCCTGGGCGCGCTGGATCACCGCCAGCGCCGCCTCGCGCTCGGCGCCTTCCAGCGCCAGCCGCGGCGCGCGCACGCGCTCGCTGCCCATGCCGACCTGGGCCTGCACGAGCTTGATCAACTGTACGAACTTGGGCACGGTGTCCAGGCGCAGCAGCGGCAGGAACCAGGCGTACAGTTCGGCCGCCGCGCGCGCACCGCCGTCGCGGGCCAGCTCGAACAGGCGCACCGATTCGGCCGGGTAGGCATTGACCAAACCCGCGATCCAGCCGGTGGCGCCCATCGCCACGCCTTCGACCAGGGCATCGTCCATGCCCACCAGCAGCTCCAGGCGGTCGCCCAGCAGCGCGCGCAGCGCGGCGAAGCGGCGCACGTCGGCCGAGGACTCCTTGACCGCCTGCACATTGGCGAACTGCGCCGCCAGTTCGGCGATCTGCTCGGGCGAGAAGTCGGTCTTGTAGGCCACCGGGTTGTTGTAGACCATGCACGGCAACGCGGTGGCGGCGATGACCGCGGCCACATGCGCCTTCATCTCGCGCCAGTCGGTGGAATAGACATACGGCGGCAGCACCATCAGGCCGGCGCAGCCGATGCGCTCGGCCTCGCGCGCCAGCGCCACCGCCTCGTCGGTGGACAGCGCGGCGATGCCGGGGATCACCGGCGCGCGGCCGTCCAGCGCCTCCACCAGGGTGCGCATGATCGCGCACTTGTCCTGGAAACTCAGCGTCGCTGCCTCGCCCAGCGAGCCCAGCGGCACGATGCCGGTGCAACCGGCCTGGATCAGCCGGCGCGCATGTTCGGCGAGGAAGGCATGGTCGATCGAGCCGTCTTCGGCGAAGGGCGTGGTGATGGCGGGGATGACGCCGCGCCAGAACGGGGCATTGCTCATGGACAGGATCCTTGCGGTTCGATGGACGAGCCGGCGGCCGCAGCGGCCGCATCGGCGGAACGGGACAACGGAGGGAGGACGGGCGCCGCAGCGGCCAGTGCGGCCAGGCTGCCCAGGCGAGCGGGGAACACCGGCGGCCGGCCCAGGGTCGCCGCGGCGCCGTCGGGCGAGGGCGGGAACACCGCCAGTTCGGCCAGCGCGGCGCCGCAGACGCGGCCCTGGCAACTGCCCATGCCGCAGCGCGTGGCCAGGCGCGCGGCGCGCGCATCGGCATGGCCCAGCACCTGCGCCAGGGACACGTCTTCGCAGCGGCAGACCAGGGTCTGCGGAGTGGCGCAGGCGTGGACCTCCGGCCGCAGCGCAAAATGCCGCGGCAGCAACGCCGCGAACGCGCGCGCACGGTCGCGGCGGCGATACAGGGCGGAGGCGTCGGCGCCGACCGCGGCCAGGCCGGCGATCGCGCCTTCCGCCCGGGCCGCGTCCACGCCGCCGATGCCGCAGGCTTCGCCCGCGGCGTACACACCAGCGACGCTGGTGGCTTGGCGCTGGTCCACGCGCAGGCAGGGATGGCGCGAGCGCGCGTCCAGCTCGCATCCGAGCAGGCGCGCGATCTCCAGATTGGGCACCAAGCCATAGCCGACCGCGAGCAGATCGCAGGCGATGCGCTCGATCCGCTCGCCGCCGTCGATCTCGACCTCGCTCACCCGCCCTTCGCCGTGCGCGGCGCGCACCCAGCGGCCGGGACGATACGGCACGCCGGCCAGGCGCGCGCGCAAGGCCGCAGCCTGGACCAGCTTGCCCGGCCAGCGCCACAGGCGCGCGGCGAACGCCGCGGCCTGAGTCGCCGGCGCTTGTTCGCATACGGCCAGCACCCGCGCGCCGTGCCGGCGCAAGGTAGCGGCCGCGGCCAGCAGCAAGGGCCCGCTGCCGGCTACCAGCACGCGCCGGCCGGCGACCGGCCAGCCTTGCTTGGCCAGTGCTTGCAGGCCGCCCGCGCCGGTCGCGCCGGGCAGGCTCCAGCCCGGGAACGGCAACAGCAGCTCGCGCGCGCCGGTGGCCAGCACCATCGCGGCGCACTGCAGCGCCTCGGCGCGGCCCTCGCATTCGATCCAGGCGCGGCCGGGTTCGGCCGCGATCACCTGCGCGCCGGGACGCCAGCCCAGGTTCGGGTGCGCCTGGAGCGCAGCCAGCGCGCTGGCTGCGACAGGCGATGGCGACTGGCGCAGATCGTGCCGCCACACCTGCCCGCCCGCGCGCGCCTGCGCATCCACCACCACCACGCGCGCACCGCGCGCCGCCGCCGCCCCCGCCGCGGCCAGTCCGGCCGGACCGGCGCCGATCACCAGCACATCGCAGGACTCAGTCATCGCAGCGCACCCGCATGCCCTCGCGCACCACCGCCAGGCACGCACGCTGGTGGGCGCGGCCATCGATCTCGACCCGGCACTCGAAGCACACCCCCATGCCGCAGACCGGCGCACGCGGCTGGCCATCGCGCGAGCGGCGCGCATGCGTCCGCTGCGCCAGTGCCAGCGCCGCCGCGACGCTGGCGCCGGCCGGCGCGTCCACGGCGACGCCGTCCACCCACAGCCGCACGGTGGCGCTCATCGCCATGCCCTCGCCGGCAGGAACGGCGCAGGATCCAGCGCGGTCCGGCGGCCGAGCAACTGATCGACCAGCAACTCCGCAGTCGCCAGCGCCGTGGTCACGCCCAGGCCCTCGTGCCCAGCCGCCACCCAAGTGTGGGCGCGGCCGGGCACCGGGCCGATGTAAGGACGGCCGTCGGGCGTGGCCGGGCGGAAGCCGGTCCACACCCGCAACGCCTGCAGTTCGCGCAGCGTCGGCAAGAACTCGAAGGCGCGTTCGAGCATGCGCCGCAGCATCGCCGGCGACACGGCCGCACCGGCCGCGCCGGCGCCGCCTCCGTGCCCGCGGCCTGCTTCCGAAGCGTATTCGCGCGAAGATCCGATCAGCAGCTGCCCGGTGGGCCGCGGCTGCACATTGAAGGCCACGCTGCTGTCGGCCGCGCCGTGGGCGCTGGCGGCATAGCCCAGTTCCAGCAACTGATGGCGCACCCGGCCCGGATAACGCTCGGTGATCACCAGGTGGCCCTTGCGCGGGCGCAGGGGCAGTTGCGGCAGCAACTCCGGCAGCGCACAGCCGGTAGCGACCAACACCGGGCCGGCCAATTCTTCCCCGTCGTCCAGGCGCAGCCCGCGCGGGGTCAGCGCAAGCGCGCGTCGTCCCAGCCGCAGTCGCGCGCGCTCGGCACAGGCCAGCGCCAGCAGGTGCTGCGCTACTCGCGGCGGATACACCACCGCCTCGCGCGGCACCCGCATGCCGCCCAGCAAGCCAGGGGCCAGCGCCGGCTCCAGCGCATACAGTTCGGCTGCGCCGACCGCGTGCGCCTCGACCCCGGCCGCGGCCAGGCGCGCGATCTTGGCCGGCACCTGGTCCATCTCCGCAGCGCTGCGCGCCAGCCACAGCGTGCCGCAACGGCTGAACTCGGCCTCCGGCAGATCGGCGAAACGCTCCCACAATTGCAGCGAGCGCCGCGACAAAGCCAGCTCGGCCGGGTCTTCGTCCATCGCGACCAAATGTCCCATCGAGGCCGCGGTGGCACCGCCGCCGACCGGGCCGGGCTCGACCACTGCCACGCGCAGGCCGGCGCTCGCCGCGCTTTGCGCACAGGCCGCGCCGACGATGCCGGCGCCGACGACGATCAGATCGTGCTGGACCATGGCCGCGGCGGAGCGCGCCTCAGCGCGCGCCGATGCCCCAGGCGAAGGGATCGGCCGGATCGATCAGCAGTTGCGCGCGCGCGGTGATGTGGGCGCTGCCGGTGATGGTCGGCCGCACACCGTGCTCGGCGGGCTGGTAGCGCGCCTCGAACACGCTGCCGAGCACGCTCTCCTGTCGCCACAGCGCGCCCGGCGCCAGCCGGCCGTCCGCGGCCAGGCAGGCGAGCTTGGCGCTGGTGCCGGTGCCGCAAGGCGAACGGTCGTAGGCCAGGCCCGGGCACAGTACGAAGTTGCGCGCGTCGATGCCCGGCGTGGGCGAAGCGGCTTCCAGTTCGATGTGATCGATCGGGGCGCCCCCGGCGCCGGTGATGCCGGCCGCCTCCAGCGCGCGTCGGATCGCCTCGGCCTGGGCGCTGAGCTCGCGCACCCGCGCCAGTTCGATCGCGCCCTCGGCCTGGGCCAGGAAGAACCAGTTGCCGCCCCAGGCCACCTCGCCGCGCACCGTGCCCAGCCCGGGCACGTCCACGCTGACCTCGGCCGCATGGCGCCAACTGTCCACGTTCTGGATCGAGACCCGGCCGTCCTCGTGCAGATGCGCGCCGACCGTGCCCACCGGGGTGTCGATGCGGTGCGCGCCCGGGCCGATCCGGCCGAGGAACTGCAAGGTCCGCACCAGTCCGATGGTGCCGTGGCCGCACATGCCCAGGTAGCCGACATTGTTGAAGAACACCGTCGCCGCGCACGCGTCCGGCGATTGCGCCGGCAGCAGCAAGGCGCCGACCACCGGGTCGGAGCCGCGCGGCTCGCAAGCCACCGCGCTGCGCCAAGCGTCGAACTGCGCCGCAAAGCGCTCGCGCTGCGTCGCCAGCGGTCCGCCGCCCAGGTCGGGAAAGCCGGCGACGACCACGCGGGTGGGCTCGCCGCCGGTATGCGAATCGATGATGTCCAGGCTGTGCATGCGGCCATGGTCGCGGCCGGCGGCCACCGCGGCTAGAACCGATTGCCGCCCGCCGATGCGGAATTCGGCATAATCCGGGCCACCCCGGACGCCCCGCTGCCGCCTCGCCATGGCCCTTTCCCTGCCTTCCGCCCATGCCGGCCCGGTGCGGATCGACGCCGAGCTGATGCAGACCCTGTGCGATGCGCTCGCCGACGTAGTGTTCTTCGTCAAGGACGAAGCCGGCCGCTACACCCATGCCAACCTCACCCTGGTGCGGCGCCTGGGCCTGAAGCGGCGCGAGGAAGTGATCGGGCGCGCGGTCGAGGAAGTGTTCCCGGCGCGGCTGGCCGCGCGCTACGCCTCGCAGGACCGGCGAGTGCTGGCCGGCGAGGTCATCGAGAACCAACTCGAAGTCCATGTGTATCCCAACCGCCGCGCCGGCTGGTGCCTGACCGGCAAGCGGCCCCTGCCGCTGGACGGCGGCCGTCTCGGCCTGGTCGGCCTGTCGCGCGACCTGGGCGCTCCCGATGGCGCCGATCCCACCTATGCGCGGCTGCAACGCGTGCTCGAACACATGCAGGCGCACTACGCCGGCGCGCTGCGCATCGCCGCGCTGGCGCGCTTGGCCGACCTGTCGGTGGCGCAACTGGAGCGCCAGTTCCAGCGCGTGCTGCAACTGACCCCGCGCCAGGCGCTGGCCAAGCTGCGGATCGAGGCGGCCATGCGCGAACTGCATGGCCCGGCCCGCATCGCCGAGATCGGCCTGGCCTGCGGCTTCGCCGACCAGAGCGCGTTCGCCCGACAGTTCAAGGCCTTGGTCGGCATGAGTCCGCGCGATTACCGCGCACTGCACCGGGACGCGCGCTGGGAAGCGCCGGCCTGAGTCCGTCGCGCGCGGTAGCCATGCGCTGGATAGAAGCGGCGGCGCGGCAGCACGCGCCTTGGCAGCGGTCCGGTTTGGGCGACGCTGGCCCAAGCAGGGCCAGTGGGGCCAGTGCGAGGGCTCGCGAGGGCCCGACCGAACGAGGCCACACCGCGACCACATCACCCGAATGCGCGTAAACGAAACTTGTACGGACGCGGCAGCGAGCAAACGAAACCTCTCTGTTCCGAACCCGGCACCGAAGCGGAGTTCCGGACTGGCCGCATCGGCCGCGCTCCTGCGACACTGCGGCGAACCACGGCCACGCACACCGACGCGCGCCGCCTCCGGTCCTCCCCGCCCCTCGGAGATCCGCATGTCCCGCTCCTCGCCCCTGCTTCGCCCGCGCGCGCACCGTCTTCGCCGAGCCGTCCTGGCGCTGACCCTGGCCGCGCTCGCCGGCCCGCTGCAAGCCGCGGCCCCGGCGGCCGCCGCAGCCGCTGCGCACACGCCGCGCTTCGCCATCGAAGGCGAGCAGTTCCTGCTCGACGGCAAGCCGCACCTGATCCGCTCCGGCGAACTGCACTACCCGCGCATTCCCCGCGCGCTCTGGCGCGAGCGCCTGCGCCAGGCGCGCGCCATGGGCCTGAACACCATCACCACCTATGTGTTCTGGAACCTGCACGAACCCGAGCCGGGCCGCTTCGATTTCAGCGGCAACCTGGACATCGCCGAGTTCATCCGCATCGCCAGGCAAGAGGGCCTGGACGCGATCGTGCGCCCCGGCCCGTACATCTGCACCGAACTGGACTTCGGCGGTTTCCCCGCCTGGCTGCTGCGCACCGAGGGCCTGCGCGTGCGCAGCATGGACCCGCGCTACCTGGCCGCAGGCGAGCGTTACCTGCGCCGCGTCCACCAAGAGCTGGCGCCCCTGCTGAGCAGCCGCGGCGGGCCGATCCTGATGATGCAGATCGAGAACGAATACGGCTCCTACGGCCGCGACCGCGACTACATGCAGACCGCGCGGCGGCAGATGGTCGAGGCGGGCTTCGACCTGCCGTTGTTCACCTCCGACGGCGCCGGCCCGCAGTATTTCCAAGGCGGACCACTGCCGGGAATCGCCGCGACGGTGAATTTCGACGGCGATGTCTCCGATGCGCAGGCGGCGTTCGAGGCCTTGCGCGCGTTCCGTCCGCGCGGACCGCGCATGGTCGGCGAGTACTGGGCCGGCTGGTTCGACCATTGGGGCGAACAGCACCACACCACGCCGCCGCAGCGCGCGGCCTCGACCGTGGACTGGTTCCTGGCCAACGGTATTTCCTTCAACCTTTACATGTTCCATGGCGGCACCAGCTTCGGCTGGCTGCCCGGCGCCAACTACAACCGCGACACGCCCTACCAGCCCGATACCACCAGCTACGACTACGACGCACCAGTGGACGAGGCCGGCCGGCTCACGCCCAAGTACCACGCCCTGCGCCAAACCATCGCCCGCCACCTGCCGCCCGGCGAATCGCTGCCGGCGCCGGTGCAGACCGCCGTGCCCACGCGGGCGCTGCCGCGCTTCGAGCTGCGCGAATCGGTGGCCTTGCTCGATGCCCTGCCGGCGCTGTCGGCGCCGGTGCGTGCGCAGTTGCCGCGCAACATGGAGGCCTTGTCGCAAAACTACGGCTTCGTGCTCTACCGCGCGAGCGTACCGGCCTCGGCGCAGGGCGCGCTGGTGGTGGACGAGGTGCGCGACTACGCCACCGTGCTCGCCGACGGTCGCCCGCTGGGCACGCTGGACCGGCGCTTCGACCAACGCGAGCTCAAAACCGCGCTCGCGCCCGGTGCGCGCCTGGACCTGCTGGTGGAAAACATGGGCCGGATCAATTTCGGTACGCGCCTGGACGAGGAGCGCAAGGGCATCACCCGCTCGGTGCGCATCGGCCGCGACGAGCTGCTGGACTGGACCCACTACCCGCTGCCGCTGGACGACCTGGGCCGGCTTCCCTACGCTGCGGCGCCGCAGGCGCACGCCGGGCCGGCGTTCTGGCGCGGCGGTTTCGAGCTGCCGGCCGCGCGCGTGGGCCACACCTTCCTCGACACCCGCGGCTGGGGCAAGGGCCACGTCTGGGTCAACGGCCACCACCTCGGCCGCTATTGGAAGATCGGCCCGCAGCAGACCTTGTTCGTGCCGGCGTCCTGGCTGCGCCCCGGCCGCAACGAAGTGGTGGTGCTCGATGTCGAAGGCGGGGCGGCCACGCGCAGCCTGCAAGGCCTGGCCGACCCGGTGTACGCCACCGCCCCGGACGCGCTGGAACCGCCGCGGCCCTGAGCGCGCCTGCGGCGCATCCGCCGGCGCGCTCGCGGGCACTCAGCGCGCCGGCTCACCCGGCGTCGTCGTTCTGCGCCGGCGGCAACGCCGCGCCGCCGGCATCTGCATCGGCGTGTGTATCTGCGAGCATGGCCTGGCGCACCTCGGCCAGCATCGGCAGCAATCGGTAGAACGAATTGGCCACCGCCTTGCGCCCCATCGCGGCATAGCGGTCGCCTTCGCACAAGGCGAACCACGTGGCCGCGTGCAAGGCATGCAGCATGCGCTCGGGCGCGTCGGGATGAGTGGACGGGCGATGCATGGGACGCTCCTGTGGTGGCGTCGAAGTCCGACGCACCATCTTGGACAAGCGCGGGCGCAACGACTGCGACCACGGCCGCGCGCCGGTTGTGCGCGCTTCAGCCTCGGCCCGGCCTGTGCGCGGTTTCGTGACCGCCGCCGCGGCGCGTGTCAGCCGCTGGGACGCGCCGGTGCGAGCCTGCCTGCCCGCAATCCCGGCCAAGGCAGCCATGAGCGACGTGATCGACCAAGCCCAGCACTTTGAACAAATCAACCTGGCCCAATCGCTGTTGGCGCGCCAGGTCGCCGCCCGGCAGTGGGTGCGCCCGGCCGCTGCCGGCTACTGCCTGAACCGGCTCTGCCTGGAGCCCTTCGATGGGCAGCGCGAGCGGCTGTACTGCGGCCCGGCTTGCGCTGAAGCGCATCACCGCCAGTTGCTGCACGGCCGCGGATGAGCTGGCCGCGAATGAACGTGGGCTGGTGAACGTGGGCAGGCGAACGTGCGCGAATGAATCTGCGCGAACGAGCCGGCCGCGGATGAGCCGGCCAGGGCGGCCCTTGCCGCCATGGCCCCAGCGAGCAGCCGCGGCTCGCGAGCCGGCGCCCCGGTCGTTGGCCGCGCGGCGGCGGCACGCCTCGCCCTGGGTGGCCGCCGGTGCGCCCGGCTCAGGCGGCGGCGTGCTCGCGCGGGCCGGCATCGTGCGCGGTGACCCGGTCGCGGCCACCGGCCTTGCTCGCGTACAGCGCCGCATCGGCGCGTTCGAGCAATTGTTCCAGGCTCTCGCCGTGACGCAGTTCGGCCACGCCCAGGCTCAGGCTCAGCGACAGCGACTGCCCGCCGATGGTCGGCGGATTGGCGCTGACCGCGCGGCGCAAGTGCTCGGCCACCAGCAGCCCGTGCTCAAGCTTGGTGCCCGGCAGCCCGACCAGGATCTCGTCGCCGCCGTAGCGGCCGCACAGGTCGGTCGAGCGCAACCGGTTGCGCGCGCGCTCGGCCACCGTGCGCAGGGCCTCGTCGCCGGCGCTGTGGCCGTGCTCGTCGTTGATGCGCTTGAAATGGTCGATGTCGAAGAACACCACGCTCAACGGCCGGCCGCTGCGGTGGGCATCGGACACCGCCAGGCGCAGCGCCTCCTCGATCGCCGCGCGGGTCATCACGCTGGTCAGGCGGTCGTAGGTGGCGCGGTGCTTGGCGCTGTCGTGGTCGCGGCGCAGTTGCTGCAGCTTGGCGGTCAGGCCCAGCAGCAGTCCCAGGCTGCCGAAGGCCAGCCCGACCGGATAGGCGTAGTCCAGCCAGGCGTAGGACGGCCACCAGCGCTGGTTGGCGCCGACCAGCACCACCAGCACGCCCATCAGCGGCGCCCAGGCCAGCATCAGGAACCAGGCCTCGCGCTGGCGCCGCACCACCGCCACCGCGTTGGCGTAGAGGATCGCGCCGATCACCACCAGCAGCACCAGGTTGCCGAAGCTCGCATTGGCGCGCCAGGTGTGCCACAGCGACACCGCGATCAGGCCGCCGAGCAGCACGCTGCACACGTCCAGCAGGCGGGCGACGCCGGCCTGGCTCTTGCGCAGGTCGAGGAAGAACATCAGGAAGCGCACGCTGGCCAGCACCGCGGCGGTGTTGAGCACGACGTTGGTGCGCCGGTCCGGCACGATGTCGGCCAGCCACGGCACCAATTGCGCCTCGCCGCCTTCCACTGCCAGGTTCAGGGTCTGCACCACCAGGGTCAGGCACAGATAGGCATAGCCGCGGTCGCCCAGGCCGATCCAGAAACCGAAGGCGAGCAGGGCGATCACCCCCAGCGCGGTCAGCACCACCCCGCGCACGGCGACGTGGGCCATGTCTTCGCGGTGCACTTGGTCCAGCGGTTGCACCGACACCACCGAGGGGGTGGTGTCGGAGGCGTGCATGCGCAGGTAGATCGCCTCGCCCCGGCGCAGGCCCGCCTCCAGCGGGAACACCAGGTAGCGCGAGGAATGGCGGAAGTCGGCACTGCGGCCGTGCAGCGAGCGGTGCACCGGCTCGGTCGCGCCCAGCCGCCACAATTGCACGTTCTTGCCGCGCGGCTTGGTCAACACCAGTTGCGGCAGTTCTTCGCCGTCGATGTCGCGCTGGGCCACCAGCCGCCACCATTGCCAGCGGCGCTCCGGTCCGGCGACGGCGACGCCGGGCACCGGGTCGAAGTGAATGTCCGCGGCCCCGGCGAGCACCTGCGCCGGCGCCGGGTCCAGGCCGGGCGCCAGGCGCGCGAGCGCGAACGGCTGCGCTGTGGCAGCCGTCGCCAGTGTCAAACCCAGCAGGAGCACGAGGCACCGCCAGATGGGTCGCCAGGGCCCGTTCATGCCTACCGCTGTCCCTCCTCCGTTTCGAGCATAGCCCAGGGCACGCGCCTGCCCAGCGGGGCGAGTGGGAAACGAGAAGCCGTGGGCAATTCGGCGCCGCGCGGGCGCGCATCGCGACCCTGCGCCCGGCGGCGGCGCGCAGCCCAGGCACACTTGCGGCGGCGCGGGGCCGGACGCGCCCGGCGCTTTCGCGCTGGCCGGGCCGCACGCCGGTCTGGGCTCGGCCTGCCGGGCGCGGAGAAAGGGACGCGCGAGCACCGCTATCGCCCATGGCCGCTGCCACCAACCGCCGATACGATCGCCCGCCGGCTGCCGCTCGGGCGCTGGCCCAGCGCGCGAGCATCGGGCCACGCGCGGCCAGCGCTGCCGTCAGGCTGCGCCAATTCCGCCGGGCTGGCACCCTGTGGGCCCGGCCACAGTGCAAGGAGCCTCGCCGATGACCTTTACTGCCTGCGCACGCGGCGCGCATTCGCCGTTCGCCGTCCGCCCCGCCCGCCGGATGCCGGCCCCGCTGGCGGCGAGCTTCGGCGCGCTCGTCCTGCTGGGCCTGGCCGCCTGCGGCCCGGCGCGGCCCGGCGGCGCCTCGGATCGGGTCGAGATCCTCGACATCGCTCCGGCCGAGCTCGATCCCAGCGACCACCCGTGGCCGGACGCCGACAGTTGCCAGGCGCGCTCGCTGAACAAGCGCCAGGCCGCGGCCTTCTTCGCCGCCAGCCGCGAATATCCCGGAGGCACTCCGCGCGCGTTCTATTGGGTGCCGTGCACCCAGCAAGGCCGCCTGCGCGCGCAAGGCCGGGTCTGGGAGTTCCAGATCAACGCCGCTGCGACCGGCCTGTGGCGCGACGGCGACGCGGTGCGTTACTGGGGATGTTCGGCCCAGGTCTGCGCAGACATGGGCCTGCTGATGCCAGAAACCAGCGAGCCCTGAGAGGCCGCCAGCGCGCGAGCGGCTACCCTGTCGCTCCGCTCGACCGCCCGCGCCACTGCGCGCATCCGGCGGGGCCAAGCCACAGGAGAAGCGTTTGTCGTCCGTTCCCGTCCGCATCGAAGTCCGCACGGCCCGGCCCCGCCGCCTGCGCATCGCCGAGCCGCGCTCGTACGGGCGCTACCGCCTGCACCTGGACTCGGGCGAGATCGTGGAGGGCGTGGCCGCGCCGCAGGAGCGCTACGCCGAAGAGCTGTCCGCACTGGAGGCGATGCTCGACCGGGCCGCGCCGATGACCCTGGGCCTGCTGGTGTTGGCCGACGGGCGCCGGCGCCTGCACTGGGCGCTGGTGCCCGGCCGCGCCGGCCTGGTCCCGACCAGCGTGGCGCAGTGGCGGGCGCGGGCGCGCAAAGGCGCGCTCGCCTGGGTGCTGGCCTTGGTCCTGAGCATCGCGCTGGGGGCGTACTCGATCGCGCACTTGTTCGACTCGGTGGCCTGGGCCTTCGCCCTGGCGCTGTCGCCCGTGGGCGTGGTCATCGCCGGCATCGGCGTGTTCGAACGCCTGCAGATCGTGCTGGACCTGTGGCGCCACGGCACGGTGCTGCGCGCCTCCGAGCGCGCTCTGGCCGCGGCCCGCGCGCAACCGCCGGCCGCGCCGGCTGCCGCCGCCAGCGCGTCCGCCCTCAATATGCACGCTCTCAACGTGGACGCTCCCGACGAGCACGATCACGACGAGCCGGGGCGCGCCGGCGAAGCCATTCCCCGCCGGCCGTATTGCCAACCCCTGCCCGCGGGTCCGAGCGAGCCCGAATTGTTGCGCGTCCAGGCGCGGGTGCGCAGGCTGGAGGTGGTCGAGGACGCCGCAGGCCCCAGCCGCTCGCGCCTGCACTTCGGCCGCTACCGCTTCGGCCTGGGCAAGTACGACTGCGAACTGGCGGCGCTGCGCGGCGGCGTAGTGGCGCCGTTCCTGGCCGAGGGGGATTGGGTCGAAGCCGTGATCGGACCCGGCCGCGAAGCCGGCCAGCCCACCCTGGTCTATGCCCTGCACAACCATGAGGACGGCGAGGGCTATCTCGCCCATGGCGCATTCCGGGTAGTGCACACCGAGCGCGGCATGACCCGCTTCACCGGCCGCAGTTATCTGCGCATGAGCGCCGGCGTGGGCGTGCTGATGCTGATCGCGATGGGCCTGGTCGCCGCGATCGACTACGGCAACAGCCAGGTCGGGCAGGCGCTGGTCATCGCCGCGGCACTGATGGGCTTGTGCGCGCTCGGCCTGCTGCTGCCTTTCGCCGCGGCCCACTTGCTGTGGCGTTCGGGCCGGCCCAGCCAGCGCCAGGCGCTGACCTCGCGCGTGTACGCGGCGATGGGCTGGGGACCGGCCTGGGCTTGGCGGCTGCCGTCCCAGGTGCACGCGATCTGAGCGCGAAGATCCGGCCGGCGGCGGCCGGCTGGGGGGCGCGACCGCGCCGCCTTCGCGCAATTCGCTCGTTGCGCAACTGCTGCGCCCGGCTCAGGCCGCGGCGTAGGCTCGATCGGCGGCCGCGGGCCCGGGGCCGCTCGCTTGCGGGCTGGAGGCCGACCCAGCGGACTGCGCAGCGAACAAGCCCGCGCCGACCGCGCGCGCGGTCGCCAGCCGCGCCCCCGCGGTCTGCGCGCCCGGCTCCAGCAGCAACTCGGTACTGGCCACGCGCGCGCCGCAGTAACCGAAGATGCCGTGGTCGATCTGGGTGCGCATCGCGCCGAAGTAGCCATGCCGCGCATACGTGCGCAGATCCGCGCCGCCGATCGCCAGCAAGTGCACGCGCAAGCGGCCGAGCTTGCGCAGGGTGCCGGCCTGTCCGGGGCGTTCCTCGTAAGCCCAGCCGTTGGCGAAGACCCGGTCGATCCAACCTTTCATCAACGCCGGCATCGACCACCAGTACACCGGATACACCAACACCAAGGCGTCGGCGCGATCCAGGCGCGCCTGCTCGGCGGCCACGTCCGCCGGCGGCGGCGCGCGCTCGCGATGCACGGCGAGGTCGGCCGCGCTGAAGCGCGGATCGAAGCCTTCGGCCGCCAGGTCGGCGATTTCCCAGGTGGCGCCCTGCCCGGCCCCGGCCAGGCCGGCGGCGACCTCGGCGGCGACGCGATGAGTGAAGGACAGCGGATCGGGGTGAGCGTGGACGATCAGGGCGTGCATGGCGGGGTCCGGAAGCGGCAGGATTACTACCAAAGGTAACTTACTATTAGTAAGTTATGTCCGAGAACCAGGCCTGTCAAGCCTCGGCCGGACGCAGCGCCGAAGAGCCGCGCGCTGCGATGCGGGGCGTGCAGGCGCAAGCGGCGACGGCTTGGCGGCGATGGGCGACAGGCCGGCGGGCGGCAGGAACCCCGGGCAGTGCGCTGCCGCGCGTCGGGCGCGATGGCCCCGGCCATTGCCCGGGCTGCCCCTCTCCTTTCGCCGAGGGCCGGCATGCCGATTTGCTCGTGGCGGCGCCAGGCCGCCTCCTGCGCACGGCCGCAGCCACCAGGCACCGACCGGATGCTGTCCCGGCCGCACGCCGTCCCGGCCCGCTGCTGCGGGCCGGGACGAAGCCGGCGGGCGCGCACCACCCCGGAGCGCCCTTGTCAGCACCGGCCACGCGCAACGCGGTGGCTCAGTAGCGTGCGCTCACCGTCACGCCGTCGAAGGCGCTGGCCGCATACAGGCTGACATAGACATAGCCGGCCGGCGCATTGGCCACCACCACCGATTCGCCGTTGCCGGCAGCGGTGGAGCGGTACTGGTGCGACTCGCGCGTGGCCCAACCGCGCGTGCTCACATAGACATCGGCATTGCCGCGGCCACCGCTGGTCTGCAACTGCAATTGAGCCACGCCGGCCGGCAGGTACAGGTAGTAGTAGACGTACTGGCCGGCGGCCGCGCTCGCGCCGCTGCGGACGCAATTGCGGCCGAGCATGCGGGTGTCGGCGCCCGCGCATTCGGGCAAGCCGGGAGCGCTCACCGCGACCTCGCGCGTGGCCGCCGCGGTGGCGCCGCGATCATCGGTCACGGTCAGGCGCACGGTGTAGCGGCCGGCGGCGGCATAACGTTTGACCGGATTGGCCTCGATGGACGAGCTGCCGTCGCCGAAGTCCCAGCGGCGCGCGGCGATGCGCCCGTCCGGGTCGGTGGAGGTATCGCTCAGGCGCAGCTCCAGGCCTTCGACGGTCTGGCTGAAGCTGGCCGACGGCGCCTGGTTGGGGCTGCCCCCGCCGCAGCCTTCGCCGGCCGGATCGGCCACGCACGGCAGCCAGGCCTTGAACGCAGCGTCGTTGCTCTGGCCCAGGCCGGCCATGTAGGTCGCATAGCCGCTGTAGTCGCCGGGCCGGAACCGCGCCAGGATCGCATCGACCTGCGAGCGGCGCTGCTCGAACATGAAGCGCACCGCCAGGTAGCCCCAGCGATAAACCCGGTTGGTGCCGCTGTCGTAGTCGTTGGCGTAGACCTGGCTCAGCGCATGGGTGGCGCGCGCGGCCTCGGCGATGGCGCCTTCGTTGGCGAGATCGCGATAGCGATAGGACAGGTATTCGGCGAAGCCTTCGACCCACCACACGGTCTTTTGCTGCATCGCATCCTGGAAATCGCCCCACATGTTGAAGCGGCCGTCCAGGTAGTGCACGTACTCGTGGGTCAGGTTCCAGATCTCGAAGGACGGGCGCAGCCACTCGGCCTCGTAGGCGATGAAACGGGCCTGGTTGCCCGGCGCAGCCGGATCGCCTTCCAGGTACATGCCGCCGTTGTTGGTGTCGATGCCGAAGATCGCGCCGGCATAGATGCCGTAATCGTCGCTGCTGTCGAACACCGCCATTTCCAGGCGTTCGTTGCCGTCGCCGGCGACCGGCACCCCGCCGGTGGCCAGTTCGTCGTGGAAGAAGCGCTCCTGGCCGGCGAGGGTGGCGCAGGTGGAGGCCAGTTCGGTCGCGCTCATCTGCTGCGCGCGCAGGCTCAGGGTGGCGCTGCACGTGTGGCGCACCGGCAGCGCCGCCGCCTCCAGGCGGACCGCGAAATCGCACAGGCCGTACTCGGCGCAGCGTCCGCGATCGTAGAAGTCCGCCATTTCGCCGACGCCGACCCACAGCCGCGCAGTCGGGCCGGTGATCTGGCTGCGCTGGAGCAGGCGTTGTGCGCGGTCGCGGGCCACGGCCTGGACCGCGCCATCGTACTGCAGGAAGCGGCCGAGCTCGCGGCCGGCGTTGGCGACCAAGTAGGCCTCGCCGGTTTCCAGCAGGGCGAAGTTGCGCTCGGCGAAGCCGTACAGGGCGTCGACGATGGAGGTGTCGCTCTGCACCAGCGCGCGGAAGGCATCGTCCTGGTGGCCGCGGAAGGTCACCGTGTAGGCGTTGTTGACCGCCACCTTCATCCAGTAATGGGCGTTGTAGCTGCGGTCGTAGCCGGCCAGCAGGCGCTTGACCACCGGCAGGTAGCGCGCGTTCTCGGTGGCGCTGTCGATCAAGGTCACGTACTCGGCCAATACTTCGCCGTGCGTGTTGTCGACCCGGTCGAACTGCGGGTTGGCGGCGAAAGCGTCCAGGGCCGGGCGGATCGCCGCGCGCAGGGCCGGGCCGTAGCTGCCGACCGAGCTGTCGTAATACTGCACGTAGTAGCCTGCGCGCAGGAACAGCACCAGTTGCAAGGTGCCGCCGGCGTTGCTGCCGTCATAGGCGCGCGCGGAGGCGGCCAGGCCGTCGGCGACGGCGACCATCTGCGCTTCGCGGAACACCGCATGGGCCTGGCTGCCTTGCAGGCCGAACAGGCTGTTGATGCACTCGGCCGGCGCGGCCTGGACCGCGGCGGCGAGCGCCGGTCCGCTGAGTGCGCCGAAGCGGGCCGGATCGCAGTCGGCGGCCGCGGCGAGCCGTGTCGTCGCCAGCCGCTGCGAGGGTCGGCGCAGGGCGTCGTGGCGGAGTTGCGCGCCGTCGTAGGCGCTGTCGGCGTGGTCGGGCAATGCGGGTTGCAGAGGCGCGCGGCGCGGCGCGTCGAGGCGATCGCGCTGGCGGTGTTCGCCGAACAACTGGCGTTCGGTGGCCGGCGTGCGCGGCGCCAGATGCGCTCGCGCCGCTGCCGGCGCCCGGTCTGCATGTGCGTGGCCGGCACGCACGCGGCTGGCGGAGGCCAGATCGGCCCGGGGGCGTTGCGCAGCAGCGCCATTCGTGCCGGCGGCGGCGCGGTCGGGCGCCATGTCCGCCGCGGCCGATGGCGCGAACCGCTGCGCGGCCTGCGGCAGGACATGGGCCAAGGCGCCGGCCGCGGCCACGGCCGCGACGCCGAGCGCTAAGGTCCGGGCCAGCCCGGGCTTGGAAGGAAAGGTCATTGCGAAGTCTCCGGAAGGGATGGGCGGCCCGCGCGGGCCGGGGAGAACGCGATCCGCCGCCGATCGCCGCCTGCATGGCGCGGCGAAGCCAGCGGACACCTGCCTGCTGCGCGAGCGGCCACCGCGCCAGGACGCATGCGCCCGCCACGCCGGCCGGAAGGCCGCCATGCCCAGACGTGCGCCTGCTGTTGCGCGACGGTGCCGGCGCATGCGCGACGCTTCGCGACGGCGGGCCCAGGGCGCCGCCGGTCGTCGCGTCGCAGCGCCCCCTGTGGTCGCCGTCGCCCGATCCGCCGCATTCCCCGCCGCTGTCATCGCGGCGACATCAGGAACTGCTAATCGGTATATCGTATACGGTATACATGTAACCACACCTCATTCCGTGACCGCGATCGGCCTCCGCTGCGCCCGACAGCCCGGCCGACGAACGGCGCGCGCACGCCAAGCGCGGGCCCCGTCGGCCGCACGGCCCCGCCCCCGCTCCCGACTCCGCGCGCGCCGCCTTTGAGTAGACTCGCGGCATGAGCATCCAGCCCCGTTCGCTGTCCGACCAAGCCTTCGAAGTAGTGCGCGAGCGGATTCTCTCGACCCAGATTCCGCCGCTGGCGCCGATCCGGCAGGAGACCCTGGCCGAGGAACTGGGCATCAGCAAGATTCCGCTGCGCGAAGCGCTGGGGCGGCTGGAGCAGCAGGGCTTGTTGGCCTCGCATCCCAATCGCGGTTTTTTCGTGCCGGCGCTGAGCGCGGGCGAGGCCGAGGAAGTGTTCGCCCTGCGCCTGAAGATCGAACCCGACGCCGCCGCCCAGGCCAGCCTGGCTGCTGAGGAAAGCGAGCGCGAGGCCGCGCGCGCCGCGCTGGCGGCGCTGGAAAACGCTGGCGGCGACGACCCGCATGGGGCGGTGCGCTTCAACCGCGCTTTCCACTTGGCGCTGGTGCGGCCGGGCGGTCGCCTGATCACCGCGCAGCTGGTCGAGCGCTTGCAGGTGCTGGCCGAGCGCTACGTGCGCAAGCACCTGGAGCCGGCCGGCCGCGAAGCGCGCGCGGCCAGCGAACACCGCGCCATCCTCGAGCACTGGCTGCAACGCGACACCGCGCAAGTGGTGCATCTGCTGTCCGCGCACATCCTGACCACGCTGCACGATCTGCGCCTGCAATTGGAACAAGCCGGCGCGCCGGCCGCGAGCCCGGCCAAGCCGGCACCGACCAAGCGCGGGCGGGCGCCGCAGCGCGGCAAGTGAGCCAAGGCGCGGGCCTTCTCCGCGCCAGCCCACTTGCACACCGGCCAGAGCGCGCGCCTGCGCCAGGAACGCGCCGCGATCGGCTGCCACATCCGCACCGCCGTCGGCCCCGCGACGGTTCGCCCGGGATGCCGCCGGCACACGCCTGGGGGCGGAGACGCACGGGCGGCACCTACCGCGCCATTCGCCAGCGCGAGTGCGCGCGCCGCGACGAAATCGCGCGCCTGTGCGAGCACAGCGCCGACAACCCGTGCATCGCCCGATGCCGCTCGACGGTCGCATCGCCGAGGCAGCGCGGCTCGTCCGCACTTGGCCGGCGCCGCTGCGCGCGTCGCGCGACGCGCGCGCGATGGATTGACGATCCCGCGACGAACTGGAACGATAGTCACAGCGAGCATTTGGGGCTCTCGCAGTTCTCACGCCAGCGAAGCGGGCTTCCAGCCGGAAGCCGGCCCTTTCATCGTGAGACCTCCATGCATCGTCCGACCCTGGCCCTCGGCCTGGCGTTGTCGGCCGGCCCGCTGTACGCCGCCGACACCGCGACCGCACCCGCAAGCCCCTACGTTCACACCTACGACCCGCTCAAGGTCATCGGCCAGCGCCTGTTCCCCTACCAGGAAGGCATGGTGCTGGACCAGCGCTACATCGACGAACAGATCCGCGGCAACGGCGACATCGGCGGCCTGCTGCGGATCAACCCCAACGTGCAGTTCGACGAGACCGCGCAGACCTCGCGCAACATGGGCGAGATCCGCCCGGCCGACATCAGCATCAACGGGGGGTTGTACTACCAGAACGCCTTCCTGCTGGACGGTGCCAGCTTCAACAACGACCTCGACCCCGGCGGCAGCACGATCCCGGCCGATACCGAGGACGTGCCCAGCCACAGCCAGGGCATCGCCCTGGACAGCAGCCTGATCGGCCGGCTGACGGTGTACGACAGCAACGTCCCGGCGGCCTACGGCGGCTTCAACGGCGGCGTGGTCGAGGCCGAGAGCCGCAAGGCGCGCGACGCCTTCGCCGGCAAGATCGCCCTGCGTATGTCGCGCTCGGCCTGGAACCGGATGCACATCGCCCAGCCGCAGTACCAGGGCTTCGAGGACTCGGCCACCGAAGCGCAGCAACCGCGCTACGACAAGTACGAGCTGCGCGCCACCCTGGAAGGGCGCACCCGCAACGGCCTGGGCCTGATCGGCAACATCGTGCGCACGCGCTCGCAGATCCCGCTGCGCGGCTACACCGGCGGCGCCTCCAGCAGCAGCGACGCCAACGCCAAGGAACAGGTGCGGCAGAACACCAGCGCCAGCCTGCGCGCGGACTGGAACAACGGCCAGGGCCTGGAACTGGGCGCCAGCGCGACCTATGCGCCCACCGACGAGACCTACTTTATCCCCAACGCCAAGGACAGTTTCTACGACATCCGCCAGGGCGGACCGGTGTTGAGCCTGCGCGCGAACCTGCAATCCGGCGCCTGGACCTGGCGCAACACGCTCAGCTACAGCGACCTGGACAGCTCGCGCCGAGGGCGCGCCGATCATTGGAAATCCTGGGCGCGTTCGACCGAGAAGGACTGGGGCACGACCGCGCTCAGCCCGGAAGGCAGTTGGGGCGACGTGGACCAGAGCGACCGCAGCCTGGGCTACAAGTTCAGCCTGGAGCGCGAGGCCGCGCCTTGGGGCCGCAGCGAGCATCGCCTGCAATTCGGCCTGGAATACCGCGACCGCCGCGCCGACTACGAACGCCTGCGCGAGCACCAGGTGTGGATGGACCCGACCGCCACCCTGACCTGCACCGACCGCAACGGCGAGGTGGACGTGGACGGTTGCTCGACCGCGCCGGTGGTGGCGCGCGGCAACCGCGTGGTGCTCGGCCGCGGCCAGTTCTTCGCCACCCGCAACCTCTATCGCGTCGGCGGTTTCAGCGCCAGCAATCGCGAGCTGGGCCTGTTCGCCCAGGACGACATCCGCCTGGGCCGCTGGAACCTGCGCCCGGGCCTGCGCATCGACCGCGACAGCCTGATGGGCCAGACCACCACCGCACCGCGCCTGGCCCTGTCCTGGGATGTGTTCGGCGACCGCGCCACCTTGCTCACCGCGGGCGTCAACCGCTATTACGGCCGCAACTTCTTCGCCTTCAAGCTCCGCGAGGAGCGCGAGCGGCTGAAGCTGGAGCAGACCCGCACCCGCGTCGGCCCCTGGCGCGACGCGGCCGTGGGCCGGGCCAGCTATCGGCTGGAAGACCTGCGCATTCCCTACAGCGACGAGCTGTCCGCCGGCTGGAACCAGCGCTGGGCCGGCCTGGACTTCAACTTCAAGTACGTGCGCCGCGACAACCGCGACGAAGTGCTGCGCGAATCCTTCCTCAGCCACGACACCAGCGGTTACTACCAGACCCGCATCAATCGCTACGTCAACAAGGGCCGCAGCCGCAGCCAGACCTACACCCTGAGCGTGGCCCCGGCCGCGCCGCTGGACTGGGCCGGCAGCCAGACCACCGCGCAACTGGCGTTGGACTACACCGACGTGCGCCGCAACTACACCGACTACGAGACCGCCTACAGCGACCGTTTCGAGGACTGGGTGCGCTACGACGGCGCCCTCATGCACATCTGGGAGATGCCGGCCAACTCCTATAACCGCCCATGGACCGCGCGCCTGGCCACCCAGACCCGGCTGCCGGCGGCCGGCCTGCTGTGGAGCAATTTCCTGCGCTACCGCAGCGGCTACCGCGGCACCGAGACGGTCGGCAGCGAAATCCACGAAGGCCGCCCGATCCAGGTGATCGAGCCACTGAAGTACCCGGCAGGCTTCACCTGGGATTCGGCGGTGGAATGGACCCTGCCGCTGCCGAGCGCGCGGGAAGCCTATGCGCGGCTGGAAGTGCAGAACCTCACCGACCGTTCCAACCTGGTCAAGAGCAACAGCCTCAGCGCGCCGATCTACGAGCCGGGACGCTCCTACTGGGTGGAACTGGGCTACCGTTTCTGAGCATGTCCATTCCCGTCCCCGCCCTGCCAGTGCATCGGTGCGCGCGATGATCCGCGCCGCCGCGCCGTGGCGCATCGTCGCCGGCTTTGTCCTGGGTTTGTCGGCGGCGCCGCTGCTGGCCCTGGCCTGGGACAGCGCAGCCGAGCCTGCGCACGCGCGCGCGGGCCCGGCCGACGCGTCCGCGCCGGCGGGCCGGGCGCAGCTGCGCGGGCCAGCGGCGCAAGGTCGGCCGCGACCTTCGCCGCAGGCTCCCGGCGCCGGGTCGGCATCGCCCTCCGTGTCGGTGCCTGTGTCGATGCCTGTGTCGTCGTCTGTGCCGATGCCCATATCGCGGCCTGAGTCGCGGCCTGCATCGCCGTCCCCCTCGGACTCCGCATCGGCGCCGGCCTCAACCACCGCGCCCGAGCCCGAGCCCAGCCTGGCGGAGTGCCGCCGCCGCATCGCCGGCTCCGGCCCGCGCATCGACCACGCCTGCCTGCGCCGGGTCTACGCTCTGCCGATCGCGCAATGGCCGGTGCCGAGGGTCGACCCCGGCGCAGTGTGGACGGAACTGGCGCCGCTGCCGGCGCAGGCGCCGCACCCGCCCGACAATCCGCCCACCCCGACCAAGATCGCGCTGGGCCGGCGCCTGTTCGAGGATCCGCGGCTGTCGCGTTCGGGCCAGATCGCCTGCGCCAACTGCCACGACCGCGAACTGGGCTGGGGCGACGGGCGCAGCGTGCCGTTCGGGCACGACCGCCAGGCCGGGCGGCGCAATGCGATATCGGTGGCGATGAGCGGGCTGGCGCACTCGCTGTTCTGGGACGGCCGCGCCGGCAGTCTGGAAGCGCAGGCGTTGCATCCCATCGCCGATCCGCGCGAGATGGCCGCCGATCCGGCCGCCGTGCTGCGGCGCCTGCGCCGCGACCGAAGCTATCGCCACGACTTCGCCGCTGCGTTCGGTTCGCCGGGCGTGGACGAGCGCCGCCTGGGTCAGGCCCTGGCCGCGTTCCAGCGCAGCCTGCTGCCGCGCGCCAACCGCTTCGACCGGTTCCTGGAAGGCCGCCGCGACTTGCTCGACGATCGCCAGCTCTGGGGCCTGCATCTGTTCCGCACCCAGGCGCGCTGCATGAACTGCCACAGCGGCGCGGCGCTGGACAGCCCAGGGTTCCACAATCTCGGCCTGCATTTTTACGGGCGCCCGCTGCAGGACCTGGGCCGCTACGAGGTCACCGGCGACCCGGCCGACGCGGGCAAGTTCAAGACGCCGTCGTTGCGCGGGGTGTCGCGCACCGGGCCGTGGATGCACAACGGCCGCTTCGCCCGCCTGCGCGGCGTGCTCAACCTCTACAACGCCGGCATGCCGCGGCCGAAACCGAGCGCATCGCAGGCCGCCGACCCCTGGTTCCCGCAACCCGACCCGTTGCTGCACCGGCTCGACCTGCACCGCAGCGAGCTCGATGCCCTGGCCGCCTATCTGGACACGCTGTGATCGCCGCGCGCCGCCCGCGCCGGCCAGGCGCGGGCGCGGGCGGTGCGCCGGTCACACCGGGAACGGCAGGAACCGCGCGAAACCGGTGACCACGTTGTAGAAGTTCTGGGTGGCCTGTTCGAACGGATCGGGCTGGTTGCTGCCCTGGCGGATCGCCAAGCCGCGGTCGAAGGAGTCGATGATCGGGCCGAGGTTGTGCGCATTGGCCAGATTGGAAATGCCTTCGGGATTGGTCATGCGCAGATCCGAGCCCAGCGGATCGGGCAGCGCGTCCACGAACGGGATGTCGCGCTGGATCGCCGTCGCCCAGTCGCCGTCCATGCCGTAGGTGCGCATCTGGCCGTTGGCCGCCGCGACGCGGGTCGCCGCCGGGTCCATGCCGAACTGGCGCATGGTGTTGTCGTGCACGCCGGCGGAGTTGAAGGTCACCGCGGTGCTGCCGGTGTCGGCCGCCGCCATGGAGGCCAGCATGCCGCCGAGCGAATGCCCGGTGTAGACCACGTTGTCGCCGCCGTAGGCGCCTTCGACCTGGCGCGCGAGCGCGACCGCGTTGTTGACCTGCTTGGTCTGCAGGCCCGCCGACTGGCCCACCACCGTGCCGATGTCCTCCGGGCCGTTGGTGTTGTTGCCGGCATAGGCCACGGTGTAGTGGCCCTTGCCGTCGGTGTAGACGCCCGCCAGCATGCCGTCGCGGTATTGCAGGTTGGCATCGATGCCGGCGCGGGCGAGTTCGCCATCGCCCATCCGGCGCCAGCCCGAGGCCTGTTGGCGCGCCGGATCGTAGGCCGCGCCGGCCACGTCGGCCATGGCGCGATCGAAGCCGGGCTTGGGCTGAGCGCCGCGGACGGAGGCATCGAAGCCGCCGTCGGGCGCGCGCGCCGCGGTCTCGGTGCGTTGCGCTTCGGTGATGCGCGCGGCGGTGTCGCCGACGCGGTTGGTTTCGATGCTCATTGCGGTTCTCCGGTGGGTGCCGGCCAAAGCGCCGGCGATGCGTTCGCGGCGATATTCGGCCGCCCCCGCGCACCTCAACAAGCTAGGAAAACCCCTATAAAACAGCGACTTCCTCGATAAACGGCCACGTTGTCCGCAGACACGATCCCGATCATCGCAATGCTTTTCGCAGTCCGGCGCGCGGACAGGACACCGGATCGGCAGCGATGCGGCAGGCCGCACATTCCGGCGCCCCGGAATGCGGCGCGGACCGCGCCATCGGGCCGCAATGCAGGACCGCGCAGGCGCGCCAGGCACACTCGCCACACCCAATGCGCGCTGAACATTCAGCCGGTTGCGCGAGGGGCCGCGGTGGCGCGCATCGCATCGCGCCGGCGCCATTCGCGATCGGGCGCGACGACAGGACATGCCTGCGCGCCGCGCGTCCAACACGGTTCAGAAACGATAGTTCAACGCCAGCCGCACGCTGCGCGACTCGCTCCAGGAGTAGGTGCTGTAGACGTCGACGATGGTGTAGTAGCGCTGGTCCCAGCCGGCGCCCGCCCGCACGCTGCGCCGGACGGTTGCGACGCAGCGGATTTGGCGAGCCTCAGCCGGCCGCAGGCACCAGGCCGTGCTCCAGCGCCAGGTACAGCAGGCCGATGTCGTTGCGCACGCCGAGCTTGAGGAACATGCGCTGGCGATGCGTGCGCACCGCCGATTCCGACATCGCCGCCACTTGCGCGACTTCGGCGATGGTCAACCCGCGCAAGGTCAGCATCGCCACCTGCAAGGTCCGTACGGGCAAGCGGTCGAACGGCGTGTCCGCGGGCGGGCGGTGCATGCCCAATACCTCGTCCCAGTAGGGGCGGCCCGCGGCGACGGCGCGGATCGCGCGCAGGAGCTTGCCCCCACCCTCGTCGCTGCGGCTGACATAGCCCAGCGCGCCGGCGGCGATCAGCCGACGCGGCGCCGGCCCTAGGTCGAGCGAGGCGTGGATCAGCACGCGCAGGGTGGGATCGATGCGCAGCAGCCGGTGGGCCAGCGACAGGCCGTCCATGTCGGCCAGTTCGCAATCGCAGACCACCACGTCCGCACCGACATCGGCCACCGCCGCCAAGGCCTCGCGCCCGCTCCCGGCCACCCCGACCACGCGCAGGTCGGGCTGGGCCTCCAGCCGCCTGTACAGGCCGTGCCGATCGGCACAACGGTCTTCGACCAAGAACACCCGGATCATGCGCTGCCTCCTGGCAATGGAACTCCTTGCGAAGGCTGCGACTATCCGCAGCCGATTAGAGTGATCAATCCCAATGCGCGCCGTTTCCGCCCGGGCGGCGCCGGCGCGGCGCGCACAGCCCACGCCGTGCGGGCGCACGTTGGACAGATGTCTACATGTGCAAGACATGCGTCTACAGATAAACCGGAGCTTTCCTACAGATCCGGGACTGCGCCTCGTGCAGACTTGCCAGGCCTCGCCAGCGCGCGGTATCACCCAGGCCACGGAGGGCTGCATGACACGGATGTCTTTCCACTTGTCTTGGTTGCGCCAGCGTGTGCGTGCGCAGTTATTGGGCGCGCCACCGCACGGGCCGGGCAGCGCGCGCACTGCGCGTCCCCGCGGGCACCGGCCGCCGCGGTGGACGCGGGCCGGGCGCCACTGCGCGGCACCGGGCTTGGGCGCGCTCGCGGCGAGCGCACCGGCCTCGGGCGCGCCGCCGCCATCGTCCAGGTCGCCGCCTCCGCCAGCGCCGGCCTGATCGCAGCACGCGGCGTTCGGCATCCTGCCAGTGCGGCCTGCAGGGTGGCCATCGCACCTCGGCTGCTGCGTCCCACGGTGCTTGGCGGCCGCGGCCGATGGCAGTGGCGGCGCGCCCCTCCATTCTCTTCCCCGGACATTCCATGTCTCGCACTCTGTCCCTGTGGCTGCATCGGCTCTGGCCGGGCCGCCGTTCTCCCCGGCGCCAGGCGGCGGGCCGCTACCAGGCGCAGTTGGCCGAGGCCCGCGCCCGCACCGTGCTCTGGGGCCTGCGCCCGCCGGGGTTCGAGCCTGTGCCGGTGCGCCTGGCATCCGAGGCCACGGTGCTGGCGGTGCAGCAGCAGTTGTCGCGGATCCTGGGCCATCTGGACGAACAAGTCGTCGCCGATCAGCGCTTCGGCCTCACCGCCGAAGTCCGCAGCGCGCTGGAGCAACAATTGCGCGCGCCCCTGGCCTACACCCTGGGCTATCTGCACCAGGACGGCCAGCGCCTGTGCCACACCCCGATCGCAGGCCTGGAGCAGATGCTGCGTACCGGCATCGCGCCCGGCGCGCGCGTCAGCTTGCACGCCTGGCTGACCCTTCCCAGCCATGAGGTCATCGACCCAACCTTCTGGGCGGTGTTTCCGGCCCTGGCCTGCGCCCAGGAACGCGAATGCCGCGGCTTGTTCATGCACCCGGAGTCCATGCCCGGGCGCAGCTATCATCCGCAATGGCTCGGCGAGGGCTTCGTGCGCCGCATCGGGGTACTGGCCGATTACGCGGGATGGTGAGGGAGGGCGATGGCCCATCGCTTCGTCGTCGGCGCGGTGGCCGGGTGTGGCGAAACGGACAGATTTCGCCGCTGCGCGCTGGCGGCTGGCGGCTGGCCATCCGCCATCCGCCATCCGCCATCAGCCGTCAGCCGTCAGCCATGGAACGCGGTGCGCCGCAGCCGAGGCTTCGCCCGTAGCCGGCCCACTGCAACGTGCGCGATTGCGCCGCCGGCCGGCGCGCACCTTGCGCGCTCACCCCAGGCCTTCCGCCCGCAGCCACTCGCGCACTCGTTCGCAAGCGGCCGCCAGGTCCGGGCACCGCTCCAAGGTCATTTCCCGGCCGTGCGGGAACAAGGCCACGCACCAGTCTTGCGCGTCGGTCGTCTGGTAGGTGCAGGCCACGCATTCGGCGTGGTCGCGCAGCACTTCCAGATGCAGGCGGCGGCCGGCATCGACCGGGCGGACCGACCAGGTGAAGCTTTCGGGCAGGGGCGGCAGCAGGTTCGGATCCATCGCTGAATCCTAAATCTGAACGCGGTGAATGCGGGCGGTCCTGCGATAGGTCGATCTGAACCGATCAGCTTCCAGTTGCGATGATCATCACATCCTGGCCTGCGCCGGCGGACGGCCGGGGCTTGCCGGAGGCGGCTCGCCCTGAGTGTCCGCCCCCTGCGGCTGCATTGCTGGCCCGCGCGGCCTCCCCACTGCGGGGCCGGTCGCGCAACCGCCTGCCCGCGAAGCCAAAGAGCCCGAGGCGAACCCGGCCGACCGCTTCCCGCCGACCCCTCCCTTCATCGCCCTCCCCTACCTCGCTGACTCGCGCCTTGCGCCAGCACGATCAGGCTTTGCGTGCGCGACGCTTGCGCGCCGCCGGCGCCTTGCGTGCAGCCCGCTTGGTTGCGGTCTTCTTCGCTGCGGGCCGCTCGCCCTTGCGTTCCAGGCTCTTCTTCAGCAATTCGGCGAAATCGATGACGTTGGTGGCGGCGTTCTCCGGCAGCTTGGCTTCATCCGCGCCCTTGCCGCGCACCACCCGCTTGCTCTTGATCCGCTGCTCGATGACCTGGTGCAGGCGATCGCGGAAATCGTCGCGATAGTCCTCCGGCCGCCATTGCCCGCTCATCGATTCGATCAGCTTCTCGGCCATCTCCATCTCGCGCGCGGAGATCTTCCACTTGCCCAGTCCGCCCTCGGGCAGCTTGTAGTCGGCAGGGTCCACCAACTCCTGGGCGTAGCGCAGGATCAGCAGCAGCAAGGCGTCGTCCTTGGGCGCCACCGCGGCCAGGTACTCGCGGGTGCGGATCACCACCCGGCCGATCCCGACCTTGCCGCTCTTGGCCAGCACCTGGCGCAGCAGCACATAGCCCTTCTCGGCCTTCTTGCCCGGCTCGAGCACATAGGGCTTTTCGTAGAACTCCGCGCCGATGGCGCTGGCATCGACGAAGGTGTCGATGTCCACAGTCTCGGCATGGTCGGGCGCGGCGGCCTCGATGTCGGCCGCTTCGAGCACGACATAATTGCCCTTGTCGTACTCGAAGGCCTTGACGATCTCCTTCCACGGCACTTCCT
>CBIFVU010000018.1:0-35136 GCA_966185905.1 uncultured Lysobacter sp.
CCTCGACGGCCAGGCCTTCCTCGACCTGCTGGAGGCCTCGCTGCGCCGCCAGCCGAACCTGGACGCTGCCGACCGCGAGTTCCTGCTCGGCCATTTCCGCGACGCGTTGAGCAACCCGGATGCGGCCGGGCAGGGCGTGGATCGCGAGACCTGGATGAATTCCATCGCCCAGCTCGGCCTCAGCGACGATGAACACCGCGCCCTGGCGGGCAAGTTCGAGCAACTGTTCCAGCCGCTGGAGGACGAGACCCGCGCCTTGGGCGACGAGTTCGTCCGCCGCATGGCCCGAGATGGCGAGGCCAAGGCCCAGCAGTGGCTGCATGAGCAGATCGGCCGGATCAAGGGCAGCCGCGGCCCCGAGGCGGCGGCCCAGATCGTCGCCGGGTTGCCGCCGCAGGTGGGCAAGGCCGCGCAGGCCCGCAAGCCCGGGCCCTGGGGCTGAAGCGGGTTCCGGCGCCGCACCGGGCGGTCGTCCGTACCTAGGGAAAACCCTAGCTAGGGCACGCCCCGACTGTTGCGCCGCCAGCGGCCATGGACAATGCGAACACAGGCCAAGTTGTGCTGGCGCTGAAGAACCACCGGGCCACCAGGCCGGACCCAACCGATACAAGACCGCAGTCGACCAAACACCTACAGGGAGAAGGCAAATGTCCAGTTTCGATCTCGGCATCAGCATGACCAACGAGCGCATCCAGACCGGCGAAGCGCGCAGCACCAGCGGCGTGAAGGCCGCCAAGGGCGGCTCGTGGTTCGAAGTGCTCGCCGCTGCGCTGGGCGACATCCTCGGCGACCGCGTCAGCGCGATGATCGACGCCAAGAACCGCATGACCGAAAACTACAAGGAAACCCTGGACACCAAGAGCGGCGAGCAGCAGTCCAAGGAATACATGCGCGCCATGACCGATTTCCAGGTCCAGAGCCAGCTGTTCGGCATGGAGAGCAATGCGGTGAAGACCGCCATCGACTCCATCGGCACCGCGCTGAAGGATCTGGCCCGCGGCAAGTAAGCCGCGCGGGGCGGGCCGGCCGCGCCGGCATCGCCAAACCGTGCGCTGCGCTCTTGCGCCGCGATCGCAGAACGCCAAGCTTCGGCTTGGCGTTTCTGTTTTTCCGGGGCGGCTTCCTGGCCTGTGTATCGTGTCCCGTTGTACGGTCGGGTTCTTTCGGCCGGATTGTTTCCAGCTCGATTGTTGCAGCTCGATTGTTCCAGCTCGATTGTTCCAGCCCGCTGGTTCCGGCCCGCTGGTTCCGGCCCGCTTGTCCAGTCCGCCCGCTGTTCCCGTCAACGCTCCCGGTCCCGCTTCAAAGTCTCGCTTCCCAGGCGGGTCTTCAGGCTTCGCCGTTCTGGTTTCGCCTATATCCGGGCCGCGTCCCCGCCCGGCGGCCCTTGCGGCCGGTGCGACGCGGCCGCTCGTCCCGCGGAGGTATGCCATGACCCGTTCCCTTGTCCTGCTGCGGCCGCGCCTGTGCGCGGGCCTGCTCGCGCTGGCGCCTTTGGCCGCGCCGGCGCAATTCGATGCCGCCGGCCAGGCGGTGCTGATGCAGCAGCACCAAGTCCACACCGGCAACGTGGTTTCGGCCGAGCAGGGCGCCCTGCATGCGGCCGGGCGCAAAGGCGATGGCTGGCAACAATCGCTCGCGCGCCTGGCCCGGCCTGGGGCCGCCGCCAGCGCTCCGGCCCAGACCCTGGAGTTCCGCAGCGATCCGGCGCTGGTGGCGCGCTTGCGCGCGCAACAGCGCGGCAATCCCGCCGGCCTGGCGATGACCCCGGCACAGATGCGCGGCAAGTTCGACGGCCTGTTGGACAAATACGGCTACTCGCGCAGCAATCTCGCCGACGTGGCCGCGGTGTACTTGGTGATGGCATGGGAAGTGGTCAACAACGCCAACGCCAAGGAGCGGCCCGGCGGCGAGCGCGCCGTACGCGAGCAGATGCGGCGCGCACTGCTGGCCAGCCCCGGCATCCGCGCCATGGACGATGCGCAGAAACAGGCGCTGGCCGAACGCCTGGCCTACTCGGCCATGGACAACGGCGTGGCCTTCCAGGTCTACCGGCAGAAGGGCGAGCGCGAGCGCTTGGCCGCGCTGCAGGAGCGCATGCGCAAGGAAGTGCTGAGCGGCGGCGCTGGCCTGGACCTGCGCCAGTACGACTTGACCGCGGCCGGGCTGGTCAAACGCTGATCTGCCCGCGGGTGCGGGCGTCTCCGCGCCCGGTGCTGCCGATGCGGCGCCCGGCGCAACGCGCGGCCGGACCGCCCGGGCCTGCGCCCGGTTTTTCCCGCATGGCGCGCAAAAGGCGCCCGGCTGGCGAGCGCCCGTCGTACTCGCTCAGCCGCGCCGGCTGATCCGCCGGCCCAGCCACCAGGCGCCGGCGGCCACGATCACGCCCAGCATCAGGGTCGATCCGCTGATGGCCGGATGCACGCGCTCGCTGACCAGGGTGCCGGCGGGCAGCATCAGCACCACCGCGGTCGCCAGGCAGGCGTAGGAGACCACGGTCAGCACGTAGAACAGCCATTGCAGCGCGCGCACGGCTTCGATTTCCGGCTCGTTGTCGCGGCTGGGGCGGTGGGTGCCGCCGCGGCCGAAGGCCCACAGCCAATGGGTCAGGCTGGCGTTGTCGACCCGGCCGCCGCGGCCCAGCGGCCGGCGCTGCGCGCCGTCGCCGGTGTAGACGCCCTGGCCGGGGGCGCCGTCCGGACGCACCGGGCCGGGGCGGTCGTGGCCCAGCGGCAGGCTACGGGGGTCGTTGGCGGTGTTCTGCACGGTCACCGAGGGCACGGTGGACGTGGTCTCCGACGGTGGCGGAGGCGGGACGCCGGCGGCGGCGCCGGATGGCAACTGCGCCTGCGGATTGGCTGCCAGGCGGCTCAGCGCGGCCTGCTGCGCGGCCAAGGCTTCCTGCGACAGGGCGGTGCTGGCCAGCGGCGTGCCGGCCATGGTCTGGGAAGCCGAATTCTGCGCGGCCAGGCTCGCTGCCGGGGTCGGCACTGCGTTGGCGGTGGCGGCGTTGGCCGCGGCCGAGGCAGTGGTGGCGCTGGTGGCTGCGCCGGCCGATGCAGGCGCGGCGTTGGCCGCGCTGGCGGCCTGGGCCCCGCTGGCGGTGGCCTGCGGGCTGAGGCTGGCCACGGTCGCCGGGCTGCGCTCGATCGAGGCCAACTGCACCGTGGCGCGGCTGAGCGCGCGCTCGGACAGGGTCGGCGGCGGGTACTGGGTCGGGCTGTTGCTGCTGTAGTTGTTGTAGCTGTTGTTGGACTGCTGGGCCGACTGGCCTTCCAGCAGGCGACTCAGCGAGCCTTGTTCGCGCGGCAGCGAAGGGTCGGTGGTGGGCGTGGTGGCATTGTGGCCGTAGCCGTTGCCGTTGTTGCCGGGCGCGCCCGGATTCGGGCCCCCGGGCGTGGTGCCCGAAGGCAGGCCGTCGCCGCCGTCCGGGCCGGGCAGGCCGATATCGCCGCCGGGGCCACCGGGCATCATGTCGATGTCGCCGGGACCTCCCGGACCGGTGGGGCTGCCGGGCATGCCGGGGCCGCCGGGCGTGAGCGGATCGCCGCCTGGGCCGTGGCGGCCGCCGAACGGATCGGGGACCGAGCCCCGAGGAAGAATATTGCCGATGCCCATGGGGGCGCTCTCCCGCGCATGCCACGCGCCGCGGGGGCGGCGCGTGGTCCGACCTTAATCCCCCGGCGGCGGCGGGGCATCCTCGGGACGACCCTAGGGCCGGTCGGGGGCGCCTGACGGTGGAAGGCTTTCATCCGGGTGCTCTCCCGGAGCGGAGGCTCTCACTCTGACGTCTCCCCACGAGCGGCGGTCCCTCACTGCACTCGGGCCCTTTCCTGCGCGGGGCAGGTCTTGGCCTGGGTCTTGTCAGCATGGAAGGCCTTCGTTCCGGCTTCCGCAGCAAGCGGGCGTTCCGCCTTGGCCTGTCCCCGCGAGCGGGAGCGACGATTCTGGCGCTGTTCCGCAAGAAGTGGGGCGTGAGCGGAGCCAACGCCCTGGCGCTCGCGCGCGAGCGGGAGGCATCGCTTTGGTTCTTTCCCACAAGCGGGAGTCATCGTCTGGGTTCTTTCTCACAAGCGGAGGCGTCGCCCTAGTCCTCATCCCGCAAGCGGGGGCATCGCTCGGCCCTCTCCCGCAAGCGGGGGCATCTCTCGGCCCTCTCCCGCAAGCGGGGGGTATCTCTCGGACCTCTCCCGCAAGCGGGAGAGGGGAACCTCATCGATCGATGCCACGCCGGTCGGCCTGAGGGTTCGAGCGAAAGAGGACGCTATCCCAGCGCGGCTGCATCGGCTTGTCGCGCGCACGGCATCGAGCAGGCGGTCGCGGCGCGCCGGCGCATACAGCTACCGTCCTGGCGCAGGTGAGGCATCGCCGGCTTCCGGAGTTTTCGCGCGGCGCGCGAAAATCCGTTTGCCTTGCACCGTTCTCCCGTTCTCCCGCTTCTGCTTTCCCGCCGTCCGCCGTCCGCCGCGTGTCATGTGCCGTGTGCTGTGTGCCGCCCGTTGTGCATCGTGCCGCGCGCCGCGCGCACGGCCGCCCAAGCCGGACGCCACGACGCCTGCAACCCTTCGCCCCCACACGGCAGCCCGCGGCACCGGCCTGCAGCCCGCTCATCGCTTCGACCGCCCCCAAGGAAGGAACCCCATGTCTCGTTTGCCCGGCCTGGACCTGCTGCGCGCCTTCGCCATCGTCTGGGTGATGTTGTTCCACGCCATCGGCGCGGGCCTGGGATCGCCATGGGAGCCGCTGTCGGCAACCGGCTGGATGGGGGTGGACCTGTTCTTCGTCCTCAGCGGCTATCTGATCGGCTGGCAAGTGCTGGCGCCGCTCAGCCGCGGTCAGCCGCTGCGCTGGGGCGAGTTCTATCTGCGCCGCGCGCTGCGCGTGCTGCCCGCGTTCCTGGCGGTGTTGGCGCTGTACCTGGCCTGGCCCGGGTTCCGCGAGCAGCCGGGCCTGGCGCCGGCGTGGCAGTTCCTGAGTTTCAGCATGAACCTGCTGGTCGACTACCAGCACGACCGCGCCTTCTCGCATGCCTGGTCGCTGTGCGTGGAGGAGCATTTCTATCTGCTGTTCCCGGCGCTGGCCTGGGCCCTGGCGCGGCGGCCGGCGGCGTGGAAGGTCGTTGCGCTGGCCGTGGCCTTGGTGGCCGGCGGCGTGGCGCTGCGCGCGCTGGTCTGGCACCAGGCCTTGCCCGGTGGCGCGGTGGCTTGGGTCGAGCGGATCTACTACCCCACCTGGATGCGCCTGGATGGGCTGCTGTTCGGGGTGCTGCTGGCGGCGCTGCGCGCTTGGCGCCCGTGTGCCTGGGCGGCGATCGACCGGCACGCCGGTTGGCTGGCGCTGGCCGGCGCGGCCACGGTCGGGCTGGCGATCTGGCTGGCCCAGGAGCGCCTGAGCCTGCGCGCTTCGGTGCTGGGCTTTCCGGTGCTGTCGCTGGGCATGGCCCTGCTGGTCGCGGCTGCGGCGTCGCCGCGCTGGAGCGGGCGGCTGCGAGTGCCGGGCGCCGGCTGGCTGGCGGCGGCGTCCTTCAGCCTCTACCTGGTGCACAAGCCGATGTTCGGCCTGGCCGAACGGGCCTGGGGTGAGGCTGTGGAAGCGGGCACTTGGCCTGCGTTCTTCGTATATGCCGGCGCCGCCCTGGCCGGTGGCGCAGTGCTGCACTACGCGGTGGAGCGGCCGGGCCTGCGCTTGCGCGACCGGCTGCTGCGGCGTCCGGCGCCTGCGGTGGCGGCACAGCCGGCCTGAGCCGCGGCGGCCCGCCGGCGGCGGGGCATTGACTTCGCGCCGATTGCAATGGCTTTGTGCGGGTTGCGTGACCGCAAGCACCTTTCCAAGTGTTCGTCCCTGTTTTATGGTGGGGACTCGCGCCGATCATGCGTTGGTAGCGATAGTGACCCGGGATTCCCGGCACGCAGGCGGAGTCTGCGAGGCCGTGCTCCCGGCCCATCCGCGCTGCACCCCCCGGTAGCGTGGGCACCCAAGGCCGCGGCCTGGCCGCGGCACCAGCCGAGGACGGGTAGGGCCCGTCGCAGCAGGGGAGTGGACCGATGCATCGAACCCGTGCCGAACTCGACGGCGATCTGTGCCAGCTCAGCGCGGTGCTGCCGCAATGGCGGCGCCACTGGCGCGACGATGCGCTGTTCTGGCCGCGCGTGGACAGCCTGGTGGAGCGCTTGTTGACCGTCACTCCGCGCACCGAGCGCGGCCATGTGGTCTCGCACATCAACCGCATGCTGGCCGCGCAGGGCCTGGACCACGCTCCCTACGAGTGAGGCCCGCCCTCAACGCCGCAGCAGGGCTTCGAGCAAGGCGTTGACCCGCGCCGCATAGGCATTGGGGGCGAAGCGCTGGGCGAACACGCGCCGCTGTTCGGCGTGACCGGCCACGGATTCGCGGCTGAGCCGGATCATCAATCGGGCCAGGGCCGGGCGGTCGTGCGGATCGAAGCGCGGCATGTCGGCCGGGGCCACTTCTTCCAGCGCGCCGCCTTCGGCCACCGCCACCGGCGTGCCCGCGGCCAGGGCTTCCAGCACCGGCAGGCCGAAGCCTTCGGCGTAGGAGGGCTGCCATAGCCGTTCGGCGTCGGCGTACAGGCGCGCGAGCAACTCGTCGTCGTTGTCCTCGAACCAGTGCACGCCGGCACTGCGCTGCAGTTCCGGGGCGACATCGGCCGCGGCGCCGACCACCACCAGGTCGGGGGTGTCGTAGTGCTGGCGGCGCGCGTCCAGCCAGGCGCGCAGGAACAGGTTGGCGTTCTTGCGCGGCTCGCGGGTGCCCACCAGCAGCCAATAGCGCGGCGGCAACGGGCGCGGCAGGCGGCTGCGGTCGGCCGGCGGCGGCAGCGGCGCCACTGCGTCGGGCAGCACGTAGAGCTTGTGCGCGTGGGCCGGGTACAGGCGCCCGCATTCGGCGGTGGTGTAGCGCGAGGGGGTCCAGATGGCGTCGGCGCTGGCGATGGAGTGGCCGATGCTGGCCTCATCGATCAGGCGCGAGGCCAGGGCGCGCCAGGGCGAGGTGCGCGGGCGGCGCAGGGTCAGCCGGAACAGATCGTGCAGCAGCAGCACTTGGCGCACCGCGGCCGGCTTGCGCCATACCGGCAGGCCGCCGTTGGAGGCGGCGATGTAGACGTCGATGCGCTCCTCGCGCAGCGCCGAGGGCAGGAAGCCGGCTTCGTAGCGCCAGCGCCGGCGCAGGCCGGGGGCGTCGGCGAGGGTGGCCGGCACGTCGGCGGCCACGGCGAAGGCGCGGTGCGGGTGGTCCTGCGGGGCCTCGGTGAACAGCACCGTGTCGATGTCGCCGCGCATGCGCAGGGCCCGCTCCAGAGCCAGCGCCTGGCGGCCGGGGCCGCTGTGCGGCGCGGCGGTGGCGGCGCGGTAGTCCAGTCCTATGCGCATGCGGGTCCTGCCTTGGGGGAATGGCCAGACGCCCAGGCCCAAGGCCGCGCGCCGGCGAGGATCGCGTTGTCGTGGAAAGACTGCATCGGGATCCCCGGGTCTGGACGGACGCGGTGCGGAGGCGGCGCGGGGCAGTGCGCCGACTTCGTACTGCGATGTTCATCACATTTATTATGTGATGAAGTCCGGGCTCGTGCGCGGCAAGTGTGCTTTCGCCTGGGAAAGCATTCATGAATTGAGTGAACGCAGAACCCGGCGGCGGCCGGCCGGGTCTGGACGGCGTCGTCACGAGCGGCTTGACACTCTGGTGCGACCGGGCTATTTGACCGAGCAGCTAATTAACCGATTGGTTCAGTCGAATGCCCGCCGATGCCCTCAGCCTGACCTTCGCCGCTCTGGCCGATCCGACCCGTCGCGCCATCCTGGCCCGGCTGGCCCAGGGCGAAGCCGCCGTCACCGAACTGGCCGAACCTTTCGCTATGAGCCTTCCGGCGATCTCCAAGCACATCAAGGTGCTTGAGCGAGCCGGCTTGGTCGCGCGCGGGCGCGAGGCGCAATGGCGGCCCTGCCGGCTGGAGGCGGCGCGGCTGGGCGAGGTCGCCGCCTGGCTCGACCGCTATCGGCAGTTCTGGGACCAGCGCCTGGACCGCCTCGACGATTACCTGACCCAGTTGCAGGAAGCCCATGATCCCCGTCCAGGGTCCACGTCCGACTGAGGGCCTGCGCGCGACCAGCGCGGCCTGGGCGCAGGCCGGTGCGCGGCGGCGCCAGGCAGGCGGCGATGGCTGATCTCGCCGCCCCGCCTCGCCGCGGTGCCGTGCGCCGGCTTGCGTCAGTGCCCGCGCCGGCGCCGCCGTCGACCCCGTTCGCGGCGACCGGCGGGCTGCCCAGCCCTCTGGCTTGCGCGATCCGCGCGACCGTGGCCGCGCCGTCCCCGCCGCCTGCCGCGCCGGCACCCTCGCCGCCGGGCCAGGCGTTGCCGTCCCGGCCGCGCAAGCGCAGCTCCGAGCGTTGAAGGCCGCCGCTGCGGCGGCCTGCACCGACCCTGGCCGCTGCATCGCGTACTTGGCTGGGGCGGGGCGCGCGACCCGCCGCTGATGCGGGCGCCTGCGACGCAGGTGGCCGCTTCGCTGCCGGCCCAGCGCAGCGCGCAAGCCGGCGCGCCGAGCGCGCAAAGACCGAGCGTCCGGCGCGCGGCGTCCGGCGTGCGGGCGCGATCGCTCTTGCCGCACGCCGTCCGATTGCGATCTGTCCGGTTGCGATCCGTCCTGCAGCGGCCAGCTCCGAAGCGGCCCGCTCCCAAGCAACCAGTTCCGAAGCAACCGCTTCCGCAACGACCGCTCGCGAAGCGAGCCGTCCTGCCGCAACCCACCGCGGTGCCCTGCTTTGCCGAAGGCTTGCGCCCGGCCGCAAGCCGGCCCGCGCCTGCACTCTGCTCGCCGCATCGCGCTATCGCACAGGCGCGTTTTCGATGCAGTGCGCAACAACTCGACACACTGCGCAAAGCGCCCGAGGCGATTTAACCGACCTGCGTCCACAAACAGCGCGGTTGCGCCGTATTAACGTCGGTCGCGCACAGCACGGCGTTCCGTGCGCTGTATCGGCACCGAGAGGGGGATCGGGGCGGGCATCGGCCTTGTCCGCTCGCCAGGCGTCGCCAACGCCGCTGCGCAAAGTCCTGGCGCAGCGCTTCGGATGCCGCACGGCGTCGCGGCTGCGAGCGGCTGGCGCGCTGCGGCGGGGCGTCGCTGCGGGCCATTGCTGCGGGCCGTTGCAGCGTCGGCCGTGCCTGCGCCGCCGGCGCTCGCGCCGGCCGTGGATGAATCACCCGCTCCTGCGCGGCGCGCTGGGTCCAGCGTCCGCCGGGAGGCCACCCCACCTGGAGCCGAACATGCCGCAAGCCACCCTCAGCCATGCCATCCGGCGCGCGCTGCTCGCCGCCACCCTCGCCAGCGCGCCGGCGGCGGCCTTGGCGCAGGATGCCCCGACCACGTTGGATCGCGTCGAAGTGACCGGCTCCAACATCAGCCGCGGCGACATGGAGACCGCTTCGCCGGTGCAGGTGGTCTCGCGCCAGGAAATCGACCGCACGGGCAAGGCCACCCTGGCCGAATACCTGCAGACCCTGACCACCGACGGCTCGGGCAGTATTCCCAAGAGCTACGGCACCGGCTTCGCCGCCGGCGGCAACGGCGTCTCGCTGCGCGGACTGGGAGCGGGCTCGACCCTGGTCCTGCTCAATGGCCGGCGCATGGCGCCCTACGGTCTGGCCGACGATGGCCAGAAAGTGTTCACCGACCTGAGCACGATCCCGCTGGACGCCGTGGAGCGGGTGGAAGTGCTCAAGGACGGCGCCTCGGCCATCTACGGCTCCGACGCCATCGCCGGCGTGGTCAACATCATCCTGCGCAAGCAATTCGACGGCGTGAGCGTGCGCAGCACGTACGGTGTGTCCGGCGAGGGCGACGGCCAGCAAGCCAAGGCTTCGGCCACCTTCGGTTTCGGCGATCTCGGCCAGGACCGCTACAACGTCTTCTTCAACATCGAGGCCAGCCAGACCGACGAGATCCAGGTCGCCGACCGCACCGGCCGCAAGTGGATCGGCACCGGCGACGCGCGCCGCTGGGGCTACAGCCAGACCAAGCGCTTCATGGGCGGCTACATCACCGGCACCGACGCCAACTCCTCGCCGGTGGGCAACATCAAGAACCCGTCCACCGGCCGCTATGTCTCCTTGCCCGGTTGCGCCCAGGTCTCCCCGCTCGCCCCGCAGAACGACCCCGGCGGCGGCTGCCTGTGGCAGTCGGGCCAGTTCAATAGCCTCTCGCCGGAAGAGAAGTACGTGAACCTGTTCGGCCGCGGCACCTTCGCCCTGTCCGATACCTTCGAGGCCTACGTCGAGGCCGGCTATTCGCGCAAGAAGACCGAGTTCTACAACACGCCCTCGGTCGTGTCCGGCTCCTGGGGCTATGCCGGCGGCCAGGTCAACGCCGATTCGGGCGAGGGCGCGGTCGGGCTCGGTGCGGCCCATCCGGACAACCCCTTCGGCCAGTTCTCCAACCTGCGCTATGCCGCCTTCGACGTCGGCCCGCGCGTGATCCGCACCGACAGCGAGTTCAGCCGCGTGCTCGCCGGAGTCAAGGGCAGCCTCGGCGCTTGGGACGTGGACGTGGCCTACCTGCATTCGCAGAGCGAGCTGACCAACACCCGCGAGGGCTTCCTGCGCTACAGCGCGGTGCGCGACGCACTGACCAACGGCACCGGCCCCGGCGGGTTCTGGCGCATCGGCCAGAACGCCGGGCTGAATTCGCAGGCGCTGTACGACTACATTTCCCCGACCATCCACGCCGACGGCGAGACCACGCTGGACATCTTCGATGTGAAGGGCTCGCGCACCCTGGCCGAGCTCAAGGGCGGCTCGCTCGGCATCGCGCTGGGCGCGGAATGGCGCCGGCAGAAGGCCGAACTCAGCCCGCAGACCTATACCGACGTGGGCGACATCATCGGCCTGGGCTATTCCTCCTACGAGGGCACCCAGGAAGTCTCCGCTGCCTATGCCGAGATCGTCGCGCCGGTGCTGGAGAGCCTGGAACTGTCCGGCGCGGTGCGCTTGGACAGCTACAAGGGCGGCGAGAGCGCGACCACGCCCAAGCTCGGCATCAAGTGGTCGCCGCTGGAGCAACTGGCGCTGCGCGCGACCTATGCCGAAGGCTTCCGGGCGCCCAATCCGGCCGAGTCCGGCGACGGCGGCACCGCCGGCTTCACCTCCGCAGCCGATCCGGTGCGCTGCCCGGGCGGCACTCCGATCCCCGGCGCCAGCCTGCGCGACTGCGACCTGCAGATCGCCGCGGTCACCAAGCCCAACCCGGACCTCAAGCCCGAGGAATCCAAGAGCTACACCGTCGGCCTGGTGTTCGAGCCCACGCCCAACACCACCATCACCCTGGACGGTTGGCAGATCAAGCGCACCAACGAGATCAACGGCGAAAGCACCGAAGCCGCGGTCGCCGCCGGCCGGGTGATCCGCAGCGACGATCTGATCGACGGCCAGCCCGGCACCGGCACCTTGCTGGCGGCGCTGACCAACTACATCAACTCCGCCTCCACCCGGGTGCGCGGCATCGACCTGGACGCGCGCCAGCGTTTCGACCTGGACGGCCGCGGCACGCTCAGCCTGGACCTGCAGTGGAGCCATATCAGCAGCTACGAGCGCGAGGACCTGGACGGCAGCAAGGTCGAGTTCGCCGGCACCCACGGCAACTGCGACGTCACCAACTGCATCGGCACGCCCAAGGACCGCATCAACCTCGGTGCGACCTGGGAGGTGGGCGACTTCGCCCTGAGCGGCGTGGTCAACCACATCGCCAGCTTCAAGAACACCCGCAGCGAAGGCGGGGTCTGCGCCAGCCGCTATGCCGACGGCAGCGACGCGCCGGGCGGCTGCCGCATCGGCTCGTTCACCAGCATCGACCTGTCCGGCCGCTGGAAGGCCAACGACGGGGTCGAGGTGTTCGGCTCGATCCAGAACGTGGCCGACAAGATCGCCCCGCTGGATCCGCTGACCTACGGCGCCATCAACTACAACCCCCTGCATTCGGCCGGCGCCATCGGCCGCTATTTCACGGTGGGGGTGAAGTACTCGTTCCAGTGACCTGACCGGCCTCTCCAGCCGCTCGGCCTTCGCGCGCCGTCCCCAACCGGCGTGCGCTCGGCGGCCTGTCCCGCACTGCGGCGGGGCAGGCCGTTTTTTTGCCCGGATCGCCGGCCGCAGCGGACCCATGCGACGACCCCGGCCGGAGCCGGGGTCGGTGGGAGCGTCCTTGCCGGAACGATCGCTGTTTCGGCGATCAGGGCGGGAACCGGATCATTGCTGTGCCTGGATGAGGGCGGCCGGCGAGACCGAGCAATGGCCCGGACCGGTGTCGCCTTCGTTGTAGGCAGCCAGCACGCCGGCCAGTTGGACCGCGGTGTCGCGGGCCGGGCCCTTGGGCGCGGCGGCGCTGCGGCCGGTGAACCAGGCGGTGGCCTGGGCGATGGCGCTGGCCACGGCGGAAGGCGCGGCGGCGCCGGCTTCCACGTTCAAGCGCGCGGCCATGTACTGGTGCGCCAGCAGGTAGTACGCATTGCCGCCCTTCGGCGGAGTCCAGAACACCTGGCGCCAGGTCTGGCCGGAGGCGAAGAACAGCGTGTCCTCGCCGATCGCGGCCCAGGTGGCGTCGTAAGGCGCCGGCCCATACTTGGAATGGGTCTTCCAATAGCCCTGGGTGTAGGTGCAGCCGGCATTGGCGCACAACTCCGGCACGCTCACGCTGAGCACGGCTTCATCGCCGCGGACCTGGCCGTTGTCGCTGGACAGGTTGAGCAGGTTGGGCACCAGGAACTGGCAGCTGTTGCCCGCGCCGGTGGAAGCCGGCGGCAGCCAGGCGGCGGCCACGTCCAGGCTGCGCACGATGCCCGGATCCGGGTCGATGTCGCCGCTGGCGTACTGGACGAAGCTGTCGCACAGCAGCGGCTGCACGGTCCAGCCGAAGCCTGCGCCGAGGTTGAGCCCTTCGCTGCCGTTGAACAGGTCGGTCACCGCCACGCAGCGGTCGGTCTCCACCGCAGGCTCGCCGTAGACCAACGGCGCCTGGTTGGAGTCCAGCGTCTGCAGGCCGCAGTCGCTGGCCTGTCCGGCGGCGTCGTAGCATTGCTTGACCCGCTGGATGCTGGCTTGGTTGTAGCCGTCCAGCCGGCCGTTCAACGCGGCCTGGTAGGTACAGCGCAGCGATCCGGCGCTGGCCGCATCGCACTGCGGCGCGACCGACTGGGTGCTGCCGTCGGCGAAGTGCAGCAGGTCGCTCGGCGCGGCCGGACTGAACACCGGCGCGACGTCGCTGGGCCAGCCGACCACGATCTCGCCGCTGACGGCGAAGCCGGTTTCCGACTCGATGCGGCGGGTCGCGGCGAGGCGATAGACCGTCTCGTAGCTGCCGCCGGCGTTGAGCACCACCTCGGCGTCCTCGCACAGGTAGTTGCCGGCGTAGGCGCCGCTGGCGATCGGATCGGGCAGGCAGCCCTGCATGCCGACCACGCGCGCGTCGGCCGGGGAGACCACCACGTGCTTGTCCGGCGTCCAGCCGTAGTCGCGGTCGTAGCGGGTCTGCGCGGTCTTGCGCACGCTCACGTTGCGGCAGGCCAAGGTGACGGTGGCCGTGTCGGCAGCGGTGGCTGCGGTGCTGGGGCCGGTGCTCCATCGCCCGGTGGCGGTGTTGGCGTGGCTGCCCTCATCGGCGTTGCAGGCCAACGGTGCCGGGCGCGGATACGTCCACGCATACGGCCCGTCCAGGGCGAAGTCGTGGTCGGTCTCGCCCGGCAGCATGGAATCGTCCACCGCCAGGCTGTCGCCGTAGCTCTCCGAAGGCGTGGCCGGCATCGCGAAGGCCGCGCTGGCCACCAGCGTGTAGCGCTGGCCGTCGGCTCGGGTCGCGGTGATGCCGGCGGCGTTGACGCCGCCGCTGGCCGAGACCAGGAAGGGATGCGCCAGGCTGGTCAGCTCGAAGGCATAACTGCACGCCAGGATGGTCCGCTGCGGGTTCGGTGCGGGCTTGTCGCAATCCATGGTGTCGGCGTCGCCGCCCTGCGCGGTCCACTGCAACGCGAACTGGTCGGGCGCGTTGGAGAACTGCATGGTGTCCACCACCGCGCTGGCCTTCCAGCCGAAGTCGAACGGATCGCGGACGGTGACCGTGCCGGCGATGCGGTAGTGGTGGCGCGAGGTGGGCGTGGCGGTGACGGTGTACTCGACCTGGTGGCTGTCGCCGTCCAGCAGCACGATCTGCTCGGGCGTGGCGCGCTTGTCCACGCGCCAGTCGGTGTAGCGCTTCCAATCGGCCTGCGCGGTCTTCTCGCCGCTCGGGCGCGGCAGGAAGCAGAAGGCCACGTGGCTGACTCCCGCCGGCTGGCCGCTGCCGTTGTCGGGCGAGTACAGCGCGACATCGCTGGCCGTTGCCGGGTCGTAGTGGAAGACGTTGTAGGCGTTGCCGCCCTTGACCACGATGTAGTCGATCGGCGCGGTGGCCTGGAAGCCCAGGTACTGGTTCTGGCCGGGCGGGGTGTAGCTGAAGGCGATGCTCTGCCCCGGCACGCCGAGGCTGTAGCTCTGGCCGTTGACCGGCGCGCTGCC
Source organism: uncultured Lysobacter sp. (assembly GCA_966185905.1). Lineage (GTDB taxonomy): Bacteria > Pseudomonadota > Gammaproteobacteria > Xanthomonadales > Xanthomonadaceae > Lysobacter. Next base: position 14,557 of record CBIFVU010000018.1, read on the forward strand.
GGTGCTGCCGCCCAGTCCGGGCCAGGTGGCCACGCCGGGCAGATCGCTGCAGTCGGTGAAATTGCCTGGATAAGTGACCGGTTGCACCGCCGCTGCCCAAGCCCCGGAGGAGGCGAGCAGCAGCGAAGCCGCAAGCAGCGGTCGCCAGCGAAGATGACGGTACATGACAGAACTCCTGAGCGAGGCGGAGCGAGTCCGCCCGATCGATGCGCTCGGTAGCTCGGCCGTGCCGGTCGGCGACCGGTACCCGGGAGCTTTGCGACGCCGGCTCTCGCCGGTTGTGCCTTGGACGAGTCCTGGGAGGGGAAGCCGGGCGGCGTCCCCGCGGTCGCCCGGTGCAGCCGCCTCGCCGGCATGGAGCGAAGCCAAGGCCCGGAATCGGGGCTGCCGAGGCGGACTATACGCCCGCACCGGCGGAAGGGGGCTGTTTCATGTTTGCAGCATTTCCGCCGCCGAGGCCTGCCCTGGCCTGTCGGTCGGGTCATTCGGATTTGCGATTGATATCACGAAGAAAGTGGCGTGTTTAGCGAATTCACCAAATGCCGCATCGCAAAATGAATGTGACTGACTTTGCAAATTAACTTCATCCAGCGGCCAAGCCCGGCCGCGAGCCAATACCTCGAAGGTATCCGCCATCATGAAGTCCGCATTGCGTGTTGCCGCTGTCTGCGGCGCGATCGTGTCCGCGCTCGGCCTGTCCTCCACCGCCCTGGCCGGCGGGCGTCCCGACCTGACCCTGGCGGCGCTGAAGGCCGGCCGCGCGCACCAGCCCGGCGAGTTGCTGGTGAAGTACCGCGACGGCACCACCGCCGCGCAGCAGAGCGGCGCGCGCAAGGCGCAAGGACTGGAAAAGATCCGCACCGTCCGTGCCGGTTCGGCGCGCCAGGGCGAGCTGGCGCTGGTGCGCGTGCCCGCCGGGCGCGACCTCGCCGCGGCCGTGCATGCCGCCGGCCGCGATCCCAGCGTGGAGTACGCCGAGCCGAACTGGCAGTACCAGCACCAGGCGGTGTCCAACGATTCCTACTACACCGATGGCTCGCTGTGGGGCATGTACGGCGGCGCCACCACCCCAGCCAACACTTACGGCTCGCAGGCCGCGGCCGCCTGGGCCGGCGGCCACACCGACTGCGGCAACGTCGTGGTCGGCGTGATCGACGAAGGCTTCATGTACAACCATCCCGACCTGGCCGCCAATGCCTGGACCAATCCCTACGACCCGGTCGACGGCATCGACAACGATGGCAATGGCTACATCGACGACGTCCACGGCTGGGACTTCGAGGGCGGCAACAACGAAGTCTTCGACGGCGCCGGCGACGACCACGGCACCCACGTAGCCGGCACCATCGCCGGTGCGGGCGGCAACGGCCAGGGCGTGGCCGGGGTGTGCTGGAGCGGGGTGAAGCTGATCAGCGGCAAGTTCCTCGGCCGCCGCAGCGGTTCCACTGCCGACGCGATCAGCGCCATCGACTACTTCAACGACCTCAAGGCCCGGCACGGCCTGAACATCGTCGCCACCAACAACTCCTGGGGCGGCGGTCCGTTCTCGCAGGCGCTGCAGGACGCGATCGGCCGCGCCAACGACGCCGGCATCCTGTTCGTGGTCGCCGCCGGCAACGCCGGGGTCAACTGCGAGACCTCCGACTGCTACCCGGCCGAATACCCGAATGCGAACGTGCTGGCGGTGACCGCGCTGCGCTCCAACGGCGCCCAGGTCTACAGCTACGGCGCCACTACCATCGACATCGGTGCGCCGGGCTACGGCATCTGGTCGACCGTGCCGGTCTCCTCCAAGGGCAAGGTGGTGCCCGGTTATGCCAGCTACAACGGCACCTCGATGGCGACCCCGCACGTGACCGGCGCAGCGGCGCTGTACGCCTCCTCGCACCCGGGCGCGACCGCGGCCGACATCAAGCAGGCGATCCTGGACGCGGCCATCGCCACGCCCTCGCTGAGCGGCAAGACCGCCACCGGCGGCCGCCTCAACGTCGCCGGTTTCTGACCGCCCCCTTCTCTATCGAGGATCGCGAATGAACAAGCAACACCTGATCGCCATCGCTGCCTGCACCGCGCTGCTGGGCGGCGCCATCGCCTCGGTCGGCGCCGCGCCCGGCGCCGGCAAGGCCAGCCCGCTGCGCATCGGCCTGATGGCCGTGCCCGACGCCGATGGCGTGTTCTCCGGACAGGTCGAAGTGACCGTGACCAACACCAGCCGCCACACCGCGCGCGTGCCCAAGTGGCAACTGCCCGCGCAATTGGCCGAGTCCAAGCTGTTCCAGATCAGCCGCGACGGCGAGCCGGTGCAGTACCTGGGGCCGATGATCAAGCGCGGCCTGCCGCAGGCCGAGGACTTCGCCATCCTGCGCGCGGGCCAGAGCCTGCGCACCGTGGTGGACCTGTCGCGCAGCTACGACTTCTCGCGCAGCGGCCGGTACGTGGTGGCGCTGGACGCGCCGTTGCAGTTCGCCTCGCTCTCCGACGGCAGCCTGCTGCGCCAGGCCAACGGTCTGCCGCAGATCGCCCGCAGCGCCCCGCTGAGCCTGTGGGTGCAGGCCAAGGGCAGCGGCAACGGCGGCCAGGGCAAGCCCGGCGGCGGAGGCGGCAGCAGCGTGGTCGGCGGCGTGTCTTACAAGAGTTGCGATGCCACCCAGATCGCCGCCATCGGCAGCGCCGTCGGCGCGGCGCGCACTTACGCCGAGAACGCCAAGGGCTATCTCAACGCCGGCACGGTCGGGCCGCGCTACACCACCTGGTTCGGCGCTTATACCGCCGCGCGCCACACCACGGTCGCGGAGAACTTCATCGCCATCGACGCGGCGCTGGACCAAAGCAACGGCGAGGTCACGGTCAACTGCGGTTGCAACCAGCGCTATTTCGCCTACGTGATTCCGAGCCAGCATTACGAGATTTTCGTATGCAAGGCGTTCTGGGCCGCGCCGCTGACCGGCACCGACTCCAAGGCCGGCACCTTGATTCACGAAATGAGCCACTTCAATGTCGTCGCCGGCACCGACGATCACGTCTACACCCAGTCCGGCGCCAAGAACCTGGCCATCACCAACCCGGGCCTGGCCGTGGACAACGCCGACAGCCACGAGTACTTCGCCGAGAACACCCCGGCGCAGAACTGAATCCGGCACAACTGAACCACGCCCCTCGCAACGGGCCCGGAGTCGCTCCGGGCCCGTTTTTGCAAGGGCCGGGCCCGGCCCAGGCCTAACCCGAGCCAACCGGCGGACGGCGGCGCGGCCACGCTGCCCGGCGCGGCGCTATTCTCCGCGCACGGCGCCGCCGCGGCGCGCCGCGATCACCCACGCACAACGACGAGGTGCTGCGATGCGATACACCAAGCGAATCGGCCTGAGCCTGCTGCTCGGCCTGGGACTGGCGGCCTCGGCCCAGGCCCAGACCATCGGCTACAACATCCGCACCGGCGATGTCTGGGTGGACACCCGGCTGGGCGAGATCAACGATTACGGCCGCCGCTACCGCGGCCCGTTCGTGGACGAGATCACCGGCTACTACGGCGCGCCGCGCTCGTTGGTGGACGAACTGCTCGACCGCCGTGGCTGGGCGCCCGGCGATGTCTACTACGCCTGCGCCATCGCCCGCGCGCTCGGCGTGCCCTGCTTGAACGTGGTCCGCGAATACGACCGCAATCCCGGCCAGGGCTGGGGCGCGGTGGCCCAACGCATGGGCATCAAGCCCGGCTCGCCGGCCTTCCACGCGCTCAAGCGTGGCGCGGTGCGCACCTACGACCATTGGGGCTACCCGATCGGCATCGACCAGTCGGTGCGGGTGGACTGGGCCGAGCATGGCCCGGGCAAGGGTCGCGGCGGTCCGGACAAGGGCCCGGCCAAGGCCAAGCAGGGCGGCGGCAAGCCCGACCGCCATGGCGGCGGCCAGGGCCGCGGCAAGGACAAGGGCGGCCACGGCAACGGGGGCGGCTCGGGCAAGGGCCATGGCGGCGGCCAGGGCAACGGCAAGGGCGGCGGCAACGGCAAAGGCGGCGGCAATGGCAAGGGCCACTGAGTCGGGTTGATCCTGCCGATCCCGACCGGGGTCGCTGGCGACGGGCGCGGGCCTTCGGGCCGGCGCCCGTTGTTTTTCCGCGTGTTGTTCGCAGCAACGCCCGGGCTGGCCACTGCGGCCGATCATCGGTTCGCTTTGCGCCCGCAGCGTCTCGGTGGGCGCGCGTTGCTGGATCGGTGTCGTGGGCTCGCGCAGCCTCCGCTCGACGCCCGCGCGCAACCAGGGGGGGGCAGCGGAGGCGGCGCGGCCCCAGCGCATCACGGGCGCACCGCGCCGCCGGGTCGCGCAGGGGTGTCGATCCGCACCGTCCCCGCTCGTCGTCCTGACAGGCGCACCGGCCGGTGTCGCCCTGCCAGGAGCCGACCATGAAATTCATGTTGCTAGTCAAAGCCGATGCCGACAGCGAGGCCGGGGCCCTGCCCGACACCGAATGGCTGAGCGCGATGGGTGCCTACAACGAGGCGCTGGCGCGGGCCGGCGTGCTGCTCGGTGGGGAGGGCCTGCACCCCAGCGCGCAGGGCGCGCGGGTGCACTTCGACGGCCGCGCGCGCCGGGTCGAGGACGGGCCCTTCGCCGATACCGCCGGCCTGGTCGCCGGCTTCTGGTTGATCCAGGCGCGTTCGCTGGAGGAGGCCATCGAGTGGGTCAAACGCGTGCCCAATCGCGAGGGCGCCCGTTCGCAGATCGAAATCCGCCGGGTCGCCGACAGCGCCGAACTGGCGCCGGCCCTGGCGCCGGAACGGCGCGCGGCGCCAGCGCGCCTGAGCGAGCGCGCGGCCGGCCACTGAGCGCGCGCCGCGCGAGGGCGGGCGCCGGCGCTCGGGGCGCCAACGGCCTGATCGGCGCGCGGCTCGCCCGCTCTCGCGCTCCGGGTTCGCCGATGCCCTCGATCATCCGTGTCGATCTGCGCGCGCACCGTTCGTCGTGATCATGAAGGCGCGGCCACCGGCTTTCGTCTTCTTCCCTCCAGCCACACAGGAACTGGCCACCATGCAACTGAACACCTACCTGTCGTTCGATGGCGATTGCCGCCAAGCCTTCGAGGCCTACCAGCGCATCCTCGGCGGCAAGATCCATGCGTTGATGCCGTTCGGCGAAAACCCGCAATGCGAAGGAATCTCCGCGCAGGACCGGGAAAAGATCATGCACGGTTGCTACGAGCTCGACGGCTTCCTGCTGATGGGCACCGACGCGACCGCGCAAGACCCTTACCAGCCGATCAAGGGCGCGCATGTGACCTTGAACCTGAGCGAGCCGGCCGAGGCCGAGCGCATCTTCGCTGCGCTGGCCGAGGGCGGCACGGTGCAGATGCCGTTGCAGGAAACCTTCTGGGCCTTGCGCTACGGCATCCTGACCGATCGTTTCGGGGTGCCGTGGATGGTCAACTGCGTAGCCGAAATGGGCTGCGTGGACAGCGATCCGGCCGCGGCCTGAATGCGCGCGGCCACGGCAAGCGCGGTCGCGCTGCGGGCGGCGCCAGCTGCGCGTCCTGCGCACCGCGGCAGTGGCGCGGCCGCTGCGGCCCGCCGCGCCGAGCGCGCTCGCGCCCCCTCGGCCGGCCCTTGCGGGCGGCCGTCCGAGGTGGTGTCATGCCACGCCATGACGGCCACCGACACCCACCGCGCCATCGATGCCGTCTGGCGCATCGAATCGGCCAAGCTCATCGCCGGCCTGACCCGCATGGTCCGCGATGTCGGCCTGGCCGAGGAACTCGCCCAGGACGCCCTGGTCGTGGCGCTGGAGAAATGGCCGCAGAGCGGCGTGCCCGACAACCCGGGCGCGTGGCTGATGCAGACGGCCAAGAACCGCGCCATCGACCGGCTGCGGCGCAAGAAGCTGCTCGACCGCAAGCACGAGGAAATCGGCCGCGAGATCGAGGCCAGCCAGGACGAGGTCGAAGAAGCCTTCTTCGACGCGCTCGACGACGACATCGGCGACGACCTGCTGCGGCTGGTGTTCGTGTCCTGCCATCCGGTGCTGTCCACCGAGGCGCGCGTGGCCCTGACCCTGCGCCTGCTCGGCGGCCTGACCACCGAGGAAATCGCGCGCGCCTTCCTGGCCAGCGAGCCGACCGTGGCCCAGCGCATCGTCCGCGCCAAGCGCAGCCTGGCCGAGGCCCAGGTGCCGTTCGAGGTGCCTCGCGGCGAGGAACTGGCCCAGCGCCTGTCCTCGGTGCTGGAAGTGATCTACCTGATCTTCAACGAAGGCTACTCGGCCACCGCCGGCGACGACTGGATGCGCCCGGGCCTGTGCGAGGACGCGCTGCGCCTGGGCCGCATCCTGGCCGGGCTGATGCCGCGCGAGCCGGAAGTGTTCGGCCTGGTCGCGCTGATGGAACTGCAGGCCTCGCGCGCCAAGGCGCGCACCGGCCCGGACGGCGAGCCGATCCTGCTGCTGGACCAGGACCGCTCGCGCTGGGACCGGCTGCAGATCCAGCGCGGCGTGGACGCGCTGCAACGCGCGGCGCAACTGGGCGGTTCCGACGGCGCCTATGTGCTGCAGGCCGCCATCGCCGCCTGCCATGCGCGCGCGCCGAGCGCGCAGGACACGCCCTGGCCGCGCATCGCCGCCTTGTACCGGCAGTTGGTGCTGCGCACTCCGTCGCCGGTGGTCGAACTCAACCGCGCGGTGGCGGTGTCGATGGCGTTCGGCCCGGACGCGGCGCTGCCCCTGGTGGACGCGCTGCTGGAGGAGCCGTCGATGAAGCAATACCACCTGCTGCCCAGCGTGCGCGGCGACCTGCTGTTCAAGCTGGGCCGGCGCGAGGAAGCGCGCGCCGAATTCGAGCGCGCCGCCGCGCTGACCCGCAACGCGCGCGAACGCGCCTTCCTGCTCGGGCGAGCGGCCGACAGCGCCTGAGCGCCACTGCGGCCGTTACCGTGCGCGCAGTGTTGCAGGCATGGAATTCACAACCGGCATCGGCGCCGGAATCGCTGGATTTAGCGTCTTCTTTACACAAACCCTCGCCGGCTTCGTCCACTCTGCGCGCGCCCACGGACAGCGCAGGAGCGAGGACATGGATTGGATCGTCTGGATGGTGGTGGCGGCGGTGCTGGGGCTCAATGTCTTCGCCATGGCCCGGCTGTGGCGCCACGATGGCTATGCGGTCGGTTCGCGCAGTGCGCAGTTGCTGTGCATCTGGCTGCTGCCCATTCTCGGCCCGATCCTGATCCTGGCCGCCGGGCCGGCACTGGGCGGAGCCCGTGCCGGCTCATCGCACGGCTTTGCCGGTTCCGACGGCGGTAGCGGCTACAGCGGGAGTGGCCACTACAGCAGCGGCAGCGACTTCAACAGCCTGCACTACGGCGATTACGGCGGCAGCGCCTGCGATGGCGGTTTCGGTGGTGGAGACGGCGGCGGTTGCGACGGCGGTGGCGGCGGAGGCGGAGGCGGCGGCGACTGAGCGGGCTGTGCGCGCTCAGGCGCGCGCCATCCAGGTTTCGATCAGGCGCGCCAGCGTCGCGGCGGCCTCGTCCTCGCCGATGCGGCCGCGGCTCATCTCGCGCGACAGCGCTTCGGCCGCGCCGACGATGGCGATGCAGCGGCGGCGCAGCTCGTCCTCGCCGACCTTGGCGTAGGGCGCCAGCAGGTCGCGATAGAACCCGATATAGCCTTCGACCTGCTCTTGCTGCACTTGCTCCATCGCCTTCTCGCCCTTGAGCGCAGCGAAGATGGCGTGGCATTCCGGGCCGGAGGTGCGGAAGCAGCTCATGTAGCTGGCGCCCATCAGCCGGGCCACGTCGGCCAGGCGCTTGGGGGTGCGCTCGAAGTCCTGCGCTAGGATCGCCGCCTGGCGCTCGTCGATGCCTTTGTACAGCGCGATCAGCAGGCCCGAGCGAGTGCCGAAGTGCTCGTAGGCGATGGGCTTGCTCACCCCCGCGCGCTCGGCCAGGTAGCCCAGGGTGAGGGCATCGGTACCTTGCTCGCGGACGATGGCCATCGCCGTTTCCAGCAGTTGTTCGCGGCGTGCGGCCTTGGGCAGGCGCTTGCCGGTGGCGGGTGGCGGAGTCATGGCGGCGAGACCTTGGACGAGGTGCTTGACAGCGTCCCATGGATTGTATCTTACTGTTGGTAACTTACCAATCGTAGCTTGTGTCGCGCCATGGGGGTGCGGCACGGCTCGATGCCCGAGGATGCTCCCGCATGAACGCTCGATCCCCTTCTCCCTCCTTGTCGTCCGCCGAGGCGCCCGCGCCGGTGCTGATCGTCGGCGGCACCGGCGTAGTCGGCCTGCAAGGCGCCCAGGCCCTGCGCCGCCTGCAGCCGGGGCTGCCGCTGGTGTTGGCCGGTCGCGACCTCGCCCGCGCCGAAGCGGCCGCGGCCCAGGTCGGCGGCCCCACCTCGGCCGCGGTCGTGGACCTCTCGCGCGAGGACCTGGGCCTGTCGCCGCAGCTGCGATTCGGCGCGGTGGCGGTGTTCGTCAAGGACGAGGGCCTGAACACCCTGCGCTACGCCCTGCGCCACGGCCTGGCCTATGTCAGCACCTCCAGCGGCTCGTTCGAGATCGCGCCGGAGGTGGCGCTGCAACTGCGTCACCCGGGCCGCTCGGCGGTGCTGCTGGCCAGCCATTGGCTCGCCGGGGCGGCGCTGCTGCCGGCGCTGCGGTTCGCCGCCGATCTGGGCCGGGTGGACCGGATCGGCTTGTTCGCCCTGCTCGACGAACACGACATGGGCGGCCCGGCCGCCGCCGCCGACTACGAGCGCCTGACCAGCGCCGCGGCCGCGCAGATCCTCGAACGCGGCCGCTGGCGCTGGGTGCGCGATGCCGAGGCGGCGGGGCAGGGCCGCAGCGTCGATGGCCGGCTGTTGCCGGCCAGCGCGTACTCGCCGCTGGACGTGGTCAGCCTGGCCGCGGCCACCTCGGCGCATTCCATCCGCCTCGATCTGGCCTTGGGCGAAACCGCCAGCCGCCGCCGCGGCGACGCCTTCTCCACCGAAATCGCGATCGAACTGGAGGGCCTGGACCGCGACGGCCGCAGCACGCGCCGCCGCTACGAGCTGGTGCATCCGCAGGGCCAGGCGCCGCTGACCGCGCTCGGCATCGCCCTGGGCGTGCAGCGCCTGCTCGGCCTGGACGGCGCCACGCCGCCGCCGCCGGGCCTGTACACCCCGGACCTGCTGTTGCACCCGGACGACTACCTGCGCCAGGTGCGCGCCGCCGGCGCCAGCGTCCGCGGGCCCTTGCCGGTGGACGGCGCCGAGGCCGCGGCCGGCGGCGCGCTCGCTGCCTGAGCCAAGCCTCGTGGGGCCGGCGGCCGTCGCCGCCGGCCCGTGCGCGCGCGCGAACGGTAGCCGCCCTCTTGGCGGCCGCACGTCGCGGCCGCGCCGCCCTCTTGGCGCTGTGCCCGCCGGCATGCAACAGTGCCGACGCCGGGACACCGGCGGGGGGAGCCGTCCGCGCAGCGCGTCGAGGGCAGGGGAGTGGAGCAAGCGATCCGATTGGCCGGCTTTTTCGCCGCCCACGGGGTCTGGTGCGTCGCCGAGGGCGAGGCGCTGGCGCCGTTGTGCGCGTTCGAGAGCGCCGAGGGTGCGCGGCGGATGCAGCGCTACGCCTGCGAGCGGCTGGAAGACGGCGTGGCGCAAGCGCGCCAGCGCCTGGCCGACAATCCCGACCGCGCCCGGCGCGGGGTGATGGTGCACGACGGCTTCATCGGCCTGCCTTCGGGCCGCTGCGATGCGCTGATCCTGAGCGTGCGCGACTACGCTGGCGAACTCGCCCTGACCCTGGCCGTGCCGTATCGCCACGCCAGCCATCCGCAGGGCTTCGCCGTGCACCGGCCCAAGTTCCTGGACTGGCGCGGCCCTTCCGACCCGGACTATGGCCGCCTGGGCGAGGCGTTCTTCGCCGGCGTGGAGGAGCACCAGGCCGGCGACCGGGTCTGGCAGGCGCGCCTGGACGATTCGATCTGAGCGCGCTGGTTTGAGCGTGGCGACCCGAACGTGCCGACCCGAGCGCACGGATGTGGGCGCAGCGGCCCGCGCGCGCTGGCCCGGACGCGCCAGCGCCGTCGCCGCGCGCAGCGAACGTTAGCGCGATCACAGAAGCGCGGCGCGGATGCGGCGCTTGTAGCAAAGCGGCGCGATGATGCCGGGCTTGCGGCAGCCGGCAGGACGTTCGTGGACGCCGCACCACCGGCGGTGCGCCGTCGCCTGCCCGCCGGTGTTCGCCCACCTCCGCTCGCCCGCCTCCGCCTCCGCCCGCCGATGACCGATCCGCAACGCCGTCGCTTCCTGCTCGGGCTCGCCGCCGGCGGCGCGGCGACCGTGGCCGGGCCGGTAGCGGTGTGGCGCTGGAGCGGCGGCCACGGCCATGGCGCCGCGCCGGCGCCGGACCTGCAGGCGCTGCCGCCGCAAGCGCGCTTCGTCCAGCCCCTGCGCCTGCCCGGCGGTTCCGGCCCGATGGCCGAGATCGATCTGGCCCAGCCGCTGCGCCTGCGCGCGCAGGCCGCGCCGCTGGCGCTGTTCCCCGGCGCGCCCACGCCGGTGTGGGCCTACGCCCAGGGCGAGGCGCTCAATCCGCTGCTGCGCGCGCGCCGCGGCGCGGCCGTCCAGGTCGAACTGGACAACCGCCTGGCCGAAGCCACCACCTTGCACTGGCACGGCCTGTCGGTGGACGAGGCCAACGACGGCAGCGGCCTGCACCCGGTCGCGCCGGGCGCGCGCCGCGATTACCGCTTGCGCATCGACAACCGCGCCGGCCTGTACTGGTACCACGCCCATCCGCACGGCCGCACCGGCGCGCAGCTGCAACGCGGCCTGGCTGGGCTGCTGATGGTGGAGGACGACGAAGAGCTGGCCCTGCGCACGCGCCTGGGCCTGCGCTGGGGCGAGCGCGACCTGCCGCTGATGATCGCCGACAAGCAGGTCGGCGCCGACAACGCCATCGTCTACAAGGACGGCGCCGACGATTGGATCGGCAACCGCGTGCTGGTGAACTGGACGCCCGAACCGTACCTGGACGTGATCCCCGCCTGGTATCGCTTCCGCCTGGCCAATGTCTCCAACGCTCGGCTGTTGCGGCCGTGTTTCCTGGGCGGCGAGCGGCCGCTGCCGACCTGGCTGATCGGCACCGACGGCGGCCTGCTCGAACGTGCCTGGCCGATCGACGATCTGTTCCTGGCCCCGGGCCAGCGCGCCGACGTGCTGGTGGATTTCGGCGCGCTCGCGCCGGGCCAGAAGGCGATGCTGCGCAGCCTGGACTATGTGGCGATGGAAAACGAGGACGAGTCCGGCGCCTTCGCCCCCGATCCGATGGGCGACCACCCCGGCGCGGCAGCGATGGGCGAGGCGCTGGACCTGATGGAACTGCGCGTGATCGAGTGCGCCACCGAGCGCCCGCCCGCGCGCCTGCCGGACCTGGACGCGCTCTCGCGCATTCCGCCCCTGCCCGACACCCGCGATTGGCCGGTGCGGGCGCTGCGCCTGCGCATGGACGAGGCCGGCCGCTGGTTCATCAACGACTGGAACTTCCACCTCTCCGGCCACGCACCGGCGTTCTCCGTCCGCCGCGGCAGCCGCGAGGTGTGGGAGATCCGCAACAGCATGACCAGCATGCCCCACCCCATGCACCTGCACGGTTTCCAGTTCCGCGTGATCGGCCGCGCGATCAGCCCGCCGGACGTGCGCGGCCGCCAAGTCGCCGACGGCGGCCTGACCGCGCAGGACCTGGGCTGGACCGACACCGTGGTGGTCTGGCCGGGCGAGATCGTGCGCCTGGCGGTGGACTTCTCCCAACCCTTCGCCGGCCGCCAGCGCTACATGTTCCATTGCCACAACCTCGAACACGAGGACATGGGCATGATGCTGAGCTTTGCCGTGGTGGACTGAACGACCCGACCTGCCTGGAGGCTGCATGCCGCGATCCCTGCCCGTCCCCCACGCGCTGCCGCTGGTCCTGGCCGCCGCATTGGCGGCCTGCGCGCCGGCCGCCGATCCGCGCGCGCCGGCCGCCGCGCCCACTGCGCCCTTGTCGAAGGCCGACCTGGCCGATCCCCGCGCCAAGATCAGCTATCTGGTCGGCCGCGACCTGGCCCGCAACCTGGCGCCGATCCGCGCCGAGCTGGACCCCGAACTGGTGCTGCGCGCGCTGCGCGAGGCCCAGGCCGGGCAGCCGGCATTGTTCGACGAGGCCGAGAGCCAGCGCATCCGCGATGGCTTCAGCGCGCACCTGCGGCAGACCCGCGACGACGCACTCAAGGCGGTGGCCGCGCGCAACCTCGCCGCCAGCGACGCCTTCCTGCGGCGCAATGCCCAGGTCCAGGGCGTGAAGACCACCGCCTCGGGCCTGCAATACCAAGTGCTGCGCGAAGGGCGCGGCGCCCGCCCTCGCGCCAGCGACACGGTGCGGGTGAATTACACCGGCACCCTGCCCGACGGCAGCAAATTCGAGAGCACTTACGACACCGACCACCCGGCCGAATTCGTGCTGGCGCAGGTGATGCCGGGCTGGACCGAGGGCGTGCAACTGATGCAGCCCGGCGCCCGCTACCGCTTCTGGATGCCGCCCGCGCTGGCCTACGGCGAGCGCGGCGTGGCCGGGCAGATCGAGCCGAACACGGTGCTGTCCTTCGAGGTGGAGCTGCTGGAGATCGCAGGACAGGGCGCGTCCGCCGGCGATGAATAAAACCGGCCGGAGCTGGCCCGGGCCGTGCGCCCGCACAGTGCCGCGACCGTGGCAAGGCCGAGCCCGGCCCAGCCCGAACGCGGACTTGTGACGGCTGCCGCGCTCGCCCCCGTGCCGGCGCGTCCTGCGTCGCAATTGTGTAGCGGTTTTCCCGCCACACTCCGCAACCATCGCGGCGCCAACGCCGCCCGCCAGCCACTCCTTCTCCGGAGAACGCCCGTGACGCCGATGCCTCCGCGCGCCCTGCTCTGCGCCGCCCTCCTCGCTGCCTCGGCCGGTCTGTCGCCGGCGCCGGCCGCGGCAGCGCAGCGCACGCTGCAGCTGTCCGAAGACGGCACCCGCAGCAAGCCCATCGCCGCCGCAGCCGCGCGCGGAACGCCGCTGGCCCGCGCCAGCGCGGGCGCGGCCGGCCGCGTGTGCGAGGCCGGGGCCAAGTGGCTGCGCATTGGCTTCAAGCGCCTGAACCTGTCCGGCTACGATTCGCTGCGGCTGACCAGCAGCGGCGGCGACAGCCTGCTGCTGCAGGGCGGCCACTGGAACGAGCGCAGCTTCACCACCCGCGCGCTGCGCGGCGAGTGCGTGGACATCCAACCCTATTTCAGCCAGCCCGACAGCGCCTTCCAGCTCGACCGCTACGACTACGGCAGCCAGGCGCTGGAACTGGCCTCGGTGGTGGTGGCCGGCGCCGGCGACATCTGCGACACCAGCGGCGATGCCTGCCAAGGCACTTCGGACCTGATCGTGTCGATCAACCCCACCGCGGTGTTCACCGCCGGCGACAACGCTTACAGCAGCGGCACGCTGACCGAGTACAACACCCGCTACGCGCCGACCTGGGGCCGCTTCAAGGGCCTGACCAGTCCTTCGCCCGGCAACCACGACTACCTCACCGCGGGCGCCAGCGGCTACTTCGACTACTTCAACGGCGTGGGCAACGCGACCGGACCGGCCGGCGACCGCAGCAAGGGCTATTACAGTTGGGATGTCGGCGACTGGCACTTCATCGCCCTCAACACCATGAGCGGCGGCAACGTCGCCAGCGCCCAGGTGCAATGGCTCAAGGCCGACCTGGCCGCCAACACCAAGCCCTGCACCGCGGCGTATTTCCACCATCCGTTGGTCAGCCGCGGCAACTACTCCGGCTACAGCCAGGTCAAGCCGTTCTGGGACGCGCTGTACGCAGCCAAGGCCGACCTGGTGCTGGTCGGCCACGACCACAATTACCAGCGCTACGGCAAGATGAACCCCAGCCAGGCCGCCGCCAGCGACGGCATCCGCCAAGTGCTGGTGGGCACCGGCGGGCGGCGCTTCTACGGCCTGAGCGGCAGCCACCCGCTGTTGGAGGCCAGCAACGACAGCACCTACGGCGTGCTCAAGCTGACCCTGACCGCGACCGGCTACACCGGCGAGTTCGTGCCGCGCGCCGGCAGCAGCTACACCGATCGCTTCAGCGGCACCTGCAACAAGGGCGACGGCACGCCCCCGGCGCAGACGCTGGCCTTGAACACGGTGCGCGATGTCACCGTCCGTTCCGGCGGCAGCCGCAGCAACGGCAGCACGCTCTACGCCGATGGCAGCGACGGCGGCCAAGTGCTGCGCGGATTGATGGGCTGGGACGTCTCGGCCGCGGCCGGGCTGGCCCTGACCGGCGCGACGGTGAAGCTGCAGGTCAGCGACCGCTCCAGCGGCGGCTACGACCTGTATGCGGTCGGCGCCGCCTGGACCGAATCCAATGCGACCTACAGCGGCGCCACCCTGGGCGCCAAGCTCGGCTCGGTGGTGCCCAGCGCCACCGGCGCGCAATACATCGCGCTCAACGCCACGGGCTTGCAGCGGGTCCGCGATTGGGCCTCCGGCGCGGTGGCCAACCATGGCGTGGTGCTGGCGCCGGCCTCGGGCGTGACCGACGGTGTGGACTGGTCCTCGCGCGAGGGCGCGACGCCGCCGCAGCTGATCCTCACCTACACGCCCTGAGCGACGGGGCCGGCCGCGGCCTCGCGCCCGCCGCGAGGCCGCGCTCGCTGCGGGCGGCTCAGCCCGCGTCGGTTTCCGCGCGCAGCTCGATCACCGTGTCGATCGCGTCGGGCAGGCGCGCGGGCAATTCCACCAGCACTTCAGCGCCCTCGCGCCGGGTCGGCAGTGCGGCGCCGCCGTCGAGCAGGCGCGCGCGATGCGCGCCGTCCAGGCGCAGCCGCAGCATGCCGTCGGCGGGGCGCTGGAACACATGCAGGTACAGCCGCCCCGGCTTGGCGGTGATGCGGCCCCAGGGCACGGCATCGAGCGGGCTGGCCTGGGTGGCGTAGATCGCCTCGCCGTTGCGGCCCAGCCAATCGCCGATCGCGCGCAGGCGCTCGACGCTGGCCTGCGGCACGCTGCCGTCCACGGTCGGCCCGATGTTGAGCAGCAGGTTGCCGCCCTTGCTCGCCGTGTCCACCAGCGTGCGCACCAAGTCCGGCGCGGACTTCCAGTCGGTGTCCAGCGCGCTGTAGCCCCAGGTGCCGTTCATGGTCAGGCAGGCTTCCCAATCCACCCCGGCCACGCCGCGCGCCGGCACGGCCTGCTCGGGCGTGGTGAAGTCGCCATGGGCGCGGTCGAACCATTGCAGGCTGCCCTGTGGATCGTCGTAGCCCAGCGAGCGGTAAAGGCGGTTGTTCATGACGATGCCGGGCTGGGCTTTGCGCACTTGCGCCATCAGCGCCTGGGCACCCCAGGTCTCGCCTTCGGCGCCGGGGTTGGAGTAGTCCCACCACAGCACGTCGATGGGGCCGTAGCGCTGCACCAGCTCGCGCACCTGGGCATGGAGGAAGGCTTGGTAGGCCTTCAGGTCGGCGCGCTCGGCATAGCCGGGGTCCTGGTCTTGCGCTGTCTTCTCCAGCGGATGCGGCAAGGGATGTTCGAGGCGGGCGAAGTCGCGGTAGGGATAGGCCGGATGATGCCAGTCGATGACCGAGTGATAGAGGCCGACCTTGAGCCCTTCGGCGCGCGCGGCCTGGACGATCTCTCGCACCAGGTCGCGGCCGGTGGCGTCCTTGGCGTCGAAGTCGCTGACCGCGCTGTCGTGCAGGGCGAAGCCTTCGTGGTGCTTGCTGGTGAACACCAGGTACTTGGCCCCGGCCTGGCGCGCCAGCCGCGCCCATTCGCGGGCGAAGCCGGGCTTGGGCTTGAACAGCGGCAGCATTTGCCGTGCGTATTCGTCGGTGGGCACGTGGGCGTTGCGCTGGATCCATTCGGCCGAACCCTTGACCGGCTTTCCGTCCCAGCGGCCGGCGGCGCCGGAGTACAGGCCCCAGTGCACGAACACACCGAAGCGCGCCTCGCGCCACCACTGCATGCGCGCATCGAAGGCGGCCTGCGATTCGGTCGGCGCGGCGACCAGGGGCTTGGGCACGGCCGCGGCCGGGGTGGCGGCGAGGACGGGCTGCGCGCAGGCCAGGGCGAGCAGGCCGGGGAGCAGGCACAGCATGAGGCTGGGGATGAGGACGGCGCGCAGCGAGGGCATCGGTGTTTTCCCGGGCGATGGGGCGCATCCCAGCAGAGGAGCGCGGATGGGGTCAAGTCGAAAACCGCGCAGTGCCGTCGCTTGCGTTTGCGCAGATTGCGATCGGGCTGTGGCCTGGGCGCGAGCGCAACGCGAAGCGGCGGCTGACTGGGTTGGGAACTGCGGCGCGGCTTCGTGCCCGCGGCGCGCAGCCCTAATGGTCAAAGGAAGAAACCGGTGTGGCTTCTCCGTGGCCGCTCCGCGCTCGTCCAAATATCCAAGGCGTTCCAAAGAACGCCAATGCAGGTCAAATCACCGTCCAATGCCAGCGCGCACTAGACTCCAGGCTTCATTGCCGCCCTCGCCAACGCCATGGATCGTCGCCGCTTTCTGATCGCCGGCTCTGCCTCTGCGCTCGCCGTCGGCGCCCCAGCCGCTGCGCAGGCTGCCGCATGCGCAACTGCAACCGCAGCGGACGCGAGCGCCGCGCCGCGCCCGCGCCCGCGCCCCACGCCGCAGCAACTGGCCTGGCAGCGCGAAGAACTCGCCCTGTTCGTCCACTACACGGTCAACACCTACACCGACCGCGAATGGGGCGAAGGCGACGAAGACCCGCGCGTGTTCGCGCCCACCGAGCTTGACCCACGGCAATGGGCGCGTGCGGCCAAGGCCGGCGGCTTCGGCAGCCTGATCCTCACCGCCAAGCATCACGACGGTTTTTGCCTGTGGCCGACCGCGACCACCGAGCACAGCGTGCGCCGCAGCCCTTGGCGCGACGGCCAGGGCGATGTGGTGGGCGAGTTCGCCCAGGCTTGCCGCGCCGAAGGCTTGGGCATGGGCTTTTATCTCTCCCCCTGGGACCGGCACGAGCCGCGCTACGGCAGCGGCCGGGCCTACGACGATTTCTACATCGCCCAACTGACCGAACTGCTGACCCAGTACGGGCCCGTGGTCGAGGTCTGGTTCGACGGCGCCAACGGCGAAGGCCCCAACGGCAAGCGCCAGGCCTACGACTGGCCGCGCATCCACCGCACCGTGCGCGGGCTGCAGCCGGGCGCGACGATCTTCTCCGATGCCGGCCCGGACGTGCGCTGGATCGGCAACGAACGCGGCGTGGCCGGCAGCACGTGCTGGTCGATGGTCGATCCGGCGCGGGTGCCGTACCCCGGCTACGACCGGCCGTGGGTCGGCGACGCGCTGCAACAAGGCGATCCGCACGGCGCGGTGTGGCGCCCGGGCGAAACCGATGTCTCGATTCGCCCAGGCTGGTTCTGGCATGAAAGCGAGGACGCCAAAGTGCGCAGCGCCGACAATCTCATCGATCTGTACTGCAGTTCGGTGGGCCGCAACAGCAAGCTGTTGTTGAACGTACCGCCCACCCGCAGCGGCCGTTTCCACGACATCGACGTGGCCCGGCTGGCCGAGTTCGGCCGCAAGCGCGAGGCCCTGTTCGCCGGCGGCAACCGTTTGGCCGGCGCGCAGGTGCGGGCCAGTGGCGGCGACGCGCCGGCGCGGGTGCTCGATGGCGATGCGGACAGCCATTGGCGCGCCGACGCGGTCCAGGCCTGGCTGGAGTTCGAGTGTCCCGAGCCGGTGCAGTTCGACCTGCTGTGCCTGCAGGAAGCCGTCGCCGAGGGCCAGCACGTGGCCCATCATCGTTTCGAGGCTTGGCTGGACGGCGGCTGGCGTTGCCTGGCCTGGGGCACGACCATCGGCCACAAGCGGCTGGAGCGGTTCGAGCCGGTGCATGCCCGGCGGATGCGCCTGGTGATCGAGCACGGCTACGACCCGGCCCGGATCGCGACGGTGGCGGTGTATCGCAGCGGCGGCTGAGGCGGGCGTGCACCGCGCAGGGGCGCGCAGCCGGTGCCGGCAGCGGCGCGGGGGTCGGCCGGGCTGGCTGAACGGCGCAGCCGAAGCTGCGGCCCGGGCCAGGCCTGAACCGTTGTTCACGCAAACTCGTGTTATCGTTGCCTGCAGAAGGGGAGTAGCTCCCGCTGTCGTATCGTCACTACGGGCTAACCGCCCCGGTGCGACAGGTGTCCAGGCCACGCGAGCGCGGCCCCGGATGCGAGCAAGACCTTCGCCGCCAGCGGCGAAGGCACGTCTCCCGAATCCCTCCGGACGACGCTTCGTGGCTGCGGCCATGCAGCCGGCGCGCGTGCGCGCCTTGTCCTGTCCGGGAGATCGCAATGGAAACCATCGGTAGTCCGATGCTGTGGGGCGCCTTCGCCGCCTTCGTCGTCGTCGCGCTGCTCGTCGACCTGGTGCTGATGCGCCACGGCGGGCCGCACAAAGTCACGTTCAAGGAAGCCGCCTGGTGGTCGGTGGGCTGGGTGGCGCTGGCGTTCGCGTTCAACGCTGCGCTGTGGTGGTACGTCCGCGGCGAGAGCGGCGCGGAGGTCGGCAACCGCATCGGCCTGGAATTCCTGACCGGCTACCTGGTCGAGAAGTCCCTGGCGGTGGACAACATCTTCGTGTTCCTGATGCTGTTCACCTATTTCGCCGTGCCCGAGGAGCAGCGCCAGCGCGTGCTGGTGATCGGCGTGCTCGGCGCGATCGTGCTGCGCGCGGTGCTGATCTTCATCGGCGCCTGGGCGCTGTCCAAGTTCCATTGGGTGCTGTACGTGTTCGGCGCCTTCCTGGTCGTGACCGGCGTGAAGATGCTGCTGGCCGCGGGCAAGAGCCCAGAGCTGGACAAGAACCCGGTGCTGCGCTGGATGCGCGGGCACTTGCGCCTGACCGACGAGTACCACGGCGGGCGGCTGTCGATCCTGCGCGACGGCCACCGCTGGTTCACGCCGTTGTTCGCGGTGATCGTGCTGATCGGCGTGACCGACGTGATCTTCGCGGTGGACTCGATCCCGGCGATCTTCGCCATCACCGACGATCCCTTCATCGTGCTGACTTCCAATGTGTTCGCGGTGCTGGGCCTGCGCGCGATGTTCTTCCTGCTGCAGGGCATGGCCGACCGTTTCCACTTGCTGCCCTACGGCCTGGCGACCGTGCTGGTGTTCATCGGCGCCAAGATGCTGCTGATCGATGTCTACAAGATCCCGATCCTGGTTTCGTTGCTGGGCGTGGCGGCGATCATCGGCACTTCGGTGGTGGCCAGCCTGTTGCGGCCGGCCAAGCCGGCGGGCTGAGCCGCGGCGCGGTCGGCGCGCGCGTGGCGGGCCCCGGCGCGGCTGGTTACAGTGGCGCCGGGGTCGCCGCGCCGGCGGCCTCCGAACCGGGGCGTCGCCTTGACTCCAACTGCCGCCAAGTCCGCTCGCACACCCTCGCCGGGCGCGACCGCTGCGGTGCCTGCCGCCGCAGCCGCGGCTGCGGGACAGGCGGGCACTGCGGTGGCCGCGCGCAAAGCGGCGCAGGCCGCATTCGCCGCGCAAGCCCTGCCGGCGCGCCTGGACCAGGCGCTGCACGCACTGCGCGAGGCCGGCAGCGCCGAGCACCGTCGCGGCCTGGCCCGCTTCGCCATCCCCGACGAGCGCGCCTTCGGCGTGCCCATGGCGCAAGTGCAGGCCCTGGCCAAGCGCCTGGGGCGCGATCACGCATTGGCCCAGGCGCTGTGGGCCAGCGGCTGGTACGAGGCGCGCCTGCTGGCGGCCTATCTGGACGACCCGGCCCAGGTCGGCGCGGCGCAGATGGAGCGCTGGGCGCGCGGTTTCGACAATTGGGCGGTCTGCGATACCGCCTGCTTCGCCCTGTTCGACCGGGCCGAGCCGGCCTGGCGCAAGATCGAGCAATGGGCGCCGCGCCGCGACGAATTCGTGCGCCGCGCGGCTTTCGCCCTGTTGGCCAGCAAGGCCGTGCACGACAAGCAGGCCGAGGATGCGCGTTTCCTGCGCGGGCTGGAACTGGTCGAGGCGCGGGCCGGGGATGGGCGCAACTTCGTCAAGAAGGCGCTGAGCTGGGCGCTGCGTTCGATCGGCAAGCGCAATCCAGCGCTGCATGCCGCAGCGCTGCGGAGCGCGGCGCGGCTGGCCGGGTCGAACGAGGCTGCGCCGCGCTGGGTCGGCAGGCAGGCGCTGCGCGAACTCAATGGCGCGGCGACCCAGCGGCGGCTGGCTGCCAAGGCGGCGCGTGCCTCGGCATCGAGCGGCCGCTGAGTCCCGGCGAACGCCGGCGGAGCCTTGTCCCGGGGACATCGCCGAGGAGCGAGTGGCGCGGGCGGCCTGGCGCACGTGAGCGCCGGCCGCGCCGCGCCCGCAGGCGCCAGCCCGCGGGACCGGGCTACGCCATCGCCGGGCAACCGCGGGCCGCGGCCCCGGCGCGCCGCCCTCAGCGCTTCGGCGCCGCTTCGGCGGGTGCGCCTTCGTCCTTGAACAAGGCCACGTGCGGCACACCGTCCGCGCCGATCCAGCCGCGGTACATGCCTTCGGTATTGAACGGCAGGGCGAACTGGCCGTCGGCGCCGAGCACGATGGCGCCGCCGTCGCCGCCGGCC
>CBIFVU010000019.1:0-34327 GCA_966185905.1 uncultured Lysobacter sp.
GGGCTGGGCGGGCGCGCTCTAGGTCCGGGCGAGGTTTCGCCCCCACTGTCGGGTCAGACGCGCTCCGGGCGAGATCCGGCCTTCGGCTCATCCCCGGCGGCCCTGGCCGCAGCGCGTCGTCCGGTGCTCGGCGCGGCGGCGCGCGCTCGCTTGCCGGCCCGCACGGGCCTCGCTGCGCACCGGCCGGTCGCGGATGCAGGCCGGCAACGTCGCGGCTGCGTCCGCTGCGGCGGCCGCGTAGCATCTGCGGCATGAGCCTTCCCTCGTCTTTGCCCGCCCAGGTGCGCGTGTTCCAGGGCGCGGAGCGGTTGCCGTGCTTGCCGCCGTTCGACCGCGGCCAGGCGTATGGCGACGGCCTGTTCGAAACAATGCGCGCGCATCATGGGCAGTTGCCGTGGTGGGACGCGCACTGGGCGCGGCTGGCGCAGGGCGCGCAGCGATTGCGGCTGGCCTTGCCCGAGCCGCGCCGAGTCCGCGCCGAAGCGCTCGGCTTGCTCGACGGCGCCGATGCGGTGCTCAAGCTGATCCTGACGCGCGGCCCGGGCGGCCGCGGCTACGCGGCGGGCGACAGCGCCCCGGTCTGGACTCTGTCGCGCCATCCGCTCCCGCCGCCGCTGCGCGCTGGCGGCCTGAACCTGCGCTGGTGCCAATTGCGCCTGGCCGCGCAGCCGGCCTTGGCCGGGCTCAAGCATTGCAACCGCCTGGAACAGGTGCTCGCCCGCGCCGAATGGGACGACCCGGCGGTGGACGAAGGCCTGTTGTGCGACGGCGAGGGCCGGGTGGTCTGCGCCACCGCCGCCAATGTGTTCGCGCTGTGCGATGGCCAGTGGATCACCCCGCCGCTGGACCGCTGCGGGGTCGAGGGAGTTTGCCGCCGGACCGTGCTGGAACTGCTCGGGCCGGCCGAGGCCCGGGTCGCGCCGTTGCCGCCCGCGCGGCTGGAATGCGCCGACGCGGTTTTCCTGTGCAACGCCGTGCGCGGTATCCTGCCGGTGGCGCGGCTCGGCGAGCGGCAATGGGCGCCGCATCCGGCCGTGGCCGGGCTGCGGCGCCGGCTCGGCGCAGCCCATCCCGCCTTCGTCGTGTCCGATCCCTAGCGTTCCGCTCCGCGGACGGCGGATGGCGCGCCGCGGTGGGTCGAATCGGAACGTGGGAGGTGTCGTGGGCAAGTCGGGCAAGCGTGGCTGCGGGTGTCTGATGGTGATCGTGCTGCTGGCGGCCTTGCTCGCCGGAGGCGCTGGCGTGTGGTTGTGGCAGCGTTACCAGGCCTTCGCCGATACCCCCATCGCCGGCCTGGCCAAGGGCGGCACGCTGCGGGTGGCGCGCGGGGATTCGCTGCCGGCGGTGGTGCGCAAGCTGCGCGCGGCCGGCGTGGCCGAGGGCGAGGAGCTGGAGTGGCGCGCGTTGGCCAAGGAGCTCGGCGCGGCCGGGCGGCTGCAGGTCGGCGAGTACGCGCTCGAGCCGGGCGCCACCCCGCGCACGCTGCTGGCGGCCATGCGCGACGGCAAGGTGGTCAGCCACCGCTTCGCCCTGATCGAAGGCTGGAACATGCGCGAGCTGCGCGCCGCGCTGGCCCGCGCCAGCCTGCTGGAACAGAAGCTGCCGCAGCTGGACGACGCCGCGCTGATGCAGGCGCTCGGCCGGCCCGGCCAGCACCCGGAAGGGCGCTTCCTGCCGGAGACCTACCTCTACACCGGCGGCGACAGCGACCTGGACGTGCTCAAGCGCGCCGCCGGCGCCATGGACAAGGCCCTGGCCGAGGCCTGGGCCGGCCGCGACCAGGACAGCGTGCTCAAGACCCCCGAGCAATTGCTGATCATGGCCTCCATCGTCGAGAAGGAAACCGCCATCGCCGAGGAGCGCCCGCAGATCGCCGGCCTGTTCGAGCGCCGGCTCAGGCTCGGCATGCGCCTGGAGACCGACCCGACCGTGATCTACGGCCTGGGCGCCAGCTATGACGGCAACATCCGCAAGCGCGACCTGCAGACCGATACGCCCTACAACACCTACACCCGCGCCGGCCTGCCGCCGACCCCGATCGCGATGCCGGGCAAGGCGGCGCTCAAGGCCAGCGCCAATCCGGCCCCGGGCGATGCGCTGTTCTTCGTCGCCGCCGGCGACGGCAGCGGCCGCAGCCTGTTCGCCGCCACTTACGCCCAGCACCAGGCCAATGTGCGCCTGTACCTGCAGCGCTATCGCCAGAACCTCACCCGCGGCCAGCCCGAGGAGGGCAAGGCGGTGCTGGAGGAGGCGGCCGAGTCGGAGCCCGCTCCGGCCGCCGGCCAGAATCCGCCGCCTGCGCCTGCGCCTGCGCCCGCGCCGGGAGCGGGCCGATGAGCCTGGCCACCGCGCCGCGCCTGGTCACCCTGGAGGGCGGCGAGGGCGCCGGCAAGTCCACGGTGCTGGCCGCGCTGCGCACGGCCTTCGAGCAGGCCGGCATCGATGCGGTCTATACCCGCGAGCCCGGCGGCACGCCGCTGGCCGAGCAGATCCGCGGCCTGATGCTGGACACCCACCACGAACCGGCCGCGGCGGAGACCGAGTTGCTGCTGGCGTTCGCCGCCCGCGCCCAGCACGTGCGCGCCACCGTGGCGCCGGCGCTGCAGCGCGGCCAGTGGGTGGTCAGCGATCGCTTCACCGACGCCAGCTACGCCTACCAGGGCGCCGGCCGCGGCCTGGACCCGGACTTCATCGCCGAACTGGAGCGGCGCGTGGTCGGCCTGCGCCCGGCCCTGACCTTGCTGCTGGACGTGCCGGTCGAGGTCGGCCTGGCGCGGATGCGCGGGCGCGGCGCGGCCGACCGCATCGAGAACGAGCGCAACGAATTCTTCGAGCGCGTGCGCCAGGGCTATCGCGACCGCGCCGCGGCCGAGCCGCAGCGCTTCGCCTTGATCGACGCCAGCCGTCCGGCGGCCGAGGTGGCCGCGCAGGCGGTGGCGCGCCTGCGCGCGCTGATCGCGGCCACGCCGGAGGGAGCGCAGCGATGAGCGCGGGCTTCGCTCCCTGGCAATTGCGCATCTACGAGCAGGCGCTGGCCTCGATCCAGGCCGGCCGGCTCGGCCATGGCCTGTTGTTCTGCGGTCCGGGCCAACTCGGCAAGCGCGCGGTGGCCGAGCGCCTGGCCCAAGGGCTGCTGTGCCGCGAGCCGGTGGCCGGCGAACCCTGCGGCCACTGCCGCAGTTGCCTGCTGCTGGCCGCCGGCACCCATCCGGACTACCAGTTCGTCAGCTTCGTGCCCAACAAGGAGGGCACGCGTCTGCGTACCGAGATCGTGATCGAGCAGATCCGCGCGCTGTCCGAGCGGCTGGCGCTGACGCCGCAGTACGGCGGCGCCCAGATCGCCCTGATCGACCCGGCCGACGCAATCAACACCGCGGCCTGCAACGCCTTGCTCAAGACCCTGGAAGAGCCGGTGCCCGGGCGCTACCTGTGGCTGGTCAGCGCGCATCCGGCGCGCCTGCCGGCGACCATCCGCAGCCGCTGCCAGCGGCTGGAGTTCCGCCTGCCGCCGCGCGAGGAGGCCCTGGCCTGGCTCAAGGCGCAGGGCCACGCGCCGGCCGCCGCCGACGAGGCCTTCCAGGCCGCGCGCGGCCATCCCGGCCTGGCCCACGAATGGCTGACCGGCGAGGGCCTGAAACTGCGCCGCGAAGTCGCCGCCGACCTGGCCAAGCTCGGCCGCGGCGAAAGCGCGGCGCCGGAAGTCGCCCAGCGCTGGGTCGGCGACGAGCACGCCGCGCTGCGTCTGCGACACGCGTCGGACATCGCGCTCGCCGAAGCCGCTTCCGGCTTGACCGACCCGGCGCGCCAGCGCAGTCTTGCGGCCTGGTTCGATCGCGCCAACCGCACCCGCGACCTGTTGCGGACCACGGTGCGCGCGGACCTGGCCGTGGCGGAATTGTTGATGGCCTGGCGCGGCGAGGACGCCCGCAGGCCCGGGGGAGGACACAAGGCATGAACGTACCAGCGGGCGCAGCGCGGCAGGGCATCTTGTCGCTGACCATCAAGGACAAGGCCGCGCTGTACAGCGCGTACATGCCGTTCCTCAAGTTCGGCGGCCTGTTCGTGGCCACGCCCAAACGCTATTACCTCGGCGACGAGGTGTTCATGCTGCTGACCTTGCCCGAATCGGGCGAGCGCATGCCGGTGACCGGCAAGGTGGTGTGGATCACCCCCGCCGGCGCCCAGGGCCACCGCGCCGCGGGCATCGGCGTGCAGTTCGCCGAGACCGCCGAGGGCGACGCGGTCAAGGGCAAGATCGAAGCGCTGCTGGCCGGCACGCTGGGCGCGGAACGGCCGACCCACACGATGTGAGCCGCGCGCCGGCGCCGTTGTCTTCGTCCTCGTCCGGGGCGCGCCGCCGGCGCCACCCGCACCCGGATTTCGACCCGCCCAGCCGCGGCAGCGTGGCCGGACGCAGTTCCAGCATCACCGCGGCCTTCTTCCAGGCGATCGCGCCGGTGGCGCTGCCCAGCGAAGCCGAAGTGGACCAGGCCCTGGCGGTGCTGGGCATGCGCCGCGGCGCCTGCGTCTGCGCCTATTGCGGCGGCGAGCGCACCGAGTGGGACCACTTCCGCCCCACGGTGGTGGCGCGGCGTCCGACCGGCTACATCACCGAGTTGGCGAATCTGGTGCCGGCCTGCGGCAAGTGCAATCAGTCCAAGGGCAACCAGCCTTGGCGGCAGTGGATGCTGGCTTCGCCGCGCCACGCGCCGGTGCGCGAGAGTCCCGGTTTCGCCGAGCGCCTGTCCCGGCTGGAGGCCTACGAGGCCTGGCGCGAGCCGGTGCGCCTGGACTATGCGGCGCTGATCGGCCAGGACGAGTGGACGCACTATCTGGAGACGATGGACGCCATCGTCGCGCGATTGCGCGAGGCCGAGACCCTGGCGCGCCGGTTGCGCGCCCAGGCTGAGGCGGCGTTGGCGCCGGAAACCGCGCCGCGCGCGCTCCCCTAGCACCGCGGGGCATCCGCGCCCGGCCCGGCGCTGGCCGCGGCACTGAGCGCAAGCACAAAGCGCGCGCAACTGCGAAGACGCCTGTGCGAACGCACTGGAGGACGCCGGCTCGTGCCGGTTGGCGCGAACCGACCGCGAAGGCGGGCCGAGCGGACAAACCCCGCGCGAACGGGACTGTGCAGGCGCACTCACGCGAGCGGCCGGCCCAACGCCGCAACCGGACCGAGCCATCCCAGTGGCCCAGCCAGCCGCCCGCCCGGCCTGGCAAACGGAAACACAAACGCAAACAGAAACGGCCGCGCAGACGCGGCCGTTCCGCAACGCCGAAGCCCGGCGCTTACTTGCGCAGCAGCGGCGAATCCCAGCCGGGGCGCGGCGCGAAGCGCTCGCCGTAGCGGGCCTGCAACTGCTTGAGCCGCGCCAGCACATTGTCCGCGCCGGTCTCGCGCACGTACTGGATCGGGCCGCCGCGGAAGGGCGCGAAGCCGGTGCCGAAGATCACGCCGGCATCGAGCAGATCGCCGTCGGCGACCACGCCGTCGTGCAGGCAGGCCACCGCTTCGTTGATCAGCGGCAAGACCAGGCGGTCCTCCAGGTCGTTGGGCGCCTTGTAGTCCTTGGGCAGCTCGGGCTTCTGCGCGCGCCCGTTCTCCCACTTGTACAGGCCCTGGCCGTCCTTCTTGCCGCGCTTGCCCGGCTCCACGCCGCTGAGCGCGGCCGGCACGCTCAGGCCCAGGAACGGCGCCAACTCGGCGCCCACGCCGGCGGCCACGTCCAGGCCGACCGTGTCGATCAGCTCGATCGGACCCATCGGCATGCCGAACTTGACCGCGGCCTTGTCGATCGCCGCGCCCGGAATGCCTTCGGCGAAGGCGGTGCCGGCTTCGAGCATGTACGGGAACAGCACCCGGTTGACCAGGAAGCCCGGGGTGCCGGCGACCGGCACCGGCAGCTTGTCCAGGGCCTTGCAGAACGCCGCCAGGCGCTGCTCGGTCTCCGGCGCCATGCGGTCGTGGCGGATGATCTCCACCAGCGGCATCAGCGCGACCGGGTTGAAATAGTGCAGGCCGCCGAACTGGGCCGGGCGGCGGATGTGCTCGCGCAACTCGTCCAGCGGGATCGAAGAGGTGTTGGTGGTCAGCAGCGCATCGGGCTTGAGCCGCGGCTCGACCTGGGCGTACAGCTCGCGCTTGGCCTCGGGCTTTTCGATGATCGCCTCGATCACCAGGTCGGCGCTGTCGGCGCCTTCGCCGGACAGGTCGCCTTTCAGCCGCGCCGCCACCGCCGGGCGCTTGGCCTCGTCCTTGACCTTCTTGGCGAACAGCGCCTGGGCCCGCTCCAGCGCGCCGTCGATGAAGCGCTGCTCGCGGTCGTTGAGGGTGACCTCGAAACCCTTGTAGGCCGACCAGGCGGCGATGTCGCCGCCCATCACCCCGGCGCCGACCACGTGCACGCGGGCGATGCCGTGCTCCTTGCCGCCCTGGCCCTTGAGCCGTTCCTGCAGGAAGAACACCCGGATCAGGTTGCGCGCGGTCGGGGTGGAGGCCAGCTTGACCACCGACTTGCGTTCGGCCGCCAGCAGCGACTGGACCCCGCCGCCGCTGCGCTCCCAGGTGGAAATCAGCGCATAGGGCGCAGGGTAGTGCTCCTTGCGCGCCTTGCGCGCGACCTGCTTGACCAGCATCGGCGCGAGGATCTTGCGCGCCGGCCAGGTGTTGCTGGCCCAGCCGGTGAAGCGCTGCTTGAACGGACGCTGCGCGCCGTTCAGGGCGATGCCGGCGGCGGTGTCGACCAGCACCGCCGGCTCGGCGACCTTGTCGACCAGGCCGATCGCGCGCGCCGCCGTCGCCGACAGGCTGCGGCCGGTCAGCATCAGGTCGAACGCGGCCGGCGCGCCGACCAGGCGCGGCAGGCGCACGCTGCCGCCCCAGCCGGGGTAGATGCCCAGCTTGACCTCGGGCAGGCCGATGCGGGTGGACGCGTCGGTGCTGGCCACGCGGTAGCGGCAGGCCAGGGCGATCTCGGTGCCGCCGCCCATGCAGAAGCCGTGGATGGCCGCGACCGTGGGGCAGGGCAGTTCGGCCAGGCGCTGGAACACCTGCTGGCCGCGGCGGATCGCGTCGCCGACCGTGCCCTTCTCGTCGAAGCTTTGGAATTCCTTGATGTCGGCGCCGGCGACGAAGCCGCTTTTCTTGGCCGAGCGCAGCACCAGGCCCTTGGGCGGGTCCAGAGCCAGGCGTTCGAGCAGGCCGTCCAGCTCGATCAGCACATCCTGTGCGAAGGTGTTCACCGGCGATCCTTCGCGGTCGAAGGACAGCACCAGCACGCCGTCCTCGCGGCGTTCGGTGTGCCAGTGGCGGGTCCGGAGCCCGTCAAACGCGGGGAGGCCGTCGAGGGCTGCAGTCATGCCGCACCATCCGTTCAGGTATGGGAGGCCGCTATCATCCCGATCTTGTTCGGCCGCCGTCAAACCCGGCGTCCCGACCGGGCCCGCCGGCCCAGTCCTGGCGCGGCTTGTGGGACACTAGATGGTTGCGAGACAGCGTCGGCGGCCCCATACCAACCGGCGATTGAACTTTTGCCCCGACAGGGTTGTCCCATTGTTCGGCCATGGCCGAGCTGACAGGAGTGCCGGCGCGGTATGGCCGAAAATGAGTTGTTGGACCAGGAGCTGGTCAGGCGTGTCCAGCGCGGCGACAGCGCGGCCTTCGATGCCTTGGTGCGCAAGTACCAGCATCGGATCACCGCGTTGATCGGGCGCTACATCCCCGACTGGAGCGAATGCCAGGACGTGGCCCAGGAAACCTTCATCCGCGCCTACCGCGCGATGGCGAATTTCCGCGGCGACGCCCAGTTCTATACGTGGTTGCACCGCATCGCCGTGAACACCGCCAAAAACTACCTGGTCGCCCAGAACCGCCGGCCCCCGACCGACGACATCGATGCCGGCGACGCCGAGCAGTACGACGCCGGCATCCGCCTGCGCGACACCGATACCCCCGAGCACGAATTGCTGCGCCAGGAGATCGAGCGCACCGTGATGCGGGTGGTGGACGGACTGCCGGAAGAATTGAGGGCCGCGATCACCTTGCGCGAGGTGGACGGCCTGAGCTACGAGGAGATCGCGCAGAAGATGGCCTGCCCCATCGGAACGGTGCGCTCGCGGATCTTCCGCGCGCGCGAGGCCATCGACAACGAACTTAGGCCTTTGCTGGACAACGACCCGCACCAGCGCGGCCCTCACAGCCGGGAGCGTAGCCACTGATGACCTCGACCTTCGTGCATGGCGATGATCGCGAAACCCTGAGCGCGCTGTTCGACGGCGAACTCCAGGGCGATGCCGCGCGCTTCGCGGCGCGCCGCCTCGGCCACGACGCGCAATGGCGCCAGGCCTGCGGACGCTGGCAACTGTGCGGCGACGTGCTGCGCGGCCAGGCCCGCGCCGTGGCTGCGCCGGGCTTCGCCGAGCGCGTGGCCGCGGCGATCGCCGCCGAAGCCGTGCGCGGCGCCGGCCCGGCGCTGGAGGAGGCGGCCGCGGCGTCCGCGCCCGCCCTGCGCGCCCGCCCCGCGCGAGCTTCGCGCCGCGGCTGGATCGGCGGCGCCCTGGCCGCTTCGGTGGCCATGGCGGCGCTGTTCGCGGCCCGTCCGTTCTCCGAGGACCCCGTTCCGGTCGCCGACCCGGCCCAGGTCGCCGCCCAGGCGCCGGCCACCGCCCAGCCCCTGCCGGCCGCTCCGAGCGCGCCGGCGCCCCAGGCGCTGGCCGCCGCCCCGGCCGAAGCGGCCGAGCCGGCCGGCCTGACTTCCGCCGACGCGTCCGGCATCGCCGCCGCCGGCGCGGTCGCCGTGGCCGAGCTGCCGCGGCGGCTGAACGAGCGCCGCTCCCGCGGCCAGAGCCAGCGCGCCGCGCTGCGCGCCAGCGAGCGCCAGGCCGAAGCCCCGCTGCAATTGGCCGCCGCCGGCACCGGTCCGTTGCCGGTGGACGGCCGCGCCAATCCCTTCCGGCCGCAGCAGAGCGAAGTCCCGGCCGCGCGCCCCTGGCCGCGCGCGACCCTGCCGGGCCTGTCCAGCGCCGGCGGCTTCACCGCCAGCTACGGCAGCGGCTATGTCTCGCCCTCGTTCTACCCCTTCGAGCCGGCCAGCGCCGAGCACGGGCGCGAGGACGCGCCCAGAACCCGGGAGCCGGTCCAGGAACGGCCCCAGCCGCAGCCGTAAGCTGGCCGCGCGCATCCTGCCCGCGCCGCCGCCGCGGCCGGGCGCTCTCCTCCTTCCGCTCTTGCGCGGGCCGCGCCTGCACGGCGCCGGCCGCGCGACGGGAGCCGCTTGCCCGGCCGAACCGGCCATCGCAACCACCACGTCGCATCCGAGGTCGCCATGAATCGCCTTCCGATCCCCTTCGACTCCCTGCGCCACGCCGCTGGCCGCCGCCTGCGCAGCCGGCCCCTGCGGTCGCTGGCCCTGGCCGGCGCGATCTTCGCCGCGCTGCCGGCGGCCTGCACCGCACAGCCGCCCAGCACCCCGATCGCGCCGCCGCCGGCGGCCACCCCGGCCGCGCCCTTGGTGGCCGGCCTGCCGGACTTCACCGCCCTGGTCCAGCGGGTGGGGCCGGCGGTGGTCAACATCAGCGCCGAGGTCACGCCGCGGCGCAGCGCCCGCAGCGGCCTGCCGGACGAGGAGCAGATCCCGGAAATCTTCCGCCGCTTCTTCGGCCCGGACGGCATGCCGGGCATGCCCGGCCCGCGCCAGCCGCGCGGCGGCCGTTCGATCGGCAGCGGCTTCCTGATTTCCCAGGACGGCTATGTGCTGACCAACCACCACGTGGTGGACGGCGCCGACACGGTCACGGTCAAGCTGACCGACCGCCGCGAGTTCAAGGCCAAGGTGATCGGCAGCGACGAGCAGTCCGACGTGGCCCTGCTCAAGATCGACGCCAAGGACCTGCCGTTCCTGCGCACCGCCAACGCCAGCCTGACCAAGGCCGGGCAGTGGGTGGTCGCCATCGGCTCGCCGTTCGGCCTGGACCATTCGGTCACCGCCGGCATCGTCAGTGCGGTCGGCCGCAACAATCCTTACGCCAACCAGCAGTACGTGCCCTTCATCCAGACCGACGTGGCGATCAACCAGGGCAATTCCGGCGGCCCCTTGCTCAACACCAGCGGCGAGGTGGTCGGCATCAATTCGCAGATCTTCTCCAACTCCGGCGGCTACATGGGCGTGAGCTTCGCCATCCCCATCGACGTGGCGATGAACGCGGCCGAGCAATTGCGCGCCACCGGCAAGGTCAGCCGCGGCCAGTTGGGCGTAGTGGTGCAGGCGGTCACCGCCGAGAACGCCAAGGGCTTCGGCCTGCCCGACAACAGCGGCGCGCTGGTTTCGCAGGTGATGCCGGGCAGCCCGGCGGAGAAGGCCGGGCTCCAGGCCGGCGACGTGATCCGCTCGGTCAACGGCAACCCGGTGCGCGAGTCCAGCAGCCTGCCGCCGATGATCGGCAACATGGCACCGGGCACCAAGGTGCGCCTGGGCGTGTTCCGCGACGGCAAGACCATCGAGCAGACCGTGGCGATCGACGAGCTCGACCCCTCGGCCCTGGCCGGCGGCGGCCGCGAGGGCGCGCGTCCGGGTCAGCCGCCCGGCCCGGGCCGCAGCGACGGCAACGTCCTGGGCCTGGTCGCCCAGGACGTGGATCCGGCGGTGCGCCAGCGCCTGGGCCTGAAGGCCGGCGAGGGCGTGCTGGTGCGCGATCCGGGCCAGGCCGCGGGCGAAGCCGGGGTGCGGCCCAACGACGTCGTGTTGGCGGTGGGCCGCACGTCGGTCGGCACCGCCGCGGCGCTGAATCGGGCCCTGGCCGGCGCCAAGCCCGGTGAGACGGTCATGCTGCTGATCCGCCGCGGCGGCCAGACCCAGTTCATCGCCGTGCCGGTGGGCGAGGGCGAGTAAGGCGTGCCGGCCGGCCCCCTCCGGGCCGGCCGGACCGGGCGCGGCGCCAGGGTTGGCGGGCCATCGGCCGGCGGGCCCGGCGCGCCGGGCGCCGCGCAGCGACGGACGCTGGGGCCGGTGGCGAGCCGCCGCCGGCCGGGCGGCGGCGGACTCGCCGGGCGTGTGCGATAATCGCCCGTTAATTTTCCCTGTCCGCCAACTCTGGAGACGGCGAGCCTCGCGCCGCCCCGCATGCAACAGATCAGAAACTTCTCCATCATCGCCCACGTCGACCACGGCAAGTCGACCCTCGCCGACCGCATCATCCAGCTGTGCGGCGGGCTGGAGGCGCGCGAGATGGAAGCCCAGGTGCTCGACTCCAACCCGATCGAGCGCGAGCGCGGCATCACCATCAAGGCCCAGTCCGTGTCCCTGCCGTACAAGGCGCGGGACGGCCAGGTCTACCAGCTCAACTTCATCGATACCCCCGGCCACGTGGATTTCAGCTACGAAGTCAGCCGCTCGCTGGCCGCCTGCGAAGGCGCGCTGCTGGTGGTCGATGCGGCCCAGGGCGTGGAAGCGCAGTCGGTGGCCAACTGCTACACCGCGGTGGAGCAGGGCCTGGAAGTGGTGCCGGTGTTGAACAAGATCGACCTGCCCACCGCCGACATCGACCGCGCCAAGGCCGAGATCGAGGCGGTGATCGGCATCGAGGCCGAGGACGCGGTGGCCATCAGCGCCAAGACCGGCCTGAACGTGGAGGAGGTGCTGGAGGCCATCGTCCACCGCATCCCGCCGCCCAAGCCGCGCGACACCGACAAGCTGCAGGCGCTGATCATCGACTCCTGGTTCGACAACTACCTCGGCGTGGTCTCGCTGGTGCGGGTCATGCAGGGCCAGATCGGGCCGGGCAGCAAGATCCTGGTCATGTCCACCGGCAAGGTCCACCAGGTCGACAAGGTCGGCGTGTTCACCCCCAAGCGCAAGGAGCTGCCCAAGCTCGGCGCCGGCGAGGTGGGCTGGATCACCGCATCGATCAAGGACGTGCACGGCGCCCCGGTCGGCGACACCCTGACCCTGGCCGGCGACCCGGCGCCCAAGCCGCTGCCGGGCTTCCAGGAAATGCAGCCGCGCGTGTTCGCCGGCCTGTTCCCGGTCGACGCCGAGGACTACCCGGACCTGCGCGAAGCGCTCGACAAGCTGCGCCTGAACGACGCCGCGCTGCGTTTCGAGCCGGAAAGCTCCGAGGCGATGGGCTTCGGCTTCCGCTGCGGCTTCCTGGGCATGCTGCACATGGAGATCGTGCAGGAGCGCCTGGAGCGCGAGTACGACCTCAACCTGATCACCACCGCGCCGACGGTGATCTATGAAGTGCTCAAGACCGACGGCAGCGTGATCCCCATGGACAACCCGGCCAAGCTGCCGCCGGTGAACATGGTCGAGGAGATCCGCGAGCCGATCATCCGCGCCAACATCCTCACCCCGCCGGACTACATCGGCAACGTGATCAAGCTGTGCGAGGAAAAGCGCGGCGTGCAGATCGGCATCACCTACATGGCCAGCCAGGTGCAGATCAGCTACGAGCTGCCGATGGCCGAGGTGGTGCTGGACTTCTTCGACAAGCTCAAGTCCGTCAGCCGCGGCTACGCCTCGCTGGACTACCACTTCCTGCGTTTCCAGCCCGGCCCGTTCGTGCGCGTGGACACGCTGATCAACGGCGACAAGGTCGATGCGCTGAGCATCATCTGCCATCGCAGCCACGCCGACCGGCGCGGCCGCGACCTGTGCGAGAAGATGCGCGAGCTGATCCCGCGGCAGATGTTCGACGTCGCCATCCAGGCTGCGATCGGCTCGCAGATCATCGCCCGCAGCACGGTCAAGGCCATGCGCAAGAACGTCCTCGCCAAGTGCTATGGTGGCGACATCACGCGCAAGAAGAAGCTGTTGGAGAAGCAGAAGGAAGGCAAGAAGCGGATGAAGCAGGTCGGCCGGGTGGAGATCCCGCAGGAGGCCTTCCTGGCGGTGCTGACGGTGGACAACAAGTAACGGCGGGATTGGGGATTCGGGAGTCGGGATTCGCAAGGCGGCGACGCGCGCGGTTCCCGGCCCGGACCCGATACCGACCCAACCAAGGCGGGGATTCGGCGTGGCCGGATTCGCGGAGGCAGGAACGGTCGTCGCTGCTGCGCCGCCCACTGCTCATCCCGAATCCCCAATCCCGAATCCCGGCTTCACAAGGACATTTGCATGCGTTGGTTCGAAATCGCCCTGGTGTCGCTGACCCTGTTCACCGGACTGGTCTGGCTGCTGGACAAGCTGGTCCTGGCCAAGCGCCGGGCCGCGCGCGAGGGGCTGCTGGACGACGGCAAGGAACCGGCGCTGGTGGACTACTCCAAGGCCTTCTTCCCGGTCCTGTTCGTGGTGCTGGTGCTGCGCAGCTTCATCGCCGAGCCCTTCCGCATCCCGTCCAATTCGATGATGCCGACCCTGCTGACCGGCGACTTCATCCTGGTCAACAAGTACACCTACGGGCTGCGCCTGCCGATCACCAACCAGAAGATCCTGGCCATGGGCGAGCCCGAGCGCGGCGACGTGGTCGTGTTCCGGCCGCCGCACCACCCCGAGCAGGACTGGATCAAGCGCGTGATCGGCCTGCCGGGCGACAAGGTCAGCTATCGCGACGGTCGCCTGACGGTCAACGGCGAGCCGATCCCCTACACCCCCATCGGCACCTACCAGGGGCGCGGCAACGGCACGGAAATGACCGGCGCGCAAGAATTGAGCGAGCAGGTCGGCAAGCATGTGCACCGGATCCTGCTGCGCAACGATTCGCCGCTGCTGGACCAGGGCGAGGGCGACTGGGAGGTCCCCAAGGGGCAGTATTTTGTGATGGGCGACAATCGCGACAACAGCGAGGACAGCCGATACTGGGGTTATCTGCCGGAAGAGAACCTGCGCGGCAGGGCCTTCCTGATCTGGATGAACTTCGACGGCGGCGTCGATTTCTCGCGGATCGGCAGCGGCATCCCGTGACGGCCCGCGGCCGTCGCGGAGGGGAAGCGTTGGCGGTACAACCATGAAGTCCAACTGGGGAACCAAGGTATGAAGCGCAATCAGAGCGGCATGACCCTGCTCGGGTTCATCATCGTGCTGGGTGTTGTCGGCGTGTTCGTCTACATGGGCATGAAGCTGGTGCCGATGTACACCGAGTTCTATTCGGTCAAGCGCTCGCTGGCCGACCTGGCCAAGGAGCCGGGCGCCGGCCAACTGGACAGCTACAAGGCCCGCGACCTGTTCTTCCGGCGCATGGAGATGAGCTACGTCGACAGCGTCAAGCAGGACAGCTTCAAGATCGTGCGCAACGACCAGGGCATGGAGATCACGGTGAAGTACCAGGTGCGCCGCCCGCTGATCGGCAACCTCGACGTGGTCGGCAATTTCGAGGCCAAGCAGCAGTTGCGCAGCAAGGCCGGTGACTGATCGGATCGGCCACCGCTTCGCCGACCCCGGCTTGCTCGAGCAGGCGCTGCGGCACCGCAGCGCCGGCGCTCCGCACAACGAGCGCCTGGAGTTCCTCGGCGACGCGCTGGTCAACCTGATCGTGGCCGAGGCGCTGTACCAGCGCTGGCCGCAGGCCGACGAGGGCGCGCTGACCCGCGCCCGGGCCGAACTGGTGCGCGAATCGGCGCTGGCGCCGATCGCCCGCGCGCTGGAACTGGGCGCGCGGCTGACCCTGGGGCCGGGCGAGATGAAATCCGGCGGCCACCGCCGCGACTCGATCCTGGCCGATGCGCTGGAGGCGGTGGTCGGCGCGATCTACCTCGATGCCGGCTTCCCGGCCTGCCGCGAGCGCGTGCTGCCCTGGTTCCAGCCGGCCATGGACGCCCTGCCGCCGCCGCACAAAGTCGGCAAGGACGCCAAGACCCGCCTGCAGGAATGGCTGCAGGCCCGGCAGAAACCCCTGCCGATCTATGCCTTGTTGTCCGAGAGCGGCGAAGACCACGCCAAGACCTTCCGGGTCAGTTGCACCCTGGGCCAGCCCCCCGCCAGCGCCGAAGGCGAAGCCGGCTCGCGCCGCGCGGCCGAGCAGATCGCGGCGGAAAAGGTGTTGGCCGGGTTGGTGGGGGGCCGGGATTAGGGATTCGGGATTCGGGATTCAATGCAGGCGCCGCCGCGAGCCGCAGGCGGGACGCTTGCCTTGAATCCCGAATCCCCAATCCCGAATCCCCGCTCCCGAATCCCCGCTCATTGCCCTAACCCCCCAGCGGGCGGACAATCCGCCCCATGACTGATACCCCTTATCGCGCCGGCCATGTCGCCGTCATCGGCCGGCCCAATGTCGGCAAATCCACCCTGGTCAATGCCCTGGTCGGGGCCAAGGTCAGCATCGTCTCGCCCAGGCCGCAGACCACGCGCCATCGCTTGCTCGGGATCGCGACCTTCCCCGAGGGCCAGTTGCTGTTGGTCGATACCCCGGGCATCCACCGCGAACAGAAGCGGGCGATGAACCGGATGATGAACCGCGCCGCGCGCGGTTCGCTGGAGGGTGTGGACGCGGCCTTGCTGGTGGTCCGCGCCGGGCAGTGGGACGATGAGGATTCGCTGGCCTTCGATGCGCTGCGCGATGCCGGGCTGCCGGTGGTGCTGGTGGTCAATCAGGTCGACCGCATCGCCGACAAGACCGCGTTGCTGCCCTACCTGGCCAAGGTCAGCGAAGGGCGCCAGTTCGCCGGCGTGCACCCGGTGTCGGCGCTCAAGCGCAACGGCCTGGAGGCGCTGGTCAAGACCTTGCTGGCGCTGCTGCCCGAGCAGGACGCGCTGTACGGCGAGGACGAGATCACCGACAAGAGCCAGCGCTTCCTCGCCGGCGAGATGGTGCGCGAGCAGCTCATGCGGCAACTGGGCGAAGAGCTGCCTTACGCCACCACCGTGGAGATCGAGCGTTTCGCCGTGGACGGCGCCCTGCTGCGCATCGGCGCGGTCATCTGGGTCGAGCGCGACGGCCAGAAAGCCATCGTGATCGGCAAGGGCGGCGCCCGCCTGCGCGAGATCGGCGCCAAGTCGCGCGTGCAGATGGAGCGCCTGTTCGGCGCCAAGGTCTTCCTGGAAACCTGGGTGCGCGTGCGCGAAGGCTGGTCCGACGACGAGGCGGCGCTGCGGCAGTTGGGGTATGAGTGAGGCGGGGATTAGGGAGTCGGGATTAGGGATGGGCAAAAGCATCGCGCGCTTTCCTGGCTGAAGTCCCGTGCCCCTTTCTGCCGGCACGACAAGCGCGCCCGCTCGCCCAATCCCCAATCCCCAATCCCGAATCCCGAATCCCGAATCCCGGCCCCGATGCGCCTGACCGCCGAACCCGCCTACATCCTGCACACGCGCCCTTGGCGCGAGACCAGTGTGCTGGTGGAGGCGATCAGCCAGGGGCACGGGCGCCTGGGCTTGGTGGCGCGCGGGGTGCAGGGGCCCAGGAAGCAGGTGCTGCGGGCGGCATTGCAGCCGTTCCAGCATGTCCGCCTGGAGGCGGTGTTGCGCGGCGAACTGGCGCGGCTGGCTTCGGCCGAAGCGCTGGATGCGGCGCCGCGGCTGGAAGGCGATGCGGCCTTGGCCGGGTTCTACGTCAACGAGCTGCTGCTGCGCCTGGTGCCGCGCAACGATCCGTTTCCTGAGTTGTATGCACTGTACGGGCGCACTCGCGCGCGCCTGGGCGGGGACGGGCTGGCGTGGACGCTGCGTTGCTTCGAGCGCGACCTGCTCGAGGCGATGGGCTGGGGCTTCGATTGGAGCTGCGATGCCGAGGGCGCGCCGATCGACCCGGCCGCGCGCTACCGGATCGATCCAGAGCAGGGGCCGCGGCGCTTGCTGAGCGACCGCGGCCACGGCGATCGCAGCGGTGCGGCGACCGGCCGGGCGCTGCTGGCCCTGGCCGAGGACGCTGCGCCGCAGGGCGAGGACCTGCCGGGGCTGCGCCAGGCGCTGCGCGCGGTGCTGGTCCATCATTTGGGGCCGCGCGGGCTGAAGTCCTGGGACATGATGGCCGACCTGGCCCGGCTCAGGCCCCGCAGCGCCTGAGCGGCCCCCATGGGCCGGCGTTCAGCCGCCGCGCGCCTGCTCGGTGTCCTGTGCGGCGCGCTGGAACCGGGCCAGCGCTTCGGGCGCGTCCGGGCGCGCGTGCAGAGCCTGCACCGCCTGGCCCAGGCGCAGGGCGCCGACGAAGCCGCAGCTGGCCTGCAATTTGTGCAGTTCCGCCCGCAGCGCGGGGTGGTTGCCCAACTCAGCGGCGGCAGCGATGGCGCGGCGCGCATTGGGCAACTCCTGGGCGAACAGGCCGCGCAGGGTGGCGATGTGGGCGCGGTTGCCGTTGAGCGCGCGCGCGGCGCCGTCATCGTCCCAGACCGGCGCGGTTTCCTCGGCGGCGGGGTCGGCCGAACCCAGCGGCGCCAGGTCGAAGGCGGGCAGGCCGAGCTGGCGCCGGATCGCGCAGCGCACCGCGGCCGCCGGCAGCGGCTTGACCAGCACCTCGGAGAAGCCGGAGGCGAGCAGGCGGTCGCGCACCTCGGTATCGCCGGTGGCGGTGTGGGCCAGGGCCAGCGTGGCCGGGCGGCAGCGGCGCAGGCGCGCGAGCAGGTCGATGCCGCTGCCGTCGGGCAAATGCGCATCGATCAGCCACAACTGGTAGTCCTGGGCTTCGCCCAGCGCGGCCGCGGCGGCCAGCGAGTCGGCGCCATCGACCTCGGCGGGCACGGCCTGGACCGCTGCGGTGAGGAAAGCGCGGCTGGTGGGGTCGTCCTCGACCAGCAGCACGCGGGGGACAGGGGAATTCTTCATTGCCGGCTCGCTTGCGCCCGTTATCCTGCTTCCATGCTGCGGACCATGTTACGCCTCCTGATGGGTTTGTCGCTGCCCGCGCTCTGGGCGGCAGCGCCCGATGTTGCGGCCGCCACGCTGAACGCCAGGATCGAGCGCGTGGCGACCGCGGCGGCGAACCTGCATCAGGTGCGCGTGCGCCTGGAGTGGCCGGCCGGCGCCGAGCAGGGAAGCCTGCAATTGCAGGCCGCGCGGGTCGAGGCGCCGGAGCTGGGCTACCGTTTCGAGCAAGTGGACTGGCGCTGCCCGCTGCAACGCGACGGCCAGGGCGGATGGCGTTGCGAGGGCGCCTTGCGCGGCCGCGGCGGGCCGCCGCTGCGGTTGGCGCTGGACCTGGGCGTGGCCAGCACCGATGCGCGCCTGAGCCAGGGCGCGGCCTCCATCGCCCTGCAGCGCGCCGCGGCCAGCCCCGACGCCACCCGCATCGATCTGGCCCGGGTGCCGCTGGCCTGGGCCCAGGCCTTGCTGGCCAGCGCCTGGCCCGAGGGCCGGATCAAGGCCGGTACCGTGGACGGCCGCCTGGACCTGACCGCGGCCGAGGGCCGGCCGCTGCGCATCGCCGGCCCGCTGCGGCTGCGCGGCGCGGCGCTGGACACGCCCGACGGCCAGATCGCCGCCGAGGGCCTGGGCGCGGACCTGGACCTGCGGGCCGAGATCGGCGCCGACACCCGCGCCGGCCTGGATGCGCGCCTGCACGGCGGCGAACTGCTGTTCGGCAATGCCTATGTGACTTTGCGGCAGCGGCCGGTGTCGCTGCGCCTGCAGGCCGAGCAGCGCGCCGGACAGGGCTGGCGGCTGCCGCAACTGGCCTGGCGCGATCCCGGCCTGCTGGACGCGCAGGGCCACGCCGCCCTGGGCGCCGATGGCGCGCTGCAGGCGCTGGAGCTGGACCTGGCCAGCCCCGACCTGGCGCCGCTGCGCGAGGCCTATCTGTCCGGTTTCCTCGGCGTGGCCGGACTGTCCAAGCTGCAACTGAGCGGGGCGATGCGCGCGCGCCTGCACCTGGAGCAGGGCCGCTTGCAACGCGCCGAGGCCGAGCTGTCGCAGGTCGGCCTGGACGACGAGCAAGGCCGCTTCGGCTTCCAGGACCTGGACGGTGCGGTGCGCTATTCGGCCGGCGCACCGGTGGACAGCGAACTGGCCTGGCGCGCCGGCGCCTTGCACGGCCTGGACTTCGGCGCGGCGCGGCTGCCTTTTTCCAGCGGCGGCGGCGAGCTGGCGCTGCGCCAGGACGTGCGTTTTCCCATGCTCGGCGGCGAGGTCGGCCTGCATGGCCTGCGCCTGCGCCCGCCCGAAGGCGAGCGCGGCCTGGACCTGCGCTTCGGCCTGAGCCTGGACCGGCTCGACCTGGGCCGCATCGCCCAGGCACTGGACGGGCCGGCCTTCGTCGGCGAACTCAGCGGCCGCCTGCCGCAGGCGCACTACGCCGACGAGCGCCTGGAGCTGGACGGCGGCCTGAGCATGCAGTTGTTCGGCGGCACCGTGGCGGTGTCCTCGCTGGCGATGGAGCGGCCGTTCGGGGTGGCGCCCACGCTCAGCTCGGACCTGGCGCTGGAGAACATCGACCTGGAATCGCTGACCGGCGTGTTCGGCTTCGGCAGCATCACCGGTCGCCTGCATGGCCGGATCGACGGCCTGCGCCTGGTGGATTGGCAACCCACCGCGTTCGATGCGCAGTTGCGCACCCGCAAGACCCCCGGCGTGCGCCAGCGCATCAGCCAGCGCGCGGTGCAGGACTTGTCCAGCGTCGGCGACAGCTCCTTCGTCGGCAGCCTGCAGGACCGCTTGCTCGGCTTCTTCGACGACTTCGGCTACGCCCGCCTGGGCCTGTCCTGCGTGCTGGCCGACCAAGTCTGCCGCATGGACGGCCTGGCGCCGGGCAAGGCCGGTCCGGATGGCCAGCGCGGCTTCCTGCTGGTGCAGGGCGCCGGCCTGCCGCACCTGGACGTGGTCGGCTACAACCGCCGGGTGGACTGGCCGACCCTGGTCGAGCGCCTGAAGGCGGTCAGCACCGGCGAGCTCAAGCCGGTGGTCGAATGACCCCGGCGCCGGTCTTGCCGTTCAACCGCGCCGTGGTTCAATAGGCGCCGGATCGTTCAACCCGCGCCGAACGCGCACAACCAGAAGGAACCGCTCATGCGCCGTTGGATGGGAGTACCGGTCGCCGCCGTGATGTTGACGGCCTGCGTGACCATCAACGTCTACTTCCCGGCCGCCGAGGCCAAGGAAGCGGCCAAGGAATTCGTCGAGAAGGTGATCGGCGACGGCGCGGCCGCACAGCCGGCGCCGGAGCCCGCTCCCGCCCCGGCCGGCGGCAGCGCCGCGCTGGAACGCCCGGGCCTGCGCCTGGACTCGCTGGCCGGTCGAGTGGATTGGTGGTCCTTGGTCGGGATCGGCAGTGCGCACGCGCAATCGCCGGACATCTCGATCAAGACCCCGGCCATCCAGGCGATCCAGTCGCGCATGGCCCAGCGTTTCGACGGCCAGTTGCGCGCGCACTTCGATTCCGGCGCGCTGGGCTTCGCCAACAACGGCACCGTCAGCGTGCGCGACGCCGCCAAGATCCCGCTGTCCGACCGCGTCGCGGTCAACCAGGCCGTGGCCGAGCAGAACCGCGACTCCAACGCGGTCTACAAGGAAATCGCCGTGGCCAACAACCACCCCGAATGGGAAGGCCAGATCCGCCAGGTCTTCTCGCGCCAGTGGAGCGAAAGCGCCAAGGGCGGCTGGTGGTACCAGGATGCGGGCGGGGCCTGGAAGCAGAAGTGATTGGGGCCGGGATTCGGGATTCGGGATTAGGGATTGGTTGAAGCGACAGGCCCGCCACTGGCGGGCCTGCTGCTTTCTGGAGCTCAGGTTGTTAGCCAATCCCCAATCCCCAATCCCCAATCCCGAATCCCGAATCCCGAATCCCGAATCCCGAATCCCGAATCCCGAATCTGCGACAATACCCAACCTTTGATTCCCTGCCAGCAGCTGTGGCCCGCATCGATCAAACTCCTTTCGAGGTCGCCATCACCGACCTCACTCACGACGGCCGCGGTGTGGCTCGGCGCGCGGACGGCAAGGCGGTGTTCGTCGCCGGCGCGCTGCCGGGCGAGCGGGTGATGGCGCGCCAGACCGGGCGTTCGCGCAGTTTCGACGAGGCGGTGACGCTGGAGGTGCTGGAAGCCTCGGCCGACCGGGTGGCGCCGCGGTGCGCGCACTTCGGTACGTGCGGGGGCTGCGCGCTGCAGCATCTGGCCGAGGACAAGCAGATCCTGGCCAAGCAGCGGGTGCTGATGGAGAACTTCGAGCGCATCGGCCATGTGATGCCCGAGCGGGTGCTGCCGGCGCTGACCGATTCGGCCTGGGGCTACCGGCGCAAGGGACGGTTCTCGGTGCGGCGGGTGGAGAAGAAGGACAAGACCCTGGTCGGCTTCCGCGAGACCGATCCGCGCTTCGTCGCCGACATCGCCCGCTGCGAGACGGTGATCCCGGCCATCGGCGACAAGATCGCCGCGCTGGCGGCGTTGATCGATGGCCTGGACGGGCGCCGCGAGATTCCGCAGGTCGAGTTCATCGGCGGCGACCGCATGGACGACCACAGTGGCATCGCGC
This sequence comes from uncultured Lysobacter sp., assembly GCA_966185905.1. Classification (GTDB taxonomy): domain Bacteria; phylum Pseudomonadota; class Gammaproteobacteria; order Xanthomonadales; family Xanthomonadaceae; genus Lysobacter. The sequence goes on from CBIFVU010000019.1 coordinate 21,327, forward strand.
TGACCGTGCGCCACCTGGCGCCGCTGTCGGAGGCCGACCGCGCGGCCTTGGCCGCGTTCGGGCAGGCGCACGAATTCGCGATCTTCCTCCAGCCCGGCGGCGTGGACAGCGTGCATCCGCTGTGGCCGGCCGATCCGCAACTGCAGTTTTCGCTGCCGCAATGGGACTTGGAGCTCAAGTTCCGGCCCTTGGACTTCATCCAGGTCAACGCCTCGCTCAACGGCCGCATGATCGAGCACGCACTGGCGCTGCTGGAGCCGCAGCCGGAGGACCGCGTGCTCGACCTGTTCGCCGGGCTGGGCAATTTCACCCTGCCGCTGGCGCGCCGCGTGCGCGAGGTGGTCGGGGTGGAAGGCGAGGCCGGACTGGTCCAGCGCGCGCGCGAGAACGCCGCGCACAACGGGCTGGCCAATGCGCAGTTCCATGCCGCCGACTTGGGCAAGGACCTCTCCGGCGAGCCGTGGATGCGCGAAGGCTTCGACCGGCTGCTGCTGGATCCGCCGCGTTCGGGCGCGGACTTCGTGCTGACCCAACTGCCGCTCAAGCAGTTCAAGCGGATCGTGTACGTGAGCTGTCATCCCGCCTCGCTGGCGCGCGATGCCGGCTACCTGGTGCGCGAGAAAGGCTGGAAGCTGCGCGCGGCCGGGGTGATGGACATGTTCCCGCATACCGCGCACGTGGAATCGATCGCGATGTTCGAGCGCTGAGGCCGGCGCGCCCGGCCACGCCGGACGGGTATCGGCAGACGATGCACGCGGGCGGCGATCGGGTGGGGCGCGTGCTTGCGGCGGACGCTGTCGTGATCGCAGCGGCGGTCGGGTGTGTGGGGCGTGGCCGCAGGCGCAGGCTGCGACGGGTATGGTTGCGCGCCCAGGGGCGAGCGCGATGGATAGTTTGGGAGGAGTTCCATGGGCATCGAGATCGAACGCAAATTCCTGGTCGTCGGCGATGGCTGGCGCGCGGCCGCGCACAAAGTCGTGCCGATGGCGCAGGGCTATCTCAACGATCTGGCGGCGATGGACACCGGCGCGATGAAGGCCTCGGTGCGCGTGCGCATCGCCGGCGAGGAGGCGTTCTTGAACCTCAAGTCGCGCGAGCTCGGCCACACTCGGCAGGAGTTCGACTATCCGATCCCGGTAGCGGACGCGCGCGGCCTGTTGGCCTTGTGCGTGGGCGGGCTGGTGGACAAGCGTCGCCACTATGTCGAGCACGCCGGTTTCACTTGGGAAGTGGACGAGTTCCTCGGCGACAACGCCGGGCTGGTGGTGGCCGAGATCGAACTGCCCAGCGCCGATGCGGCGTTCGAGCGTCCTGCCTGGGCCGGCGCTGAGGTGACCGAGGCTGCGCGCTACTACAACCTCGCCCTGGCGACCCGGCCCTATGCGCAATGGAGCCCGGCCGAACGGACCGGCGCTGGCTGACCGCCCTGCGGCAGCGCTCGGGTGCGCTGCGGGCGGCCTGGGATGGAACCGGCGGAGCGGGTCTTCGCCCCAGTGGGCGGTGGCGGCCGGGTCTTCGCCCCGGCGGCGGACGGCTCGGCTCCAATGGCAAGCCCTGGGCGCGAAGCGGGCGGGGCGTCCCCCGGCCCGGCTTGGTTGCCGGACCGGCCGCGGCCGGCCCGCGCAGCCCGCGCCGGCCGCCCAGGACCGACCCGGCGCAGGCGGCGCGGTGCGTGCCCCCGCGCGCCAACTGCGCGACAATGGCGCCAGCGCAACCAGCGCTGCCCCGTTCCAGGAGTGACCGCATGCTCGTGATCGGCGTCGCCGGTACCGAACTCACCGCGCAGGAGCGCGACTGGCTGCAGCACGATGCCTGCGCCGGCGTGATCCTGTTCAGCCGCAACTTCGCCTCGCGCGCCCAGGTCGCCGAGCTGTCGGCGGCGATCCGCGCCGCCGCGCCGCGACCGCAGCTGATCTGCGTGGACCAGGAGGGCGGCCGTGTGCAGCGCTTCCGCGAAGGCTACAGCGCGCTGCCGCCGCTGGAGGTATTCGGCAAGCGCTATGCCGCCGATCCGGCCGAGGCCTTGCGCCTGGCCGAAGAGCACGCCGGGCTGATGGCGCGCGAGGTCCAGGCCAGCGGCGTGGACCTGAGCTTCGCCCCGGTGGTGGACCTGGGCCGCGGCAACCTGGCCATCGGCAACCGCGCCTTCGACGCCGATCCGCAGGTCGTGGCCGAATTCACCCGCGCCTACATCCGCGGCATGCACGCCGTCGGCATGGCCGCCACGCTCAAGCATTTCCCAGGCCACGGCTCGGTGCTGGCCGATTCGCATTTCGACCAGGCCGTCGACCCGCGCGAACTGAACGAACTGCGGGCGACCGACTTGGTGCCCTTCATCGCGGGCATCCAGGCCAAGGCCGATGCGGTGATGATGGCGCACGTGTCCTATCCGGCGGTGGCGCCGGAACCGGCCGGTTATTCGCGCCGCTGGATCCAGGAAATCCTGCGCGGCGAACTGGGCTTCCGCGGCGTGGTCTTCAGCGACGACATCAGCATGGCCGCCGCGCATTCGGTCGGCGGGGTCAAGGCGCGCATCGACGCGCACCTGGACGCCGGCTGCGAGGTGGTCCTGGTCTGCCACCCGCAACTGGTCGAAGAAGCCCTGGCCGCGATCGAAGGCCGCCGCCTCAACACCGCCGCGCTGGCCGGCCTGATCGGCCGTGGCGCGATGGGCTGGGACGGCCTGCTCGCCGACGCCGGCTACGGCGACACCCGCACTCGTCTGGAAGGATTGGCCTGATGATCCCGCACGACCTGGCTTCGGCGCTCGCCGACGCCGACCTGCTGTTCGACCGCCGCAGCCTGGAGCGCGAGATCGCGCGCATGGCCGTGCGCATCCGCAACGACTACGCCGGCGCCCGTCCGGTGTACTTGACCGTCATGCACGGTGGCCTGCCGTTCGCCGCGCAACTGGCGATGGAGCTGGGCGCGCTCGGCCTGGACCTGGAGTTCGATTACCTGCACGCCACCCGCTACCGAGGCGCGACCACCGGCAGCGACCTGGTCTGGAAGCACCGTCCGGCCACGCCGCTGCGCGGGCGTCGGGTGCTGCTGGCCGACGACATCGTCGACGAGGGCCACACCTTGCAAGCCATCGGCCAGTGGTGCCGCGAGCAGGGCGCGGCCGAGGTGCGCATCGCCGCGCTCGCGGTCAAGGCGCACGATCGCTGCGTGCCCGGGCTGTGCGCGGATTATGTCGGCGTGCAGGTACCGGACCGCTACGTGTTCGGCTACGGCATGGACTTCCGCGAACAAGGCCGCAACCTGCCGGCCATCTACGCGCTGCGTTGAGCGCGGCGGCCGCCTGCGTTCGGCCGCCTGCGTTGTCGCCGCCCGAGCCGATGCGCTCGCTCCCCTCCGCCCCGAATCGACCATCCAACGAGTGCACGACCGCATGAGCGCCCCCATCGATCTCGCCGTCATCGGCGGCACCGGCCTGTATCGGCTGGCCGAACTGCAGGACGTGCAGACCGAACAACCGGACACGCGCTTCGGCGCGCCCTCCGGCCCGATCCGCATCGGCACCCTGGGCGGACGCCGGCTGGCCTTCCTGGCCCGTCATGGCGAAGGCCATTCGCTGCCGCCGCACCAGGTCAACTACCGCGCCAACCTGGCCGCGCTGCAGGCCCTGGGCGCGCAACGGGTGCTGGCGTTGAACACCGTCGGCGGCATCACCGAAGGCTTCGGCCCGCGCGTGCTGGCCTGCCCGGACCAGTTGATCGACTACACCTGGGGCCGGGTGTCCACGATCTGCGAAGAACCCGGCAGCGAAGTGCTGCACGTGGACTTCGGTGAGCCCTATACCCGCAGCCTGCGCGCGGCGGTACTGGCCGCCGCTGCCGAGGCCGGCGTGGCGCTGGTGGACGGCGGCTGCTACGGCGCCACTCAGGGCCCGCGCCTGGAGACCCGCGCCGAGATCGCGCGCATGCGCCGCGATGGCTGCGACCTGGTCGGCATGACCGGCATGCCCGAGGCCGGCCTGGCGCGCGAGTTGGGCCTGGACTATGCCTGCCTGGCGATCGTGGCCAACTGGGCGGCCGGCGCCGGCCCGGATGTGGAGGAGGTGATCACCGTGCAGGATGTGATCGACAACGTGATCGCGGCCTCGGCGGGCCTGCCTGCGCTGTTGGCGGCGTTGCTGCAGGCGCCGCCGCCCCAGTGACGGCCGTCGCACAACCGCGCGCCGCATCGGCGCCGGTGGCCGGATATCTCCCCGTAATCCGTGCGCGCGATAGTCACACTGGGCCGTTGTCTTCCCCTGGCGCAGTTTGCATACTGCCCTGGCGTCTGCCGCCTTCGGCGTGGACGCACGTCAACGCATCCAGCATGAGGTCAATAAGGATATGCAGTACGGCACCGTGAAGTGGTTCAACGACGCCAAGGGTTTCGGGTTCATTTCTCCCGAAGATGGCAGCGCGGATGTATTCGTGCACTTCTCCGCGATCAACGCAAAAGGTTTCCGCAGCCTGCAGGAAGGCCAGCGCGTGAGCTACCAGTTGACCCAGGGCCCCAAGGGCGCCCAGGCATCGGAAGTGACGCCGGCGGCCTGAGCGCGCCGATGCAGGACTTTTGCTGGGCCGATCCGCGTCGGACAGTTTCCAGGGCCTCGCCACGGCGAGGCCCTTTCTTTTGCGTCCGGCGCAGTGCGCGCACGCGGCGCGCGCCAGGATGAAGGAGCGAGCGTTGGCGTCGAGATTGCGGGTGGCCGTGGTCGGCTACGGTTCCGGCGGGCAGGCGGCGGCCGTGCTGCTCTCGCGCGACGGCCACCGGGTGGAGGTGTTCGAGCAGGCGGCGGCGCCGGGCCCGGTGGGTGCGGGTTTCCTGCTCCAGCCCACGGGCCTGTCGGTGTTGTGGGCGCTGGGCCTGCTGGACGCGGCCCTCGGCCATGGCGCGCCGGTCCGGCGCCTGTACGGCGAGAACGTGGCCGGGCGCGCGGTCATGGACATGCGCTATGCCGACCTGCACCGGCGCTATTTCGGCCTGGGCCTGCAACGCGGCGCGCTGTTCGCCTTGCTCGATGCGGCCTGGGAGCAGGAGCGATGCCTGCACACCGATTGCCGCGTCGAGCACATCGATGCCGAGCGCGGCCTGCTGCGCGACCGGCATGGGCGCGAACATGGCGGCTTCGATCTGGTGCTGGTCGCCGACGGCGCGGCCTCGCAATTGCGCGCGCAGGTCGCCGCGCCGGCGCTGGACCGGCCTTATCCCTGGGGCGCGCAGTGGTGCCTGGTCGAGGCCGGCGATTGGCCGTGGCGCGACGAACTGCGCCAGCGCTACCAGGGCGCGCGGCGCATGAGCGGAATGCTGCCGGTCGGCAGCCGTCCCGGCGATCCGGTCCGGCGGCTGAGCTTTTTCTGGAGCGTGCCGGGGGCCGCGCTGGCGGCTGCGCAGACGCAGGACGAAGGTGCCTGGCGGGCGCAGGTCGCCGCGGTCTGGCCCGAGGCCGAGCGCTGGCTGCGGACGGTGCGGGCGCCCAGCGCGCTGGCCCAGGCGCGCTATCGCGACGCGGTGTTGCCGCAGTGGAGCCGCGGCCGCGCCGCACTGCTGGGCGACGCTGCGCATGCGATGAGCCCGCAACTGGGACAGGGGGTGAACATGGCCCTGGCCGACGCATTGGCCCTGCGCGAAGCCCTGCGCGCGCGCGAAAGCGATTCGGCCGCGGCGATCGCGGCGGCGCTGGCGCGCTACCAACGCGAGCGCCGCGCGCACGTGGCGGTCTATCACTTCTGGAGCCGCTGGCTGACGCCGCTGTTCCAATCCGAGCACGACCGCTTGGCGGGCGTGCGCGATCGCGTGTTCCATCCGCTCTCGCGCCTGCCGCTGGGACGCGGGCGCATGCTGCGGGTGCTGACCGGCCTGCAGCGCGGTTGGCTGGGCAGCTGGCCATTGCCGCCGGCATTCGTGGCGGCGCTGGACGAGCGGGCCGCGGCGCTGGAGGCGAGCGAGGGTTGAGGCGGGGCAGGCGCCGGCGCACAGGGCTAGAATCCGGGGCAGACCCTCGAAGGAGCCCGACGCCATGGACACGCTGCCCCCGTTCGCCACCCATGCGGTGGACAACCAACCGCCCGCGTTCGCGCCGCAGGACCTGTGGGCCGGCGATGCCGCGTTGCGCGAGGCGGTGGCGCGCGAAGGCGGGCAGGCGTTCGCCGGGGCGCTGGCGGCCTATGGCGCGCTGGCCGGCGGCGAGATCCTGGCGCTGAGCCACGATGCCCATCGCGACCGTCCGCGCTTGCGCAGTTTCGACGGCCAGGGCCATCGCATCGACTTGGTCGAGTTCCATCCCAACTACCACGCGATCATGCGCCATGCCATCGAACACGGCGTGGCCGGCCTGTCCTGGCACGATCCGCGCGCCGGCGCGCACGTGGCGCGCGCGGCGCTGAGCTATCTGCACCACCAGGCCGAGCCCGGCAGCAGTTGCCCGCTGACCATGACCCACGCCTGCGTACCGGTGCTGCGCCACGCGCCCGCCCTGGCCGACTGGATGAGCAAGGCCGCCGCGCCGCATTACGACGGCCGCGATGTGGCCATGGGCGACAAGCCGGGCCTGACCCTGGGCATGGGCATGACCGAGAAGCAGGGCGGCTCGGACGTGCGTTCCAACCGCACCCTGGCTGCGCCCTTGTCCGGCGACGAGTACGAATTGGTCGGGCACAAATGGTTCTTCTCCGCGCCCATGTCCGATGGTTTCCTGGTGCTGGCGCAAGCGCCCGGCGGGCTGAGCTGTTTCCTCGTGCCGCGCTGGCATCCGCACGGCGGCAAGAACGCGCTGCGGCTGATGCGGCTCAAGGACAAGCTCGGCGATTGGTCCAACGCGTCCTCGGAAGTGGAATTCCAGGGCGCCTGGGCGCAGCGGGTCGGCGAGGAAGGGCGCGGGGTGGCGACCATCATCGAGATGGTGATGCTGACCCGGCTGGACTGCATGCTCGGTTCGGCCGGCGAGATGCGCATGGCGCTGGCCCAGGCCCTGCACCACGCGCGCCACCGCCGCGCCTTCGGCAAGCCGCTGGCCGAGCATGCGCTGATGCGCAATGTGTTGGCCGACTTGGCGCTGGAATCGGAGGCGGCCACCGCCTTCGCCCTGCGCGTGGCCGGGGCGGTCGATCGCGCCCGCCGCGACCCGCACGAAGCGGCCTTCGCCCGCATCGCCACCGCCGTGGGCAAGTTCTGGATCTGCAAGCGTGCGCCGGCCTTCGTCAACGAGGCGCAGGAATGCCTGGGCGGCGTCGGTTACGTGGAGGAGTCGCTGCTGCCGCGGCTGTACCGGCAGGCGCCGCTGAACTCGATCTGGGAAGGCAGCGGCAACATCCAATGCCTGGACGTGCTGCGCGCGCTGGCCCGCGAGCCCGAAGCCGGGCGTGCGCTGCTGGCCGAACTCGAGCGCGGTCGCGGGCGCGATGGCGCGCTGGATGCGCGCATCGATGCGCTGGCGCCGGCGCTGGCCGGGCGCGAGCCGCCGGCCGAAGCCGCGATGCGGCTGTGGGTGGAGCAACTGGCGCTGTCGCTGCAAGCCGCGCTGCTGTACGCGGTGGGCAGCCCCAACGCGGCTGCATTCAGCGCCAGCCGCTTGGGCGGCGGCCACGGCCTGGGCTTCGGCACCTTGCCGGCGACGCTGGATTTCGAGGCGGTCCTGCAACGCGGGCTGCCGGCATGAGCGCGCGCGCAGCGGGAGCGGCGGCCTCCGCCTGCGCCATCGGTGTGCTGTGGGCCTGCGCGGCGTGGATGCCGGCGGCCGCGCGCACGCCGCCGGCAATGGCGCCGGCCGAGCAGCGCGCCGACCGCATCGTGGTGTTCAAGTCCGAACGGCGCATGCGCTTGATGCGCGAGGGCAAGACCATCCGCCACTATTCGATCCTGCTCGGCGATGCGCCGACCGGGCACAAGCGGCAGCAGGGCGACGAGCGCACGCCGGAAGGCGAGTACCGCATCAGCGGGCGCAATCCCAACAGCCGCTTCCACCTGTCCTTGCGCGTGTCCTATCCCAACGACGCCGACCGGCGCCAGGCGCGCGCGCGCGGCGTAGATCCCGGCGGCGACATCATGATCCACGGCGGCACGCCGCCGGGCTATGCGCGCGACTGGACCGACGGCTGCATCGCGGTCACCGATGCGCAGATCGAGGAGATCTGGAGCTTGGTGCCGAACGGTACGCCGATCCGCATCGAGCCCTGAGGCGGATCGCTGGGCGCTGAGGCCGCACCAGGGCGCCGAGTGTGCACGCCGCTGCATCGCGCCAGGCAGGCGCATGGCGACCGGCTGTCGCCTGCGCGCCGGCGTTCAGCTTGGTGCCGCGCCCACCGCGGCCGAAGGGTGTAAGGTCGGACGCGCGGCCGCTACGGCCGCCGGGAGGTGCCGCCATGCGTGCTCCGCGTAAGTTCCAGGCTGCGGGCCTGTTGCTGGCCTTGGTCGTCTTGCCGCCACCGGCGCACGGCGCCGATGCGGCGGTCCTGCAGTGGCTCCACTACGGCGCGCCTGCGTTCGCGCTGTGCGTGTTGGCGGTGTGGCGGGCGGGCGCTCCAACCCGTCGTCTCCGCCAAGGCGCGGTTTCGCGGGCTTCATCGCGGCAATGATGGCCTGCGGATCTCTCCCGCCCCGTCATCCCCGCGGAAGCGGGGCTCCAGAGACTTCAGCGCGTGGTTTCGCAGTTCCTCCGGCATGAGCGTGTGCTGCGCCTGTGCGGGATGCCTGGATGACGCCAGGGGTTCCCGCCTGTGCGGGAACGACAGTGGTGGTGGGCGCGACGGCCGCTACGATGCCCGCGATCGAGCGGCGGCAGCGATTGTTGGCAGGCCAAGCAATCGCCAGCGGATCGGATCGGTCGCATTCCCGTTGCATGAATCGTTCATCGGCGGCGCGCGTCCGCGCTATGGCGCAATCGCGTTGCAGCGCAGCGATACGCCTGCGCATCCAGGCGTCGCGTCGTCGCTGTTTGTTGCAAACAGTGTTCTTGTGACGCCCCTCGGACTCTGCGTGTGATCGCGCCTTGTGCGTGCGCCTTGCGCGCGCCGCTGAGTTCTTCTTAGCTGGCATGGCCTCGCCGGCGAGCGCGCCTGCACCGATCGCGCGCCGTTCCGCCAGCGCAGGCCGCCGTCCGCGCAACGGCGACCGCAAGCCGACAGGCTTGGTCCCTCGATCCCCATGTCAGATTCCCATAAGGAGTTCTACGCATGTCCGTATCGACTTCCCGTCCGCGCCGCCCGCTCGTGCGCGCGGCCCTGGTTTCCACCGCGATCGCCTTCGCCGCGATCGTTTCCGCACCGGCGCTGGCCGCAGAAGACGCCAGCCCCGAGTTGAAATTCGCGCTGCAGCGCGATCTGGGCATTTTCCCCGGGCAGATCGCGCAGTACCTGCAGGCCGAAGCGCTGGCCCAGCGCCAGGGCGCGGCGATCGAACGCGCGCTCGGCCGCAACTTCGCCGGCAGTTGGATCGAACGCGGCGAAGACGGCCGTTTCAAAGTGGTCGCCGCCACTGCCGGCGCGGCCAAGTCGTTCGCCGTGGGTGGGGTCGAACTGCGCCACGTGCGCCACAGCCTGGCGCAGTTGCAGCGTTCGATGGACCTGCTCGACGCCAACTCGCAAGCGCGGATCAAGGGCATCAGCAAGCCGCTGGCCGGCGTGCAGACCTGGTATGTGGACCCGGTCAGCAACGCGGTCGTGGTCAAGGTCGACCAGGGCGCGGTCGAGGCCGGCGTGGACTTCGTCGCCCTCAGCGGCGCCGATGCGGGCGCGGTGCGGATCGAACAGGCCCCCGGCACCCTGGAGACCACCGCCACTATCCGCGGCGGCATCGAGTATTCGATCAACAACGCCTCGCTGTGCTCGGTCGGATTCTCGGTGACGCGCGGCACGACCAAGGGCTTCGTCACCGCCGGCCACTGCGGCACGGTCGGCGCGATCGCGCGGGTGGGCGGGGTGCAGGTCGGCAGCTTCGCCGCGCGCGTGTTCCCCGGCAATGATCGCGCCTGGGTCAGCGTCGGCTCGACCCACACCTTGCAGGGCAATGTCAGCAACTACAGCGGCGGCAGCGTGGCCGTGCGCGGCAGCACCGAAGCGGCGATCGGCGCGGCGGTGTGCCGCTCCGGCCGCACCACCGGCTGGCGCTGCGGCACCATCACCGCCAAGAACGTCACCGCCAACTACGCCCAGGGCGCGGTGCGCGGGCTCACCCAAGGCAATGCCTGCATGGGCCGCGGCGACTCCGGCGGCTCCTGGATCACCAGCGCCGGCCAGGCCCAGGGCGTGATGTCCGGCGGCAACGTCCAGGCCGACGGCACCAACTGCGGCATCCCCGCCTCGCAGCGCAGCAGCCTGTTCGAGCGGCTCAATCCGATCCTGAGCCAGTATGGATTGACCCTGGTGCGTTCCTGATCCGGGACCCAGGCGCGCGGGCGCCCCGCATCGGCGGGGCGTCCCCGCTCTGCGCCGGCTCGCGCCGGCGGCTTCACCATTGCGGGCCGTTGAACAAGGGCTCGGCTTCCCACGCTGCGCGGCTGGCCGGCACAGGCTCCTCAAGGTCTTCGCTGCGCGAGCGCTGCAACACCACGCGCTCGCGTTCGCCCTCGCGTTCGGGATGGTAGCCGTCGCGGTGGCGCAGGCTGCCGCTCAGGCGCTTGCCTTGCAGCCGGCCCTCGAACTCGAACACGTCGCGCGAGGGGCGTCCGTCCAGATCGGTTTCCTGGGTGATTTCCCGGCCCAGGGTCAGCTTGGCGCGGAAGGACAGGGCGCCGCTGGCCGGGTCGTAGCGGATTTCTTGCAGGCGTCCGCGCGGGGTGTCGCCGATCATGCCCTGGTGCACGTACAACAATCCGAACAGCCGATCGCCCTGGCGGTAGAGCTCGCAGACATAGCCGTAGGCGTGCGGGTCTTCGCCCTGGCCGGCTTCGACGTTGCTGTAGACGCCGACTCGTTCGACGAGGCCGCGCACCGGAGCGGCCCGTGCCGGGGCGGCCGCCGGCGCTTGCGCTCGTGTCGGGGTTGCCAGAGCGGCGGCACCCGCCACGAGCAGGGCCAGCGCGGCGGAGAGAGGGCGGGACAGCGCAGGGGACGATCGCATGGAGCGTTCCTTGTCGGGAAAGCGGGCCGCCCGGACGACGGCGCGAAGTGTGGGAGCGGCTTGGGCGTTGGCCGAGCCGTCGGCCCGGCCTTCAGTCCAGGAACTGCAGCCTGGCCAGTTCGGCGTACAGGCCTTCCTGGGCCAGCAACTGCTCGTGGGTGCCCTCGGCGACGATGCGGCCGTGGTCCATGACCACGATGCGGTCGGCCTTGAGCACGGTGGCCAGGCGGTGGGCGATGACCAGCGTGGTGCGGCCTTCCATCAGCGTCTCCAACGCCTGCTGCACCGCGCGTTCGCTCTGCGCGTCCAGCGCGCTGGTGGCCTCGTCCAGCAACAGGATCGGCGCATCCTTGAGCAGCGCGCGGGCGATGGCGATGCGCTGCTGCTGGCCGCCGGACAGGCGCGCGCCGCGTTCGCCCAACTCGGTGTCCAGGCCCTCGGGCAGCGCCTGCAGGAAGTCGGCGGCATGCGCGGCGCGCACCGCCTGTTCGAGTTCGGCATCGCTGGCCTGCAAGCGGCCGTAGCGGATGTTCTCGCGCGCGGTGGCGGCGAAGATGGTCGGCTGCTGCGGCACCAGGGCGATGCCCTCGCGCAACTGCGCTGGATCGGCCTGGCGCACGTCCACGCCATCGACGAGGATGCGGCCTTGCTGCGGGTCGTGGAAGCGCAGCAGCATCGAGAACACGGTGCTCTTGCCGGCGCCGGACGGGCCGACCAGGGCGACAGTCTCGCCCGGCCGCACGCGCAGGTCGAACTGCGCCAGCGCCGGCAGGTCCGGCCGTTGCGGGTAGTGGAAGTCCACGTCCTGGAACACGATCTCGCCGCGCAGGGGATGCGGCAGCGCCTGCGGCTGTGCCGGCGCCCGCACCGCGCTGCGTTCCTGCAGCAGCTCGCTGATTCGGCCCATGCCGCCGGCGGCGCGCTGGAGTTCGTTCCAGACCTCGGCCAGCGCCCCGACCGAGCCGCCGCCGATCAAGGCGTACAGCACGAACTGCCCCAGGGTGCCGGCCGTGAGGCGGCCGGCGATGACGTCGTGCGCGCCGGACCACAGCACCAAGGTGATGGCGCCGAACACCAGGGTGATGGCAATCGCCGTCACCCAGGCCTGGGCGCCGATGCGCCGGCGCGCGGCGCTCACCGCGACCTGCAGCGATTGGTTGAAGCGGCCCTGTTCGTAGGGCTCGCGCGCGTGCGCCTGGACCGTGCGCACCGCGCCCAGGGTCTCGCTGGCCAGGGCATTGGCGTCGGCCACGCGGTCCTGGCTGGTGCGCGACATCTTCTGCAGGCGGCGGCCGCCGACCACGATGGGCAGCACCGCCAGCGGGATGCCGACCAGGGCGTACAGCGCCAGCCGCGGGCTGGTCACGAACAGCATCGCCAGGCTGCCGACCACCGTGACCGAGCTGCGCAGCGCCACCGACATGCTCGAGCCGACCACGCTGCGCAGCAACTCGGCGTCGGCGGTCAGGCGCGAGACCAGTTCGCCGCTGCGGTTGCGGTCGTGGAAGCCGGCGTCGAGCGCGATCAGGTGGCGGTACAGGGTCTCGCGCAGGTCGGCGACCACTTTTTCGCCCAGCACCGAGACGAAGTAGAAGCGCAACGCGGTGGCGAAGGCCAGGGCGATGGCGACCAGGAACAGCAGCCCGAAGGCTTGGTCGATGCCGCCGCTGCCGCCGCCGGACGCGCTCTGGGCGAAGCCTTGGTCGATCATGGTGCGCACCGCCAGCGGCAGGCTCAGCGTGGCCGCGCTGGAGGCGGCCAGGGCGAACAGCCAGGCCACGAACAGGCCGCGGTGGCGGCGCACGAAGGGCCACAGGGTGCGCAGGCTGCCGATCGGCGCCTTCGTGCGCGGGTCGGTGTCGGCATCGCGGGCCGGGCGGCCGGAGGCGGCGTTGGGATCGCTCATTGGAGGGGAGTGGTGGGCAGCCGGTTCGTCGGAGGTCAGGGCG
>CBIFVU010000020.1:0-33772 GCA_966185905.1 uncultured Lysobacter sp.
GATTCGGGATTCGGGATTGGGGATTGGAGGGGCGGACGTAAGCTCTTGCTTTTGCCAATCCCGAATCCCCAATCCCCAATCCCCCTCAAGAACGAAACACCACGTTGTACTGAAACCGCCGCCCCGTCACGGCGCGCAGTCTGCGCGCGTCGCGGTGTTCGGGGTTGATCAGGGCGTTGTATTCCTCCGGGACGATCACCGAGGGCACCAGCAGCAGGGCCGAGGCGCCGCTGGCCAGCCACTGTGCGCCCACGCGTACGCTGGCCATGCCGGCGGGCACGGCGTCCCAGCCGCCGGGAAGGTCTTCGGGCAGCAGTTGGATGCGCGCCTTCCAGACCGCGGCGGGGACGTCGATGCTGACCACGTGGCGGTTCAGCGGCAGGCCGTGCGCGTCCACGTAGGCGGCCGTTTCCAGCGCCGCCAGCGCCAGCGAGGTCGCGGTGTAGAGCACGCGCTGGCCGTCGTCGTTCCAACGGCCCGGGTACTTGGCCGCGCCGGCGCCGCTGAGGTCGTTGGCGGGGTAGGCGCGGGTTTCGCCGGCGATGCGCCACAGCTTCATCGGCGCGCTCGGCGATGCGCGCGGCGGCCGCGGTTCACTGATAGGCCCCGCTGGCCAGCGAGCCGAGCAGGCGGGCGACCACGTCGTAGCCGGTGGGCGTGTCGAGCAGGTCGGCCGGGCGCTGGCCGCCCAGCGCGGCCTGCGGCTGTTCGATCCAGCGGCCCAGCCACTTGGCCGTGTCGAAGCCGGCGGCGCCCTCGGCGCTGCCGTCCTCCACGATCGCCTCGGCGATGCACAGCAGCTTCATCAACGCCAGCGCAGCCTGGCCGCTGGCGCCGCCGATGCGCGCGTCCTGGGCGGCCTTGTTCTCGGCGGTGGCCTTGGCGATGCCGATGATCTTGAACATGCGCACCGCCGGCACGTCCATGCTGGAGGCCATGTGCTTGACCACCTGTGCCGGCACGCCTTCGCGCTCGGCGGCCACGCGCTGCAAGGGCGTGGCCGTGCGCAGATAGGACACGTAACCGGTGAGCGTGGCCGGGGCCTTGTAGGCCTCGGCCGGCAGCGCTTCGCGCAGCGACAGCGCCTGCTTGCGCGCGGCGGCCGGCGCATGGGCGGCCGGATCGAACAGGCCGAGCCGGCGCTCGCGCGCGCCGGGCTTGGCCGCGGCAGCCTTGCCGGCAAGGGACTTGGCCGGTGCCGAGCGAGTCGGGCGGGTGGGCTTGGTGGCTTTGCTCATGATCGCATTCTGTCCAGATTTGGACTGATCATAGCATCGTTTGGGACTTTCGTCGCGTTTCGGTCCTGGCCGAAGGGCCGCTCCGGCCGCCGTCGCAGGCCGCGGGACCGTCCGGGTGTGCAATCGCCATCCGGGGCCGCCGCATCGAGGTGGTGGTGTGCCGCGATGGGCGGGTGCGGCCCGGCCCGGGATCCGCGCTCGCTCGTGCACGAAATCGCTACTTTTGATTGCTATGCTCGCGCCTTGGGCCCCCACGGCCCCGAGGGCGCGCCCTCGCAGAACGCCAAGGAACTCTATGAAACACCGTCTGCTCCTGCCCCTGGTCGCCCTCAGCCTGGCCTGCGTGGCCTTGCCGCCCGCGCAGGCCCAGGGCCGCGGCAAGAAATCGCGCCCGGCCAAGGTGGTGGACAAGATCTACGGCGAAGCGCTGGCGCGTTCGGCCGAGGTCTGCCCCGACCACAGCAACGAGCGCAGCCGCCCGGGCGTGGACAGCGTGCCGGCCGAGGCGCTGCGCACCCTGCATGGCCAGGGCGTGGCGCTGTGTCCGGACCAGCGCCTGGATTCGTCCACTCCGCTGGTGTGGTACGGGCCGGCCAATGTATTCGCCTGGAATCCGGCGGTGAAGGGCGTGACCAAGCAATTGGGCGTGCAGGCCGCCGCCTATGCGCGCCAGGAGTCGCTGCCGCGCGAGACGGTGGTGTGGAAGGCCAACGGCAAGCCGGCCGAAGGCGCGCTGGTGCCGGCGTTCCGGCGGATGGGCGCGCGCCGCTGACGGCGCGGTGTGCGGGGCCGCTCCGCGCGCCTTTTCGCGGCGCGTCCTTGCCGGCACGTTCCGCCGGCGTTTGTTCTCGGTGCGCATCTTCCCGGCACGTCTGCGCAGGCCTCTTCGCCGCTCGCTTCTTCCCCAGGGCGCTTCTTCATCAAGGCGGCCCGCCGGCTGCGGCGGTGGCCGCCGCACGGCACCATGGGCAGGCGGCCGCGTTCCAGTCCGGCTTCCTCCCTGGGGCCGCGCTCGGGTCCGGCTGCGCAAGCCGCATTGTCCAGGCGGCCCGGGAGGCGCGTCTGTGGCGCGCATTCGGCCTGCCTGGGTTCTCCAGGGACCGTGCAGGGGCCGCTCCCGGCACGCTCGATGTGGTGCGCACCGGCCACGCCCTTCCAGCAGTGCCCTTCCAGCAGCGCCTTCCAGCCGTGTCTTCCAGTGGTGTCTTCTAGAATCGGGGGCCCACCCGAACGGCCGCGCCGCGGCCGCACTCTGGAGAGGTCTGGATCATGCACTTCACCCATCGTGCGCCGGTGCCGGCGCGCCCTCGCGGCCGGCATCCTCGCGCCGGCGCGCCCGCGGCTTGGATCGCTGCGGCGTTGTGGGCCTGTGCGGCCTGGGCCTGCGCGCCTGCGCTGGCGCAGCCCGACCGCCAGCAACGCATCGGCCGCACCGTCGCCGACGAGGCTTCGCCGCATTACCGCTTCCAGCATTTCCGCCTGGCCGGGCCCGACGGCGCGCCGCGTTGGCAAGTGCGCCTGGGCATCCCCACCGCCGCGGCGCCGGCGGCGGGATTCCCCGCGCTGTACATGCTCGACGGCAACGCCGCGCTGATGGAGTTCGATGCCGGCCTGCTCGCGCAATTGGCCCAGGCCGCGCCGCCGGTGCTGGTGTTCATCGCCCACGACAACGATTTGCGCATCGACGGTCCGGCGCGCACTGCCGACTACACGCCCAGCGCGGCCGCGCACGGCGCCGAGGGCGAGGTGCAGGGCGGCGGCGCGGCGGAGTTCGCCCAGGCCATCGTCGAGCGGATCCAGCCGCAGGTGCGCGAGCGAGCGCGCATCGATACCGCGCGCGAGGCGCTGTGGGGCCATTCCTTCGGCGGGCTGTTCGTGCTGGACACGCTGTATCGCCGCAGCGATGCCTTCGACGCCTGGATCGCCGCCAGCCCCTCGTTGTGGTGGGACCAGGCGCGGCAACTGGGCGCGCCGGAGCGCGAGTTCGCCGCGCGCCCGCCGCGCGCGCCGGTGCAGGTGTTGATCCTGCAAGGCGAGCGCGAGCGTTACCCGCAGCGTTTCGCCGACCGGGACGGGCGCGACCGCAACGATCCGCGCGTGGCCGCTCACCTGGCCCGGATCGCCGCGGCGCCGGCCGATGCGACGCAGGCGCTGGCTCCGCGCCTGGACCGTTTGCCCACGGTGAGCGCGTGCTATCGCATGCTGCCCGACCTGGGCCACGGCCCGATGCTGGGCGCCTCGGTGCGCGTGGCCGCGCGCGCGCTGGCCCAGCCGAAGCAGACGCTGTGCGCGGTCGGGCCAGCGTCCCGGGTGGTGCCGCCGACGCCTTGAGCCGCGCCCGCGCCAGCCCGACGCGGCCGAGACGCCTTAGCCGATGAAGCGCGCCGGCAGCGGCGGTGCGGTATCGGCGATGCGCACCAACGCGGTGTCCAGCCACGGTTGCGGACGGCTGGCGCTGACGGCGTAGGCGCCCAGGTAGGGCATCATCCGGGTGGTCTGGTAGACCTGCGGGGTCCAGCCGTCCGGCGCCAGGAACACGCTGGTGGCGCGTTTTTCGCTGTACGGGCTGGCGCCGAAGGTGGACACGTTCCAGCGGGTCTGCTGGTGCGCCTGGTAGTCGGCGTTGTGGCGCGAACTGATCGCCGGCCAGCCTTCCAGTTGCAGGAAGTTGTTGTAGCGCCCGGCCGGGAGCGTGGTGTCGTTGACCGTGCGCCCGACCAGCAGCGCCAGCAGCAGGCCCTCGTCGGCGCCGGCGAAATCGCCGCTGGCCGGCTGGACGTAGGTGCCGGTGATGTTGAGCACTGCGGCGTAGTGGGAATTGCCCGGATCGTGGCGGGTGCGCAGCCCCGAGCGCGACAGCGAGGCATCCAGCGCCTGCACGCCCACGCCGGCAGGCA
The DNA here is from genome assembly GCA_966185905.1 of uncultured Lysobacter sp. Lineage (GTDB taxonomy): Bacteria > Pseudomonadota > Gammaproteobacteria > Xanthomonadales > Xanthomonadaceae > Lysobacter. The sequence goes on from CBIFVU010000020.1 coordinate 4,136, forward strand.
GATCGGCCTGGGCGCAGATGGACACGAAGTGCGCGCCGCCGGCGAGCAAGGCGGCGAAGGCCGACACGCCGACCGCGTCCCAGGCGCCGTCGCCCTGGACCAGGTCGAAGCGGCGGTAGCCGTCCAGATGGTAGACCGCGGGCGAACTGGCGGCCTGGTAGCGCAACTGCGGCACCCACATGCGCAGCGGGCCGTTGCTGGCGGCGTTGCGCAGATAGCCCGACAACCAGGCCAGCACCGCCGCGTCGCGGGCCGGGCAGGCGGGCGCGGGCTGGCCCAGCCAGTGCGCGATCCAGGCCGCGGCCACGCCCGGCAACTGCCCGCCGCTGAAATCGGCCGGCAACACATAGCCGCCCGGCGCAGGGTCGTCGTAGCCCGCGGTGATCGCCTCGACCCCGCGCACGCCGGGGCCGTAGAGGCTGTTGGCGAAGTCCTGGCTGTTGTCGAAGGGCGGATCGGCCAGCAAGCCCAGCGGCGCGACCCAGCCGCTGCCGCTGGCCACGCCGCGGTAGAGATTGAGTTCGGCGACCGAGTCGTGGCCGGGGAAGGTGCGGGCGTTGGCGCCGGCCAGCCAGCCTGGGCTGGCCTGCACCGAAACGGTGGTGGCGCCGGCGCTGAGTGGATGGTCGTAGGCGATGGCGAAACCGGCGCCGTCGCCATCCAGGCGGAAGCGGCCGACGCAGCCGCCGGATGGGTTGCGCGCGCTCACGCTGATGCGCTGGCCGGGCGCCAGTACCGTTGCGCTGGGGCTGGGCGCCGGGCCGCTGCTGGCGCTGGCGCCGGAGAAGGTCAGGGTCGCATCGCTGCGGTTGCGCAGGTGCAGGGTCATGGAACGTTCGAACATGGGGACCGTCCTGGTGGTGGCCGCAGCGCGCGGGAGCGCGGTGGCGAAGGGGGTGGGGCGATGCAGCGCGCCGATGCAAGCCGAGCGCGTGCGCGGGTGCGGTGGCGGGGCCGGCTCCGCCCGCCGCCGCGACCGGCCTGGGCCGGCCGCGGCGACTGCGGCGACTGCAGCCGGCCAGGCTCGCGAGGGCCCGCGCCGGCGCGGGCCGCGCGCGCGTCAGCGTTGGTCGCGATAGGTGGTGGCGCCCCAGGCCGCGTAACCGCCGGCCAACAGGAAGCCGCCGGCCACGTACAGGCCGATCGCGCCCTGCGAGGTCGCCATCGCCTTGGTGCTGTCGATGGCCTTGTTGAGAGTGGTGCCGGCGCGCACGGCGAAGCGGTCGACCGCATTGACCGCGGTCTTGCTCGGGTCGATCTTGGTCAGCCCGCTGAAGCTGCCGGAGGCCGCGCCGGTGGCGAAGCCCTGCAGCGAGCTCATCAGCAGGCTGGACGCGGTGATCTTCTGGCCGCTGATGGCATCGCAGACCAGGGCCGAGACATCCTTGCCGACCAGCCCGGCCACGCCCTGGGTCAGGGCGCGGAAGGCGATGGTGCCGCCGATGCTCATGCCCTGGCTCAGGCCGAGGGTGGCCGGCATCGTCGCCAGTCCGCTGAAGCCGCCGCCGATGGCGCCGCCCAGCGCGCCCAGCCCCATCGCCGAGAAAAAGCCCTTGGCGGTGAAGTCGCGGCCGTGCTGGATGTCGTAGACCAGGCCGCCGGTGCCGGCGCCGCTGATCGCGCCGGTGGTGGCGCTCCAAGCCACCGAGATCGCGTTCTGCGCGATCACCTGGGCGGTGGTCAGCGGCACCGCGGTCTCCACTGCGGCCGCGCCGGCGCCGGCGCCGACCTCGGCGGCGGCCACTGCCGCGCCCTCGGCCGCGCCTTCGGCGACCACCGCGCCGGCCGCCAGCCCGCCGCCCTCGGCCACCGCCGCGCCGGCGGCGACGCCTTCGCCGGCCACCGCGGCGCCGGCCAGGGTGGCTTCGCCGGCGCCCACCGCCGGCGCGGCCGCGCCGAGGGTGTTCAGGCTCAGGGCGATGCCGGCGATGGCCAACACCGCCATCGCTGCGCCGATGCCGACCTGGGCCCAGACCGAGATGTTGCCGCTGGGGTCCATGCAGTTGAGCGGGTTGTTGCTGGCGAACACGTAAGGGCTGGCGAACTGGCGCGCCGGGTCCGGGCCGAGGAAGCGCATCAGCAAGGGGTCGTACAGGCGCGCGCCGAAGTCGTACAGGCCGGTGCCGGCGTCGTACTCCTTGCCGGCGTAGAGGAACCACCAGTCCTCGCCGGCGCCGGCCAGCGGCGCGCCGTAGGCGGCGTAGTCGAAGCGGCGCAGGGCCTGGCCCTGCGCGTCGAACACCGCCCACACGCTGTGCTGGTGATCGCTGACCGGATACTGCAGGGCGCCGTCGTGGACCGCGGCCAGGCCGTCCGGGCCCCAGATGCACAACTGCGGCTTGCCATCGTTCCAGATCATCAGCGGGGTGTTGCCGGCGCCGCAGAAATACAGGCGCTGGCCGGCGCCTTGCTGGCGCAGCACGCGCTGGTTGTTGAGCCCGCGCGCATAGCGCACGGTGTCCGCGCCGCTGGCGGCGATCGTGGCCACCGCCGCCAGCGCCGGGTCGTAGCCCAGGGCCAGTCCGCGCCAGTCGGTCGGCCGGCCGCTGGCGTCGTAGTGGAACGACTGCGGCGCCCCCTCGCCGAATTGCGCGCTGGCCAAGCGGTCGTTGCCGTCGCCGCAGGGTATGGACAAGGCGATGCCGTCCACCGTGGCCGCCCACAGGTTGCCGTTGGCGTCGATGCTGTCGATCGACAGCGCGCCGACGCCGCCGCCGGCGACTGTGGCGCTGGCCAGGCGCTGTTGCCCGTCGTAGGCATAGGCCACCTCGGTGGTGGCCTGCGCCTGCACCGTGGTGCGCTGCTCGATCTGGCTGTCGGCGGTGTAGGCGAAGGCCTGGCAGAAGGCCAGCGCGCCGTCCACGCTGGCCTGGTGCAGCAAGACGCAGCCGGGCGAATCATAGTTCCACAACTCGGCCAGGCGGCCGCGCTGGGCGCTCTGCAACTGGCCTTCGGCGTTCCAGGTGTAACGGGCGATGGCATCGTCCTGGCCGGGCACGCCGATGGCGACGATGTGGCCCTGGTCGTCGTAGCGATAAGTCACCGCCGCCAGCGGCGAGCCTTCGGGCAGGTCGATGCGGGCGATTTCGTTGAGGTTGTTGTAGGTGTAGCGCGCGGTCGCGTCCAGGCTGGCCGCACCGCTGACTTGCAGGCGCGCGCTGGCGACGTTGCCGTGCGCGTCGTAGGTCCACGATTCCACTGCCTGGCAATCGCCCAGGCCGCCGCTCGCGCCGTCGGGGCCGGGGTTGTAAGTGGTGGCCTGGATCAGCCGCCCCAGGGCGTTGGGATCGCTGCCGTCGCCGTCGTAGCGGTAGCTGCGCCCGGCCACGGCGCCGTCGGCTGCGCTGGGCCAGTCGGGGTTGTCCAACTGCGCGATCAGCGCGGCGCGGTCCCAGGCCGCGGCCAGTAGGCCTTCTTCCACGATCCGCCCGAGCGCGTCGTAGCGGGTGTAGAGCAAACCGACCTGGCCGCTGTCCAGCGCAGGCTGCACGAAGCGCAGTTGGCCCTTGCCGTTGTACAGGCTCAGGGTCTGGCCCGTGTCGGGGTCGCGGTATTGCACCGCCTGGCCGAGCGGGTTGGTCAGGGTGTCGCGCACATAGGCCGTGGGCTGCGATTGCGGCGCGCTGGTGAAGGCGTTGGGCAGGCGCAGGCTGCCGAGGATGCCGGCGTCCTCGCTGCCGGCGCTGAAGCCCAGCGCGACCACGCTCTGGCCGACATTGGCGCCCTCGGTGTCGGCCTGGAGCATGGCGGTAGCGCGCTGGCTGGTGTCCACCAGTTGCCGCGCCTGGTAGCCGCCCGGGGTGGTGGTGTCGGTGGCGTAGAAGCTGCCGGCGGCGACCGGGTCGCTGGCGTCGCTGGCGCCGTAGGCGGTGCGCATGGTCTGGCGCGCCGATTCGGGCACGGTGGCGATGTCGTGGATGGCCAGCGCCTTGCCCGGCTGGCCGTACTCGACCACCCGCGACTGGGCCGAGCTTTCGTAGCGCGAGCCGCGATAGGGATAGCCCTGGTCGTCGGAGCGCTGCGCGGCGCCGTCGCTCTGGCCGGCGTAGTAGTCGGCCACGTCGCCCTGCATCTTCCAACTGTCGGCGGTGGCGCGCAGGAAGGCGGCCACGTCCAGGAAGCCGGCGCGGTAGGCCAGCATCGGCGCCTGCGCGCCGGAGCCGAAGCTGCCCGGCGCGGCCTTGGTCCCGGCCAGCGCGCGGTCGAGTGCGTCGTAGACCGACTCCACGATCCGGCTGTCCTGGCCGTGGCGCTGGTGCACTTGGCGTTGGCGCGCGGCGCCGTCGGTATAGGACAGGCCCAGGCGCGGATCGCCGGCATAGCCCAGTTGGCTGATGCGCAGCGCGTTGGGGCCGGTGACGAAGCGGCAACCGTCGCCGGGGACGGCGTTGCTGGGCGCGCTGAACAACAATTGGCCATCGCCGAAGAACAGCGCTTGGCCGCCGCCGAGCAGCAACAGCCATTGCTGGGCCAGGCGCGGCGGCGCGGCCAGCGGCGCTTGCACGCTGCGGCCTTGGGCGTCGGTCCAGGACCAGCCGCTGGCGACGGTCCAGGCGATCGACTGGCCATCGCCGAAGCCGAGCGAGAGCGCGCCGGCGGCGGTGTCCAGCACTTGCAACTCGATGAAGAAGGCCACCACTTCGGCCGCGCTGCCGCCTTGCCAGGCCAGGCTGTCCTCCTCGTTGCCGGGCTTGAGCAACTGGCCGCCTTCGCAGTGCCAGCGCGAAGCATCGCCCGGCGCCCAGCGCGATTGCCAACCCGCGCCGTCGCGGAAGGTTTCGGTGCGGCCGCCGGCGGCGATTTGCAGGGTCAGCTCGGCGTTGGGGCTGGCGTCGTCGAAGCGATCCTCGGCATTGCCCTGGCGCGATTGGAAGCGCAGGTCCAGTTCCTGCCACTGGCCGCCGGGGCCGACCGCGCCCAGCGGACGATTGAAGCGGTCGTAGCGGTTGAAGTCGCAGGCGCCCGAAGCGCTCATGCTGGCCAACAGCAGGCGGGTGTCGGCCTGCCAGGACTGCACGGTGACATCCACCCCGAACGGCGCCAGCAGTACGCCGTCGATCAGCACCTCGGCGCTGCCGGGGTTGTCGATGCTCAGGGCCAGCGCGGTGCAGCCCTCGGGCAACTCGACGCTGGCGCTGAGGTAGCGCCACTGGCCCTGGCTGTCGGACAGGTCCAGGCGCAGCGGCGCCTGGCCCGGATCCAGCGCGATCGCGCCTTCGCCGCCGGTATAGCCGGCTGGCGCGAGATAGCGCAGGCCGAACAGATAGCGCTCGCGCCCGGCTGCGGGCACGACCGTGGTGGCGATGCGGCCGCCCACCGCCAGCGCCAGGCTCTGCTCGCCCAGCCAAGCCTGGTCGGGCTCGGCGCGGACCCCCGATCGCTGCCAGCCGGCGCCGCTCTCATAGAGCTGGAAGCCGGCCCAGGCGCATTCGCCGACGGCCGCCCCGCGGAACACCGCCACCGGCAGGCCGAAGGCGGGATCGGCGTAGAGCGTGCAACACGGCACCCCGGCACCATCGAGGTTCTCCAGCACGGTGCCGTCGGCGGCGCGCTGCCGCAGTTGGGCCATGGGCTGCCAGTTCGCCGGCACTTGGCCGGGGCGCCAGTCGGCGAAGGGGAAGGCGCTGTCGCCGCCGGTCCAGCCGAAGTCGGCGGCCTCGGCCAGCACCTGCACGCCTTCGCCCCAGGCGCAGGGCCATGGCGCCAACGCGGTGACCGACACCGCCGTGGCGACGCCGGCCTGGACCGCGCGCTGCTCGACCACGCTGCTGACATCGTTGAGCGTGCGTGCGTCCGGATACAGCTCGCAGGCGTAGCGGTAGCTGCGCTGCTGCGCATCGGGCTGGCCGTCGCCGCGCACGGTCTGGGTGCTGACCCGCGCCGGCTGGCCGGTGTAGGGCGCCGGCAGGCCGTCGGGAACATAGGATGTGGACTGGCTGGAGGTCACGCCGTCGCTGGTCTGGCGCTGGCCGGTCTGCAGCGCGTAGGCGCCGAACAACTGCCTCACCGGCGCGGCCGGATCGTTGGGGTCGCCGGCGCGCTGGACATAGGCGGTCCATTCGTAGGCGGTGGTGTTGAGGGTGTTGCCCTGCGCGTCCAGCGTGGTCACGCTGTGCAGCAGGCCGTCGAGCATGTTGTACCAATCCGCGCCGGTGACATCGGCGTTGCCGTTGAGGTAGCAACTGACCACCGAGCCGTTGACCGGCTGTTGCGGCGTGCCGCCGGGATAGACCGCGGTCTGGAAATACTTCACCACTTGCCCGCTGGCATCGCAGGCGGCGTTGGCCGTGTCGGGCACGTAGGCGGTGGTGAAGGCTTCCGAGAGGCCATCGTCGATGGTGATGGCGCTGACCGGCCAGTCGCTGATCGGCCCGAGCACGGCATCGCCGGCGTAGCGATTGAGGTAAACGGTAGTGGCCGCGTCCAGGCGGCCGGCGTCGCTGGGGTAGCTGAAGAAGGCCATCGGCCCGCCGGGCCAGGTGCCCTGTCCGGGCTGGTCTTGTTCCTGCGGCGTCCACAGCGCCTGTTGGTCGAGGATCTGGGCGGCGCCATGGACCGTGCCGTTGCGCAGCACCAAGGCCGAGGCCGCACTGGCGTGGCCGCTGCCGTCCTGGCTGTCGTACAGCGCACAGGCCAGGAATGCCGGGCCCTGATTGAGCAGCGAGGCCGAGTTGAGCTGGTAGCGGTCGCTGCCGCCCGCGGCCTGGTTGATCAAGGCCTGCAGGTCGGCGATGGCGGTGCCGACCGACTGGCCCCAATCGCTGGCGGTGCCGCGGAAGAACAGTTGGTTGCCAACGGCGAGGTAATCCGCGCTGCCGGCGCCGATCCAGTTGGCGGTGGCCGCATGCGCGAGCGGCGTGCTCAGGCCGCTGATCGAAGCCGCCGCGCCAAAGCCCGACGCGCCGGGGTCATAGCCGATCACCCGCGCTTGCGGCGCGCCGACGCTGGGCACCAGCACTTGCACGGCATAGTCGGGGCCGTAACCGTAGCGCTGCTGGCTGGCGACGATGCCGGACGGCGCCAGGCTGCTGTCGGCGGTCCATTGCGTGCCGTCGAAACGCATCACGTTGGCCGCCACCGCCACCAGTGCGTTGCCGATCGCGGTCGGCGCCCACGAAGTCGGCCACTGGCTGTCGAAGCGATCCTGGAAGGAGAACTTGACCGGCGCGGCGAAGGCGTAGTCGCGGTTCCACTGCAGCAGCCACACGTCGTAGTCGTACTGGCCCATGCTGGGGTTGCCGGCGGTCTTGTGCGAGATCGCCAGCAGCGAGGCGTCGCCGGACAGGGCCAGCGCATCCAGGCTGTCCAGGCGGAAGCCCAGGTTCAGGCCGGCTGCGCTGTGCCAGGCGCCGGTGGGATCGACCCAGTCCAGGCTCACGTGCGCGTCCAGGTCGATGCTGGCCAAGTAGTCGGCGCCGTGGGCGAACCAACGATAGCCCAAGCCGTCGCGGTGCTGGTGTTGCCAGGATTGGCTCGGCCATTGCCAGCTGAACAGATCGGTCTGGCAGGTCAGCGCCGAGGGGTTGGATTGCCAGGCGAAGACATAGCTCGCGCCGGCGGCGATCTGGACGGTGCCGTTCTGCAGCGGCCAGCGCCAGGTCGGGCTGTTGCAGCCGCCGTTGCCGCCGCCGTCGATCGCTGCGGCCACCCATTGCCCGGGCCGCGCCATGTCCTTGCGGAACAAGTGCATGGCCGTGTCGCTGCTGGTCTGGTAGGAGAGGGCGACGAAGTCCTGGCCGGCCTCCACCGTCACGCTCGGCAGCGAGGTGCCGCCGCTGTCGTCGCGCAGCAACAGGGCGTTGCCCGGTTCGGCCTGCCAGGCCATCCACTGGCCGGTCCAGGTGAAGATCTGCATCGCCAGGCGGCCGTCGGCTGTGCTGTTCCACAGCACCACCGCGTAGTCGGGGCCGAACCACACCCGCGGAATCGACTGCGCCGGCATCGGGCTGGGTGCGCTCACCGCCAGGCTGCGCTCGCAGATCGGCAGGCTGGCGCTGGCGTATTGGTAGCGGGCCACCCCGCCGGTGGGCCAGTCGATGCTGGCCAGTGCGCCGAGGTTGCCGCCCTCGGCCGTGTCCAGGCAGTAGTCGTAGCGATAGCCGGGCAGGCTGTCGCCGTCGGCGTTGAGCAAGCGCACCGAAGTCAGCAGGCGCTTGCAGGTATCGCCCGAATCGCCGGCGACGTTGGCCACCGGCGAGCCGGGCACCGGCTGGTAGTCGAAGGCGACGGCGAACAGCGCGCCGTCGTCGCGGTCGCGCACGTCGATGCGGTCCAGGAACAAGGTTTCGTAGCGGTCCTGGAAGCCGTTCGGCGCGGTGTCGGGCACGGCCTTGTGCGGATCGGCGTATTCGCGCGGGCTGGCCGCGGTCTGCGCGCTCCACAATTTGTCGCCGTAGCCGAACTCGGCGCTGCGGCCGAACACGTCGGTGATCCGGCCCAGGTAGCAGGCCTTGGTGTAGGGCAGGCCGCCGGCGGCGACGAGCTGTTCGACCTTGGGCAGCAGGCCGTCGTTGCCGCGCTCGAAGCAGTTGTAGGCATAGCTCACCGATTCGCCGAAGCGGCTGTAGACCCGCTCCAGATGCCAGGCGCAGGCGTACTGGCCCTGGCCCTGGGCGCGCGCGCTGCTGCCTTGCCACACCGGCACGCCCTGCGCATCCAGCCACTGCACGCCCCATTCCACGCTGTTGCCGGCGCTGGTGCGGTAGCCCTGGTCGGTCAGGCCCAGGCCGCCGCCGAAGGACATGCGCTGGCCGGCCTCGTTGGTCACGGCCCAGCGCTCGTAGCGCGGGTAGTACAGCACCTTCCAGAAACGGTAGCCGACCAGTTGGTAGGCTTCGCCGCCGTCGCTGGCGAGCAGGGCATCGCCCAGGGACAGCGCGAATTCCTGCTCCAGCGCATCGTCGCGCAGGCTCCATGGGCTGGCCGCGCCGATCACCACCGCGTCGGCCGACAGCGGCAGGCCGCGTTGGAGGAACTGGCGGCGCACCGCCTCGGGCACCGGCGCGCCGTCGCGCAGTTGCGCGGCCAGGGCCTTGTCCATGGCGAACAGCGATTCCGGCTGCGGATCGCGCACCATCGCGCTGCTGTTGCCGGCCACGGCGATGGTGTACTTGCGCAGCGCCGGCGTCGGGCAGTTGCCGTCCTCCATCCGGATCGAGGCCAGCGGCAGGCTCCAGCCCAGGCCCAGCACGCCGGTGGGCTGGTCGCGGTTCCAGCCCATCGCCTGCCGGTTGACGTTGCTCTGGTACTGGATCGACAGGTCCACTTGCAGGCCGTCGTTGTCGCTGCGCCCGGGCAGCGAGAACAGGTTCTGGGTGTGGTTGACGTCGCCGCGGAACAGGTTGACGCTGCTCTTGAGCACGCCGACGGTGCTGGCGTCCATCTGGAAGGTGCGGATGCTGGGCACGCTGGGGCCGGTAGGGGCGGACATGGAAGCCTCCAAGAGGTAGGGGCGCCGCGGCCGGCCGGCCGCGGCGCGGGCGGGGGTCAGAAGCCGAAGACCACGCCGCTGACGTAGCTGTTGTCGTTGTCCTGCACGTGGCCGCTGCCGTCGTGCAACTGCGCCGAGCCGGTCACGTCCACCTGGTTGCCGCCGGCGCTGTTGCAGGAGAAGGAGGCGCTGATGGTCTTGACGTGGTGATCGCTGCCGGAGAACTGCACGCGGAATCCGGTCAGCAGCGCGTAGTAGCCGGCCATGGCCTTGGCGAAGCTCAGGCGCTGGCTGCTGTTCTGCAGGTTCTGGCTGGCCACCACCAGCAGCGGCTGGGTGGTGTCGCAACTGGCGACCAGGCCGCCGTCGACCGTGCCGCTGGCGAAGTTGCCGCTGCCGTCGTACATCTGCGCATCGGACTTGATGCTGGCCAGGTTGCCGCTGAGCTGGGCGCCGACGTCGGCCTGGGCGGCCTTCATGTGGTGGTCGCCGCCACTGTAGGACAGGTTGAAGCCGGCCAGCACCGACTGCAGCACGCTCGGCGCCGTGCACGGCACCGCGATCGAGCCGCCGCTGCCGCCGCTGGCGATGTTGCTGGCGCCGCCGAAGCGGATGGCCTCGTCGTTGGTGCCGACGATCGCCACCGAGACCACGGTGATGGTGGATTGCGAGGGGTCCAGGCCGTTGCCGCTGCTGTCGACCAGAGTGGCCTGCGGGCGCACGGTCAGTTGGCTGCCTTGCTGATTGACGGTCAGGCTCACTCCGACGGTCTTGACGTGATGGTCGCTGCCGGAAAACCCGAGCGAGAACTGGTTGATGCCGGCCAGTTGCTGGAGGATCTGGCCGGAGAACTGGAAGGTGCAGCTCTCGTTGGGCTTGAGGGTCTTGGATTGGCATTCCAGTTTCATTGCAGGCTCCTTGGCCGATGTAGGGACGAACGGGTCCGTGCCCGCGCGGCGCGCGGGAGCGGGGTCATGCGCGATGGCGATGGGACGGCGGAGCGGGGCGGTCAGCCGGCGTAGCCGATCACCACGCCGCTGACGTGGCTGAGCGAATCGTCCTGGCGATGGCCGGAGTCGTCGTTGATCCAGGTCGCGCCGTTGACTTCGGCGAATCCCGGGCCGGTGAGGCCCAGGCTGATCGTGGCGCCGACGGTGGTCACGGCGTGGTCGTCGTTGTCCTGGTATTGGATGCGGAAACCGGTCAGCAGCACCTGGAAGGTGTCGATGGCGCTGGAGCCGAAGTCGATGCGCTTGTCCGGCGAGAGGTTCTGCATGTCGCCGGTGGCGATGACCTGCATCGGCAGGGACGGATCGCAGTTGGCCAGCAGGCCGCCGTCGGCGGTGGCGACGCTGGCGCGATTGCCGCTGTCGTCGTAGAGCTGGGCGCTGGCGCTGAGCTTGACTTCGGCGCCTGACTGCAGGGTGCCGATGCCGGCCTCCATCGCCTTGACGTAGTGGTCGAGGCTGCCGTAGCTCAGGTCGAAGCCTGACAGCACGGCGGTACGCACCAACGGACTGGTGCAGGCGACGGTGATCGGCGGGCTGCTGCTGCCGTTGCCGATGTCGTATTCGTTGGCCAGGGTCAGGCTCGGGTTGTCCACGCCGGTCCAGGCGATCGCCACCAGCTCCACGCTGGAGCCGTCCAGGGCCAGGGTGTGGCCGCTGTCGTCGCTGAGGGTGGCGTTGACCTCCACGGTGAGTTGCTTGCCGCTGTAGGAGGAGGTCAGGAACACGCTGACGGTTTCCACGTCGTGGTCGGTGCCGGCGCCGTAGCTGAGATTGAAGCTGCGGATGCCGACCACGACCTTGGCGATGGTGTTGTCGAAGTCGTGGTTGAAGCTGCTGTTGGGGCGAACGGAGCCGGAGGCGAATTCGAGCGGCATGGCGGGTTCCTCGTAGGCGTGCGTATGCGTGTGCGGGTGGCGAGGGTGCGGACGGCGCGCGGGCGGCGCGTCGGCTGCGGCGGCTGCGGTCCGCGCGCGCACCGCCTGTCCGCGCATGCGCGCAGGCGATCTCGTGCGTGGGGACGTGGACGCCCGCAGCCACGCGCGCCATCGGCGCGCTTCGGACGTGGTGCGTTCAAGCAGTTGGATAGACGCGAAAAGCCGGGCCGGGGGGACACGCTGCCGCGATTTTTCTGGCCCGCGGCGTCGATGTTGCGCGCCTGCACCGTGGCGGTTGCGCAAGTGTGATGCGCATCGTGGTTCGGGTCGCGCCGATGCGTGCGGAGACGCATCGGCATCGCAAGCAGGCCGGCGGAAGGGCGGAGTGCGCGGCCGCAAAGGACGGTCGGGATTCGGCGGCGATAGGATCGCGCGGCGGTGGCGGTCCATGCCGGCCGTTGCAGCAGGCGCTTCCCGTCTTCCTCCGGTGATGCCTGGCCTGGCTCTTGCGCGGACTGGCTTGTGTACGAACGCGCCGATACGCGGACCCGCCTGTGCACGGGCTTGCGTGTGCGAGCCCCGGCCGGACCGAAGCTCCGTGTTTTCACGTCCGTATGCAGGACTCGGGGATTTCGGCGAGGAGCGCGGGCGCGACCGAGCTACCGCCGCGCCGCCCTGCGCTCGCGCCTGCAAGCGGCGGTTGCAGTGCGCGGGCCGCACGGCGCGAGCGCGCGGCCTTCGGGTTGTGCAACTGGCAGATTGTTTTGACAGGCGGGAAGAGCCGCCCCAGATTGGGCTCGTGCGTGCGCGGCGCACAGGTTTTTCTTCTTCACTGGCAAAAGGAGCTTGCGTGATGAACCTGGTGACGCCTTGCATTGCGATTCTGGCGGCCGCCGCCTCGGCGCTGGGGCCGGCCCTGGCCCCGGTCCAGGCGGCCCAAGGCACGCTGGAGACGGTGCAGACTTCGCATTTCGTGATCCGCCCCGGCACGCCGGAACACCGCGAACTCAGCCGCTTCCTCGGACAGGCTCAGGTGCCCGGTTCGCCCGGGGCGCGTTACTACGATCCAGGCTCGACGGACGCGGCCTTCCTGGTCTGGCACGCCCGCACCGCCAAGACTCCGCTGACGGCATCTTCGCCGGGCATCCCCGCGCCCGAGCCGCCGGGACCATTGCCCGGTCGCGGTCATCCCGGCGATACCTACAAAGTCGAACACTGCGCCAACCGGGTCATGCAGACCTGGACCTTCACCTGGGGGCAGATTACGGCGGGCCAATGGGGCTGGATCACCACCTCCTACTCGACCGGCTTCGTCGCCCGTTGCGCACCGGTGCCGCCGCCGCTTTAAGCGCATGCGGCCGCCGCCATTGCCTGGCGCGCACCGGCGGTCGCCCCGCGTTCGCTGGGGCCCGGCATCGGTTGCGGCGATGTAAGCCAGCCGCGCTGGCGCTGGGCTCAGGCCGCGCCAGCGCCGCCTGATCCGCGCGAAGCAGGCGCAGCGAAGCGCCGCGGCTTCGTGCGCACAGGCTCCGCGCGCCGTGCGATGCCGGCGTCAGTCCACTAAGGCCTGCACATAACGCAGCATGCGTTCGATCACGTCCGGCTCGGCCGCGTCGGCCGGCGCGGGCATCGGCGCGGTCAAGCGCCGGCGCTCCGGTGCGGGCCGCAGCGCGGCGCTGCCGGCGGCGCGCACCACCCCCAGCGGCGCGTAACCGCTGTAGCCGGGGAACACGCCGGCCACTTGGGTCTGGCCCATGCGCTTGGCCAGGATCTCCCACAGCACCCGGCGATGGTCGGTGGTCACCGGCACGTCGCCGAAATGCGGCGACAGGATCTCCGGGTCCAGCCCCGACCAACTGCCGTAGAAGCGCCGGCCGTTGACCGGCCCGCCGAGCACCAGCACCGGGTTGCCGTAGCCGTGGTCGGTGCCGCCGCTGGCGTTGGCGCGCACGCGCCGGCCGAACTCGGACTGCACCACCACGGTCACCCGCCCGGCGTGGCCGCTGGCATCGAGCGCGGCGTAGAACGCGGCCAGGCCCTGGGACAGTTCGGCGATCTTGTTCTGGTAGTAGTGGTAGCCCGCGCCGGCGGTGCCTTGGCCGTTGTGGGTGTCCCAGCCGCCCAGGTCGAGGGTGGCGTAGTGCAGGCCGAGCTCGAACTGGATGGATTGGGCGATGGTCCACAACTGCTGGGCGAACGCACCGGTGGGCCAGCCGCTGGGCGGTGCGCTGTAAGCCTGGCGCGCGATCACCCGCAGCGCGCGGTCGGCGCGTTGGCCGCCCAGTTCCAGTGCGCTCTGTCCGCCCCACAGGCTGGCCAAGGTTTCGTTGACCCCGGCGAAGCCGGCAGGCGAATCGCTGCGCACGGTCTGCCAGGCCCAGGCGCCGGCGTTGAGCGCGAAATCCGAAGGGCTGGCCAGGGCCAGCGCCTGAGTCGAGGCGAGCAGGCCGGCCGGCTGCCGCGCGCCCATGCCCAGGGCCGGCATCTGTTCGCTGCCGTCGATGCCGGCTTGCAGGTTCATCGCCCGGGTCATCCAGCCGCTGCCGATGCTCTGCTGCCCCGGCGTGCCCAGGTCCACATACAACTGGGCGTCGAAATGGCTGCGGGTGACGCTGGTCAGCAGGCCGCAGGCGTGGACGATGGCCAGGTGCCCGGCATTCCACAGATCGCGCAGGCCGGCAGCAGACGGGTGCAGACCGAAGCCGGTGGCGGCGCCGCTGGCCAAGGTCAACGGCAGCGCGCCGTAGGCGCCGCTGGCGGCGATGGCCAACTGCGGCCGCGCCTGCTCGTAGAAGCCGCGGTCGGCGCCGGACACCGGCACGACCAGATTCAGACCGTCCAGGCCGCCGCGCAGGAACAGGTGGACCACGGTGTCGTGGCCGCTGGCCGCGGCCGTGGCGGCGGAGGAGAACAGCAGGGCGGGGCCGCCGAGCGCGGTGGCCGCGGCGGTGGCGCAGCTGCCTTTGAGGAATTGGCGTCGAGTGGTCATGGCGGCACCTCAGCGGGCGAGGAATTCGGGCGACATCAGGATCAGCGAGACCAGGCTGCGCAAGCGCGCCTGGTTGTAGTGGCGCTTGAGATCGCTGGCGGCCCAGGCGTTGGTGTCGGCGATGACGTAGCTGGCCGGGTCGCCGTTCTGGGCCATGAACGCGAGCAGGGCCTGGCGCCGCTGCGCGGTCGGCGGCCGCCCGAGCAGGCGCAGGCACCAGAAGTCCACCAGCTTGGCCGCGGTCCATACCGGCACTTGGGCGCGGGTGGTCGCCAGTACCGGGGCCAGCGGCACCTCGCCCTCGCTGGCCTCCGGCAGCCAGTTCAACAGCTTCCAGGTCATCGCATAGCTGCCCGCGCCGGACCAGGCCGCCTGGGTGTCGGGATAGCCGTTGGGGGCGGGCCAGTCGTAAGCGGCGTGGCCGGTGAAGCTCATGCGCCAGGCGAATTCGTCGCTGCGCGGGGTGCCCACGGTCCAGGTCCAGTCGCTGCCCAGCGCGCGCAAGGCGGCGGCGATGGCCTCGAAGGGGCGGCGCGCCTTGCCGCCCCAGGCCTCGACGAAGACGCTGGAGGTCAGCACGTGGCGCAGCACGCGTTCGATCTGGTCCTCGCTGCGCCAATGCTGGCGGAAGATCGCCGCCGCGCTGGCCACCAGCGCCGGGTCGGGCGTATCGGCGACGAAGCGGCGGATCAGTTTCCTGCAGATGAAACGGGCCACGCCGGGATGGCTGGCCAGGCGGTCGAGCACGTCGCGGCCGTCCTTGAGCGCGGGCTGTTCGGGGTAGAGCATGCGCCCGAGCAGGAACTTCGGGCCGGCATCGTGCCAGGCCTGGCGGTAGACGAAGCTGCCGTCGTTGTCGTTGGGGTATTCCCAATGCCCGTTCTTGACCGACCAACCGGTGAAGGCCGAAGCGGTCTCGTACACGTCGATGTCGGTGTAGCCGGCGGGGTAGTTGGCATCGTCGGGGTCGGGGGGCACTTGGAAGGGATCCATGAAGCCCAGGTAGTGCTCGGCGCCCAAGGTGTGCAGCTCCAGCAACTCGCGGGCGAAGTTCTCGTTCGGGCCGGCGCGGGTGTTGGAGGCGTTGTCCAGGTAGAACAGCATCGCGGTGCTGCGCGCGACCTGTTCGAGCATGGCGCGGAAGTTGCCGGTCGCGTGCGGGCGCAGGGCATCGCGCTGGTAGGCCACGTACACCGGCCCGGCGTCGTAGTCGCTGACGGTGACATTGAAGTGATCGTGCCAGAAATGCACCATCGCCTCGTGCAACTGGCGGCGCGAATGCACCGCCCGCACCAGCGCGGCGCGCTGGGTTTCCCAGGCCGGGCGCATGCGGACTTCCCAGGTCGGGTCGGGCAGGACGTGGTCGGCCCACAGCTGGGTCAGCGATTTGCCCAGGGTGGTGTAGCCGGCGGCGGCCAGGCGCGCCTCCACCGCGCTGTCGTCGATCGCGCTCCAGTCCAGCTGCCAGTCCACGTAATTGGCCAGGCGCTGGGCATCGGTATCGCCCAGCGCCTGGAACTCGGCCAAGCTTTGCGGGGTGATGCCGTAGCTGAGCTTGTTGAGCGCGCGCACGGCCAGCGGCGGGCGCGGCAGGTCGGCGGTCGCCTGTGGCAGCGGCCAGGCGTGCAGGTCCGGGCCGTCGGCGCGCAAGCGCGCCTGGGCTGCACGCGCCGGGGTGGGCGAGCCGAGGCTGCCGTAGCGTTGCTGCAACTGCGCGCGCAGGCGCGCGCGCTCGCTCGAAGACAGTGCCGTGTGGGGCAGGGTGGCGGACATGGCCCACTCCAGGTTGGTGAAAGACGAGTGAAGAGCGGCCGAGCTTATGCCCGGCCGCAACCGCGCGAGACTTGGCTGCGTCACAAATCGCGACGCTCGCCGTTGCCTGCGGTCACTGTTCGCGCACGCGCCAGGCGCTGATGGCGACGAGGCCGTCGGCGTGAACACAGACACTCCCCGTCGCTGGTGTGGCGCGTGGAATCCAAGCGCCCGCAGGCCGCGCGGGGCGGCGTCGCCCGGTGCCGGCGCGACGCGACGGCATGGCGCGTTCCGTGGTGGTGCGCACACCACCGCTGCGCAGGCCGCGGCAGTCTGTGGCCAGCCAGGCAAATTCCGCGCCGACATATGCAGATGAACTGCGTTCATTTCAGATCGTGCTGCAGAGCAACAAAGATGGCGGCCACCGACGTCGCAACGGCATCGCGGGGACACCGCCCGCGCCTGGCGGCCCGTCCACTCTCCCCCGAGGATCTCCCATGCAAGCTGCCTTCCGGCCGCGGCGCCGCCCGCTGTCCGCCGTTCTCGCCCTGGCCCTGCCAGCGCTGGCCGCCTCGCCCGCTTGGGCCCAGCAGGCGGCCGCGCCCGCCGACCAGCGCCCTGCGACCGAGCTCGACGGCGTGGTGGTCACCGGCTCGCGCATCCCGCGCGCGACCCTGGAAGGGCCTTCGCCGGTAACGGTGATCTCCGGGCAGGACATCGATGCGCAGGGCTACCGCAGCGCCTTCGACGCACTCAGCGCGCTGACCCAGAACACCGGCAACGTGCAGGGCGAGGACTACGGCAACACCTTCACCCCCGCGGCCAACACCATCAACCTGCGCGGCCTGGGGCCCAATCACACCCTGGTGCTGGTCAACGGCCGGCGCCTGGCCGATTACCCGCTGGCCTATGAAGGCTCGGTCAACGTGGTCAACCTGGCCAACATCCCCAGCGCGCTGATCCAGCGCATCGAAGTGCTGGCCGGCGGCGCCTCGGCGATCTACGGCTCCGATGCGGTGGCCGGGGTGGTCAACATCATCCTCAAGGACCGCTTCGACGGCACCGAGGTCAACCTGCGCGTGGGCGGCACCGAGCACGGCGGCGGCCAGAACCAGCGCCTGCAAGTGGTCAGCGGTTACTCCAATGATCGCCTGGACGCAGTGTTCGGCATCGAGTTGCTGCATCGCCAGCCGATCTGGGGCAGCCAGCGCGATTTCATGGATTCGCTGCTGGACAATCCGGCCGGCACCGCGCTGCCGCCGACCCAGGTGGGCTACCGCCGCAACGCCGGCCGCAATGCCTATATCGACCCAGGCGCGGCTTGCGATGCGCTGGGCGGGCTGTACGGCGGCTCGACCTTCCGCGCCAACAACCCGCGCCAGGGCTGGTACTGCGGCAGCAACCAGGCCTCGCCGGCGTTCTGGACCGTGCAGACGCAGAAGAAGAACGCCGACGCCTACGGCTCGCTGACCTGGCGCGTGGGCGAGCGCACCGAGGTGTTCGCCGACGTGCAACTGGGCATCGCCAGCATCGAGAACAACACCCGCGCGCCGAGCTGGACTTCCGACAGCGGCTATTTCCTCAACCGGTCCAGCGGCCTGAACGAAACCTGGTACCGCCGCATCGCTCCGGAGGAGATCGGCTCGGCGCACGCCAACAACAACCGCTTCCTGGAGCGCTCCTGGGCGTTCGCCACCGGCGTGCGCGGCAGCCTGGGCGATTCGGACTGGGACTACGAACTGGCCTACAACCGCGGGCGCTACGAGAACCGGACCAAGCGCCGCCAGCTGCTGGCCGGCATCAACGAGTTCTACCTCGGCCCGCGGTTGGGCACCACCGCCGCCGGCATCGGCATCTACGATCCCGATCCGGCGCGCTTGTTCGCTCCGCTCACGCCGGCCGACTACCAGCGCCTGACCGGATTCCACGAAAGCCTCAACGCCGCCTGGATCCAGAACCTGGCCCTGACCGTCAACGGCGACCTGTTCGAGCTGCCGGCCGGCCCGGTCGGCTTCGCCGGCGTGATCGAGGCCGGCCGCCAGGGCTACAGCAACCGCCCCGACCCGCGTCTGGGCGACGGCACCTTCTGGGCCACCAGCGCCGGTGTGCGCGCGGCCGGCGAGCGCGACCGCTACGCCATCGGCGCGGAAGTGAGCGTGCCGATCTTCAGCCGGCTGACCGCCTCGGCCGCGGCGCGCTACGACGAGTTCCGCTTCGCCGGGCGCAAGTCCGGCAAGGCCACCTGGAACGCAGGCCTGGAGTTCCGTCCCTTCGACAGCCTGCTGCTGCGCGCCACCGCCGCCACCAGCTTCCGCGCGCCGGACATGAACTACATCTTCGCCGCGCAGACGCGCGGCTATAACCCGGGCATGACCGACTACTGGCGCTGCCGCACTGCCGGCCAGGCCTACGACGACTGCGATTTCTCCGATCTGGCCATCGACTACACCAGCACCGGCAACCCGGGGCTCAAGCCGGAGAACGGCAAGTCCTACGGCCTGGGCCTGGTGTGGTCGCCCTCCGACCGCTTCGATGTGTCGCTGGACTATTACGACATCCGCCTGGACGACCAGGTCACCGACCTCAGCAGCAGCCGCATCCTGCGCGAGGAAGCCGACTGCCGCCTGGGCGCCACCCTCGGCGGCGAGCCGCGCGACATCGGTTCGCCCAATTGCCGCGACGCGCTCAGCCGGGTGCTGCGCAATCCCAGCGATGCCGCAGTCCAGCCCGACCAGGTGCAGCGCGTGCTGATCAACGCCATCAACGCCGCCTCCGAGCGCACCGCCGGCATCGACCTGAAGAGCAACTACCGCTTCAGCGCCGGCCGCTACGGCGACTTCGCTACCCGCCTGGCCTACACCCTGGTGACCAAGCACACCTACCAGCAGTTCTCCGACGATCCGCGCATCGACCTGCGCGACACCCTGGACCCGCTGGAAGCCGGCGACTGGCGCAGCCGGATCAACGCCGGGGTGACCTGGAGCATCGGCCCCTGGACCACCAGCCTGACCGGCCTGCGCTACGGCAGCCTGCCCAAGAGCGACGGCAGCGGCCGCATCGCCCCGTATGCGCGCTACAACGGCAGCGTGGCCTATCGCTTCAACGACCGCGCCAGCCTGTCGCTGATCGTCAACAACCTGCGCGATTCGCGGCCCCCGGCCGACCGCGACGGCGGCGGCTGGCCGTTCTACCCGGTCGGCAACTACGACCCCTACGGCCGCCAGTTCTGGCTGGAGTACAACCACCACTTCCAGTGAGCCGGCGCGTGCCGGGCGGCCCGCGCCGCCCGGCGCCGGCCGCGGCGTTTTGCCGCAGCCGGGCAGGGCGCGGCCGCGGTGCGATAATCGCCCCGGTCCCCTCCGCCCAGGCGTCCCGTGCTGCAACTGCTGATCTACCTGCGATACATGGCGGTGGCCGGGCAGATGCTGACCGTGGTGTTCGTCGCCCAGCGCCTGAACCTGCCCATCCCCGAGCGGCCGCTGCTGGCCATTTCCGCCGGCCTGCTCGGTTTCAACCTGCTCAGCCACCTGTGGTGGACGCGCCACCGCCACGCCGGCCCGCGCGCGCTGATCCTGCAACTGTTGGTGGACCTGGCGGCGTTGACCGCGCTGCTGTACTACTCCGGCGGTCCAGCCAACCCCTTCGTCTCGCTGTACCTGGTGCCGGTGGCGATGGCCGCGATCGGCCTGGACATCGCGCCGATGCTGGGCCTGACCGTGCTGACCGCGGGCCTGTACACCTGGCTGCTGCGCAACCACCTGCCGCTGCCGCACATGCACGGCGATTTCCAACTGCACGTGACCGGCATGTGGGTGAACTTCCTGCTCTCGGCCGGGATCATGGCGGTGGTGCTCAGCCGTTTCATGACCATCGTGCGCGAGCAGCGCCAGCGCCTGTCGGAAGCGCGCGAGCGCGCCATCCGCGACGAATCGCTGTCGGCGCTGGGCTCGCTGGCGGCCGGCACCGCGCACGAGCTCAACACCCCGCTGGCGACCATGGGCCTGCTGGTGGAGGACTGGCTGGCCCAGCCCGAGCCGCCGCCGCGCGAGGACGTGGAGCTGCTGCGCGAGCAACTGGCGCATTGCCGCGAACACGTGCGCGCGCTGGCCGAACTGGCCCGGCGCGGCGCCGCCGGCGAGGCCACCATCGAGCCGGCCGACGCCTTCGTCCACGCCTGCGTGGACCGCTGGCGGCTGCTGCGGCCCAACGCCACCGCATCGCTGCGCGCCGGCGCGCCGGGCCGGCGGGTGAGGGTGGAACCGGCCTTGCCGCAGGCGCTGATCAACCTGATCAACAACGCCGCCGACGCCAATGCCGCTGCTGGCGGCGAGGCGCCGGTGGAGGTGAGCACCCAGGCCCAGGGCGGCTGGCTGACGGTGGCGATCCTGGACCGCGGTCGCGGGCCGCAGGCGATCGCACCGCCCTCGGCCGGCGCCTCCGATGGGCCGGGCCTGGGCATCGGCCTGATGATCTCGCGCGCCACCGTCGAGCGCAGCCGCGGGCGCGTGCGCCAGTTCGCGCGCGAGGGCGGCGGCTGCGCGACCGAAATCGACCTGCCGCTGGTGCGCGAGGAGGGTTCGGCATGAGCCTGCCGGCGAAGATGCTGCTGATCGACGACGATCTGGCGTTCTGCCAGGTGCTGGCGCGCTTGCTCGGCCGCCGCGGCGTGCAGGTGCAGGCGCGCCACGATGCGGCGTCGGCGCTGGCCGCACTGGAGGACTTCGAGCCCGAGGGCATCGTGCTCGACCTTAAGCTCGGCGCCGACAACGGTCTGCTGCTGATCGGGGCCCTGCGCGCGCGCTGCCCGCAGGCGCGGATCGTGCTGGCCACCGGTTACGCCAGCATCGCCACCGCGGTCGATGCGATGCGGCGCGGCGCGTGGAACTACCTGCCCAAGCCCTTCGACATCGATGCGCTGGCGCAATCGTTCCTGGCACCGGCCGAGCAAGCGCCGCCGCCGGCGCCGCCGGCCGACCCGCCCTCGCTGCGCCGCCAGGGCTGGGAACACATGCAGCGGGTACTGGCCGAATGCGGCGGCAATGTCTCCGCCGCTGCGCGCGTGCTCGGGGTGGACCGGCGGACCTTGCAGCGGCGCCTGGCCAAGCGGCCGGTGCGCGAGCGCCCGGGGCCGGCTTAGGCGCCGCGGCGCCCGGGCGCGTTGGTGTCGCTGGCGCCGCGCTTGGATGCGTGCCGGCGCCAGAGCGCGACGGCAAAGGCGGGCGAGCGCGCCGCGGCGCCGCTTACCGCGCGGGGCGGAAGCGCTTGAGCCAGTACGCGGTGCGCTTGAGGTAGTAGTCCGGCGCGCGCGGCGCGTAGTCCAGGTAATCGAAGGCCGGGTGCTCGAAGGGCACCGCCGGCTCGATCTGGGTGCCCTCGTGCCATTCGTTGAACGAGGTGATGCCGATGAAGGGTGCGCCGCTGTCGATGGCGGCGCGGAACATCGCGTCGTAGTAGCGGCCGCCGTCGCGCTCGCGGGTGGTCTTGGCGTTCCACGGCCGCACCCGGGTGTCGATGTAGCCCGGGCCCACCGACGGCACGAAGCGCTTGCCGTGCGCCTGCGCCCAGCGTTGCAGCGCCGGCCAGTGCTCCGGCGTCGCGCCGTGGCTGAATCCGCGCGCGGCGAAGTAGGTGTAGAAGCCGTCGAAGCCGGAGCGCTCGAAGAACGCGTAGTCGTCCGGCCCGACCCACAGGCCGAGCACCTCGGCATCGTAGGCGCTGCCGCGCAGGCTGCGCTCGCCGCCGGCTTGCAGGATCCGCGCCCAGTCCTGGGGCGGGAACACATAGGAGTCGTAGACGAAGAACAGCGGGCGGCCGCTGTCGGGATCGCGGTAGAAGGCCGGGTGCGCGCCGAACTCGTCGATGGCCCGCACGATCGAAGCGCGCGCGGCGTCCACGCTCTTGCGCGCGGCCGGCTCGATCTGGAAACAGATGCGCACGCCGTGGCGCTGGGCCGCGTCCAGCAGCGGCCGCAGGCTGCGGTGGCTGGGGTCGTCCGGGCCCAGCCAGGTCACCGCCAGGATGCCGATGCGGGCGCGCGCGACCATCGCCATGTGCCGCTCGATCACCGCCGGGTCGGCGCTGCTGTACTCGCCCAACTGCGGATAGAAGTTGGCGGCGATGTCGCCGCCGCCGGGCAGGCGCGCATGAGTGGCGTCGCGCTCGTTCTCGCGCAGCACGTCGTGGGCCCAGTGCAGCGGCGCGCCGTCCAGGCGCGGGCTGCCGTACCAGGTGTAGTAGAACGCGATGGCGCGCGGATTGAGCGGGGCGGCGGCCTGCGCCGGGGCGCACAGCAAGGCGGCGGCCAGGGCCAGGCAACGAAGGATCGTGGACAGCATCGGCGGCGGCAAGGGTTGCGGTCGCCCGACTATAGGCGCGCGCATGGCCCGCGCCCAGCTGTGGCGGTGGCGCCCGGGCCGTGTCTGATTCGCGTAAATGCAGCCAAGGCCCGCACCCGCGCGGGATGGCGCGCAGCGGCCGCAGCCGCGTTTGGATTTACTTGGACGCCGCCGAAAGCGTAAACCCGCGCGTCCGGCCCGGAGTGCGCGCGGCGCCGCTCACACCAGCCCGGTGGCGTAGAACACTGCGATCACCACGAACACCGCCAGGGTCTTGATCAAGGTGATGGCGAATACGTCCTTGTAGGCTTGGCGGTGGCTCAGCCCGGTCACCGCCAGCAGGGTGATGACCGCGCCGTTGTGGGGCAGGGTGTCCATGCCGCCGGAGGCCATCGAGGCGACGCGGTGCAGCACCTCCATCGGGATGCCGGCGGCCTGGGCATTGGCGATGAAGGTCTCGGCCATCGCCGCCAGGGCGATGCTCATGCCGCCGGAGGCCGAGCCGGTGATGCCGGCCAGCGCGGTCACCGTCACCGCTTCGTTGATCAGCGGGTTGGGAATGGCGCCCAGCGCGTTGGCCACCACCAGGAAGCCGGGCAGGGCGGCGATCACCGCGCCGAAGCCATACTCGCTGGCGGTGTTCATCGCCGCCAGCAGGGCGCCGCCGATGGCCGCCTTGCTGCCTTCGGCGAAGCTGGCGGTCACCGGCTTCCAGGCGAAGGCCAGCACCGCGGCGATGCCGACCAGCAACGCGCCTTCCACCGCCCAGATCGCGGCGATCTTGGACACGTCCTGCACCACCGGCGCGGCCTCGCCGATCACCGCCGGGTCGAAGCGGTGCTCGGCACCGTAGATCTGGGGCAGCCACTGGCTGAAGAGTTTGTTGGACACCCCCACCAACACCAGCGGCGCGATCGCCACCAGCGGATGGGCGAGCTTGCCGCCGGCGAACGACGCCGGCTCGTTGACCAGATTGGTGCCGTAGCCCTCGCCGGCCTTGAGCGCGGCGCGCCGGCGCCAGTCCAGGTAGCACAGGCCGACGATCAGGATGAACACCCCGCCGAGCACGCCCAGCCAGGGCGCGGCCCAGGTGTCGGTGCCGAAGAACGCGGTCGGGATGATGTTCTGGATCTGCGGAGTGCCGGGCAGGGCGTCCATGGTGAAGGTGAACGCGCCCAGGGCGATGGTGCCGGGAATCAGCCGCTTGGGGATATCGCTCTGGCGGAAGAGTTCGGCGGCGAAGGGATACACCGCGAACACCACCACGAACAACGACACCCCGCCATAGGTCAGCAAGGCGCAGACCGCGACGATGGACAGCATCGCCCGCTCGCGCCCGAGCAAACGGATGGTGGCGGCGACGATGGCCTTGGAGAAGCCGGACACCTCGATCAGCTTGCCGAACACTGCGCCGAGCAGGAACACCGGGAAATACAGCTTGAGGAAGCCGACCATCTTGTCCATGAACAGGCCGGTGAACATCGGCGCGACCAGGCTGGGGTCGGTCAGCAGCACCGCGCCGAGCGCGGCCACCGGGGCGAACAGGATCACGCTGTGGCCGCGGTAGGCCACCCACATCAGGAAACACAGCGCGGCCAGGACGATCACGAACGCCATCGGCAGGTCATTCCTTCAGCGGCGCCGCGGCGCCAGGGACAGGACGCGGCACAGCTCGGCCGCAGCGCAGCGCGCAGTCTCGGCAATGCGGCCGGTCGCGGGGCATTGTCCGAAGGTACAACTGCGGTGCGGCCCGGCCGGCTCCTAGGCTGTGCGCCATGACCGGGGGAGCGCGCGACCGCCGCCACCGTCGCACAGGCCGCCTTGGCGGCCCGGGGTGGCGCGGGCGGCGGCCAGGCCGCGACCGGCCGCGCACAGACGCAGCGCGCGCAACGACCGCGCGCTCGCCACCGCGCTCACATCGCGCCCATTCGGGGGAGACCGTCCAGTGACAGCACGCAACCGCATCCATCGCCACGGCCTGAGTCTGGCCATCGCCGCCGCCCTGTTGGCGCCGCCGGCCTGGGCGCAACAAGCGCCGGACGAACCGGCCGCCGCCGAGGCCACCAACCTGGGCTCGGTCACGGTCACCGCGCGCAAGCGCGAGGAGACCTTGCAGGAAGTGCCGGTGGCGATCACCGCCTTCACCCCCGAGGCGCTGGACCGGCTCAACGTCGAAGACCTCAGCGACCTGGACGCGCAGGTGCCCAACCTGACCCTGTACGCCGCGCGCGGTTCCAGCAGCACCATCACCGCCTACATCCGCGGCATCGGCCAGTCCGATCCGCTGTGGGGCGTGGACCCGGGCGTGGGCATCTACCTGGACGATGTCTATATCGCCCGTCCGCAGGGCGGCTTGCTGGACGTGTTCGACGTGGAGCGGATCGAAGTGTTGCGCGGCCCGCAGGGCACGCTGTACGGCAAGAACACCATCGGCGGCGCGATCAAGTACGTCTCGCGCGGCCTGCCCACGCAACTGGACGGCTCGGCCTCGGTGACGGTGGGCAACTACGGCCAGCTCGATGTCAAGGCCGCCATCGCCGGCCCCATCGGCGGCGCCACCCAGGGCGGCGAGGCCACTCTGCGCGGCCGGCTGTCGGTGGCCAGCCTCAACCGCGACGGCTTCGGCAAGAACCTGGTCACCGGCCAGGATGTCAGCGACAAGGAGATCCTGGCCCTGCGCGCCAGCCTGGGCGCCTATGTCAGCGACGCGCTGGACATCCAGTTCGCCTTCGACTGGATGGACGACCAGTCCGGCGTGCGCGGCGCCAGGATGCTCGCGCCCAACCGCTTCGGCCCGGGCCTGGCGCCGCTGGAGGATCGCTACGACATCCGCAGCGGCATGCCCAACGTCAACGACACCACGCTCAAGGGCGCCTCGGCCACGGTCAACTGGCGCGCCAACGAGGACTGGACCTTCAAGTACGTGCTGGCCAAGCGCGAGTCCGACACCGAGACCAACATCGACTTCGACACCCTGCCCAACAAGATCGCCGACGTGAAGGCGTTCTACAGCGACCAGCAGGTCAGCCACGAGCTGCAGGCCAACTACGACGGCGGCGGGCGCGCGCGCGGCGTGATGGGCGTGTACGCCTTCGACGGCGAGGCCGGCGGGCAAGTGCTCAACAACTTCTTCAACCTCAGCTTCGGCGACACCCAGGGCACGGTCTACACCGAATCCATCGCCGCCTACGCCGACTGGACCTTCGACCTGACCGACCGGCTCAAGCTCGATGTCGGCCTGCGCTACACCGACGAGGACAAGCGCGCCAAGGTCTTCAACCAGGGCTACCGCGACCCGGCCTTCACCGTGCCCAGCGGGGTGATCGCGGCCGATTTCGACCGCAAGATCAATTTCAAGAACACCTCGCCCAAGGTCTCGCTGGACTACCAGCTCACCCCGGACATCCTGGTCTACGGCCTGGCCACCCGCGGCTTCAAGTCCGGCGGCTACAACATCCGCGCCCAGGCCGCGGCGGTGCCGCGCTCGGCCGAGCCCTTCGACGACGAAGTCGTGGACAGCTACGAGGTGGGCAGCAAGATGGCCTTCTTCGACCAGCGCCTGTTCCTGAACCTGTCCTACTTCCACAACAAGTACAAGGACATCCAGCTGTCGGTGTTCACCGCCTACGACAGCAACGGCGACGGCGTGGACGATGCCTTCTTCGGCGACTTCACCAACGCCGGCAAGGGCACTGTGCAGGGCCTGGAAGTGGAATACCAGTGGATGCCCAATGCGAACTGGCTGCTGTCGGGCAACCTGGCCTGGCTGGACGCGCAGTACGACGAGTTCATGTACGCCGGAATCAACATCGCCGACGAACAAGAGTTCACCAACGCCCCGGAGTTCTCCGGCGCGCTCAACCTGGAATACCGCACCGACCTGGCCGCCGGCGGCAACCTGTCGGCGCGGGTCGGCTACAGCTACCAGAGCGAAGTGGTGGCGACCACCGAGATCCTGCGCACCGGCGCGTTGCCCATCACCCAGGACGGCTACGGCCTGGTCAACGCCGGGGTGACCTGGAAGAGCGGCGGGCCGTGGACGGTGTCCTTGCAGGGCAGCAACCTGGCCGACAAGGAGTACCGCACCACCGGCTACAGCCTGAACTCCGCGCTGGGCGTCTACACCGGCTTCTACGGCGCGCCGCGGCAGTACTCGCTGACGGTGAAATACGACTTCTGAAGACAACGTGGGGACTGCGGCTGGGACGCCGCGGCCGGCCTCCGCCTTCGGGCGGGGGCCGGTTTTTTTTCGCCGCCGGTGCGGCAAGACCCGTCGTCGGGCTTGCACGCGCGGGGCAGGGCGCGCGGTGGCGTTGCGGCGCGCTCGCTGGGCCGGGCACGACTCCGGCCGAGGCGCGCAGGGCCGCCGGCCACCGCGCCGATCCTGGCACTGCGGCCGCGCCGCCGCGCACCGCCGCTTCCGGCCTGGCGACACCGCCCGGCCTCGGGCCAGGCCTGCGCACTTGGTCCCGCGCGCTTGGCTTGGCGCCCGACCCTCACGCTATCCTGCACCGATGCCTCGCTGCCCATGCCCATGAGCCTGACCACCGTCGCCCTGGCCAGCCTGGCCTGGCTGGCGCTGATGTTCGGCACGGCCTTGTTCGCCGAGCGCCGGCCCGGCGTGCTGGCGCGCCACTGGCGCCACATCTACGCGCTGTCGCTGGCGGTGCACTGCACCTCCTGGACCTTCTACGGCACCGTCACCCAGGCCGCGCGCTACGGCTGGCCGCTGCCGCCGACCTTCCTCGGCTCGATCCTGTTCTATGCTTTCGCCATCGGCTTCATGGTGCGGCTGGTGCGGTTGGCGCGCGAGACCAATGCCACCTCGCTGGCCGACTTGATCGCCACCCGCCTGGGCAAGGACGCCTGGTTGGCCGCCACCGTGACCCTGGTCGCCGCGCTCGGCCTGATTCCCTACATCGCCCTGCAGCTCAAGGCTGTGGCGATGAGTTTCTCGATGCTCACCACCCACGCCGCCGATGGCGCTGCCTCGCCGGCCTGGCGCGACAGCGCGCTGTACGTGGCCCTGGCGATGGCCTTGTTCGCGATGCTGTTCGGCACCCGCCGCGCCAGCGCCGCCGAGCACAACCGCGGCCTGGTGCTGGCGATGGCCTTCGAGTCGGTGTTCAAGCTCGCGGCGATGTTGGCGCTGGGCGCCTTCGTCTGGTTCGGACTGGACGCGCCGGCGTTGGCGCCGGTCCCGGCCGCGCCCACTCCGGCGCCGGAGGCGGCGGCCGGCGGCTTCGCGCCCTTGGTGCTGCTCGGCGGGCTGGCCATGTTCATCCTGCCGCACCAATTCCATGTGGCGGTGGTGGAGTGCCGCGACGAGGCCGACCTGCGCACCGCGCGCTGGCAGTTCCCGTTCTACCTGCTGCTGATCGCATTGCCGGTGCTGCCCCTGGCCACGCTCGGCCAGCGCCTGCTCGGCGCGCAGGTGCCCTCGGACCTGTACGTGCTGGCGCTGCCGCTGGCGCAGGGCCACCAGGGCCTGGCCCTGTTCGCCTTCCTCGGCGGGCTCAGCGCCGCCACCGGCATGGTCGTGGTCAGCACCCTGACCCTGAGCCTGATGATCGGCAACCATTGGTTCGCGCCTGGCCTGTTGCGCGGTGCCTGGGCGCGCAACCGCGACTTGCGCGGCCGGGTGCTGGCGCTGCGCCGCGCCGGCATCGTCGCGATCATGCTGCTGGCCTGGGCCTACAGCCGCCTGATCGCCGGCAGCGATGCACTGGCCGATGTCGGTGCGGTGTCGTTCTCGGCGCTGGCGACACTGGCGCCGGCGCTGGCCTTCGCGGTGTGGCGGCCGCAGACGCCGCCGCGCGCGGCCATCGCCGGCATCGTCGCCGGCTTCGCCGCCTGGACCTGGGCGCTGCTGCTGCCGATGCTGTTCGACGCTGGTCCGAGTGCGCCGGCCTGGCTGCAGCAAGGTCCCTTCGGCTGGAACTGGCTGGCGCCGGAGGGCTTGTTCGGCCTGACCGGCTGGAGCCGCCTGGGCCGCGCGGTCGGCGCCAGCCTGTTCGTCGGCACCTGGGTCACGGTGCTGGCTGCGTTGTGGCGGCGCGAGGCGCCGCGCCGCGCGCGCCGAGGCCTGGACGCGCAGAGCCTGCGCGCGGCCGGCCTGCGCTTCCTGCCGCGCGAGCGGGTAGCGCAATTGCTCGACGGGGTGCCGGCGCAGGCGCCGGTGGCCGCGACGGTGGAAGCCTCGGTCGAACGCGAGCTGGCCGCGGTGCTGGGCTCGGCCTCGGCGCGGGTGCTGCTGGACGCCGCGCGGCGCGAAACCGGCGACCTGGACACCGTCGCCCAGATCGTCGGCGAGGCCTCGGCCGACCTGCGCTTCAACCAGCGCCTGCTGGAAGCCGCGTTGCAGAACATGAGCCAAGGCATCAGCGTGGTCGATGCGCAACTGCGCCTGGTGGCCTGGAACCGCCGCTATGCCGAATTGTTCGATTTCCCGCCGGAGTTGCTGCAAGTCGGCCGGCCGATCGCCGATCTGGCGCGTTGGGCGATGCAGCGCCTGCCGTTGCACGGCGACCTGGAAGGCGCCTTGCAGCGGCGCCTGGACTTCATGCGCGCCGGCACCGCGCACTTGTCCGAGCGCGTGCTCGCCGACGGCAGCATCGTGGAGATCCGCGGCAATCCCATGCCCGGCGGCGGCTTCGTGGCCACCTTCACCGACGTCACCGCGTTCCGCCGCGCCCAGGCCGGGCTGCTGCAAGCCAACGAGACCCTGGAACAGCGCGTGGCCGAGCGCACCGCCGACCTGGAAGTGGCCACCCGCGAAGCCGAGCGCGCCAACGAGGCCAAGACCCGCTTCCTGGCCGCGGTCGGACACGACCTGATGCAGCCCCTGCACGCGGCGCAACTGTTCACCGATGCGCTGCGCCAGCAACTGCACGATCCTGCCCAGCGCGAGCGCGCCGCGCAGATCGGCGGCGCGCTGGAGTCCACCGGCGAGTTGCTGACCGGCCTGCTGGACATCTCGCGTTTGCAGGCCGGCGGCCTGGTGCCGCAGCCGCGCGAATTCCCGCTGGCCGATGTGCTGGCGCC
Source organism: uncultured Lysobacter sp. (assembly GCA_966185905.1). Taxonomy (GTDB): domain Bacteria; phylum Pseudomonadota; class Gammaproteobacteria; order Xanthomonadales; family Xanthomonadaceae; genus Lysobacter. Next base: position 33,571 of record CBIFVU010000020.1, read on the forward strand.
GCTGGCCTCCGAGTTCGCCGCCATCGCCGCCGAGCGCGGCCTGCGCCTGGTCTATCTGCCCACCCGCGCATGGGTGCGCAGCGATCCGCAACTGCTGCGCCGGGTGTTGCAGAACTTCCTCGCCAACGCAGTGCGCTACACCGCGCGCGGGCGGCTGTGCACGCGCAGCGGCGCATCGAGCAGGCGCGCGATGCGATCGGCG
>CBIFVU010000021.1:0-30740 GCA_966185905.1 uncultured Lysobacter sp.
CGCGACCTGCGTCGCTACGCACCACCGCGGCGAAGACTGCGACACAGCGGCCGCACCGGGATCGCGGCTGGCGCCGCTCCTACAAAAGGCTGCGGCCTCACCCTGTAGGAGCGGCGCAAGCCGCGACCTGCGTCGCTACGCACCACCGCGGCGAAGACTGCGACACAGCGGCCGCATCGCGCTCGCGGCTGGCGCCGCTCCTACAAGGAGTTGCGGGCCCGGCGCTCCCGCACCTGCGCGCAGCGCAGGCGCACCGTCGATGCGAACGCGGACGCAGCCCGCCGCGCCCGCGCTCAAACCCCTTCAGCACGGCCTCAGTACGACCCCACCGGCCGCGCGCGCGGCTCGAACATCGGCACGGTCGCGCCCTGGGCCGGGCTGCCGTCGGCTTTCCACACCAGCGTCTCGGCGGGGAATTCTTCCTTGCGCGTCATCGCATCGACCTGCTTGGCGATCAACTGCGCCGCGCCCTCGACCTCGGGATTCCAGGCGAACACGCCGGCTTGGCCATACCACACCGCCGGCGCAGCGGCGTCGAGGCGGCGGTCGGGGCACATCGTGTAGTCGCGCTGCGCCAGTACCCGCAATGCGCCCACCGGCACGGCGCGCACGCCGGGGGTGGTGCGTTCCTTGGAATGGCCCGGGCACAGACGCGCGGATTCGGCGATGGCCGATTCGTAGACCTGGGCGTCGCTCTGGGCCTGGGCCGCGCCGACGGCGGCGATCAGGGCCAGGGCGGCGAGCGGGGCGAAGCGGCGGGGCGAAACGGGATGCGGCATGTCCAGACTCCTTGTTCTGCATCGTTGTGCATCGGGCGAAGGGCATCGGGGGATGCCCGCTGCGGGCCCGGCGCGGATCCGTTCCGCGCGCGATCGGGCCGGCGGCAGCATAGCCAATGCCGATGGCGCGGATGTGAGGGCCAGGTTAGCTGCGCAGACAAGACGTTCGCGAAGCCGACAGCGCCCGCGCCGCAGCGCCGGCGTTCAGCGCGGCTCGTTCGGCGCGGCTCTCGGCGCCGCGCGTTCGACTCGTTCGCCGCCCCTGCCTCCCGTCACCGCAGGGCTCGCCGGCCGGGCGCCTCCGCACGATCCGCTTTCCGCCGATGGCAACGCCGGCGCTCGGCGGCCTGCGCAGCGCCACAGCGCCGCGCGGCGGGCACCGTGTCCGGTTGCGCGCCCCCAGCGCCCGCGGCGCCCGGCTCCTGCGACCGCCTCGGCGCCGCCGTGCGGGCGGGCACTAGTACGGGTCCCGTTGCGCGCCTGCCGCGACCGTGGTCCCTACCCTGGCCCAGTCGCACCACTCGCCTCCGCCCGACCTGTCCCGGCTTGGCGCCCTGACCCGCGCGCGCCCCGCCCCTGACCTCGGACCACCGCCGGTTGATACACTAGGAGGGATGGCAGGCCACCGCGCCCAAGAGGGAGTCGATCACGCGCCGACCGGCGCGACAGCAAGGAAACCCCTCATAAGCCATTGATTTAAAAAGGCCCCGTAGCTCAGCTGGATAGAGCATCCCCCTCCTAAGGGGAAGGTCACACGTTCGAATCGTGTCGGGGTCGCCACCCCTCGCAGCGCGCCCGCGCGTTGCCGCCGCGCCCCTCGCGGCGCGTCCGCCCGTTTTCGCCACGCCCCCCGGCGTGCCACCACATGGAGCTTTCGGTATGACCCACCCCGTCCTCGCCGCCCTGGGACTCAAAGACAACGAGTCCGGCACCTACCTCGGCCACGGCGAATGGTCCAAGACCGCCGACGCCGGCGTGTTGGAACCCGTCAATCCCACCGACGGCGAAGTGCTGGCGCGCGTGCAGGCCTCCTCGCAGGCCGACTACGAGACCATCGTCGAGCGCGCCCAGGCCGCCTTCGCGGTATGGCGCACCACCCCGGCCCCGCGCCGCGGCGAAGCCATCCGCCTGTGCGCCGACGCGCTGCGCAAGCACAAGGATGCGCTGGGCTCGCTGGTCGCGCTGGAAATGGGCAAGTCCAAGCCCGAAGGCGACGGCGAAGTGCAGGAAATGATCGACATCGGCGATTTCGCCGTCGGCCTGTCGCGCCAGCTCTACGGCCTGACCATGCACTCCGAGCGCCCCGGCCACCGCATGTACGAGCAGTGGCACCCGCTGGGCATCGTCGGCATCATCTCGGCCTTCAACTTCCCGGTCGCGGTGTGGGCCTGGAACAGCTTCATCGCCGCCATCTGCGGCGACATCTCGATCTGGAAGCCCTCGCCCAAGACCCCGCTGTCGGCGATCGCCTCGATGAAGATCTGCAACGAGGCCCTGCGCGCCGGCGGCTTCCCGGACATCTTCTTCCTGTTCAACGATGCCGGCACCGAGCTGGCCTCCAGCTTCGTCGACGACAAGCGCGTGGCGCTGGTCAGCTTCACCGGTTCGACCAAGGTCGGCCGCCAGGTCGGCGAGCGCGTGGCCCGCCGCATGGGCCGGTCGCTGCTGGAACTGGGCGGCAACAACGCCATCATCGTCGATGCCTCGGCCGACCTGAAGCTGGCGATCCCGGCCATCGTGTTCGGCGCGGTCGGCACCGCCGGCCAGCGCTGCACCACCACCCGCCGCCTGTTCGTGCACGAGTCCATCCACGACGACGTGCTGGCCAAGCTGGTGGCCGCCTACAAGCAGGTGGAAAAGAAGATCGGCGACCCGACCGACCCGGCCAACCTGATGGGCCCGCTCAACAGCCAGGACGGCGTGCAGGCCTACCTGGACGCCATCGCCAAGGCCAAGGCGGCCGGCGGCAAGGTCGAGACCGGCGGCGAGCGCATCTCGCGCCCCGGCAACTTCGTCCTGCCGGCCATCGTCACCGGCCTGGGCAACGACGCCGAAGTGGTGCAGACCGAGACCTTCGCGCCGATCCTGTACGTGATGAAGTTCAGCAAGCTCGAGGACGCCATCGCGCTGCAGAACGACGTGCCGCAGGGCCTGTCCTCCTCGATCTTCACCGCCAACCTCAAGGCCGCCGAGGCCTTCCTGTCGGCAGCCGGTTCGGATTGCGGCATCGCCAACGTCAACATCGGCACCTCCGGCGCCGAGATCGGCGGCGCTTTCGGCGGCGAGAAGGAGACCGGCGGCGGCCGCGAGTCCGGTTCGGACGCCTGGCGCGCCTACATGCGCCGCCAGACCAACACCATCAACTACTCCGACGCGCTGCCGCTGGCCCAGGGCATCAAGTTCGACCTGTAAGCGCTAGGCGCGGCGGGCGCCTGCGTCCGCCGCGCAGCACGCACCTGCGGACAGCACCCCAGACGGGACGGCCGGCGACGGCCGTCCCGTTTTTCGTGCAGGCCCTCGGCGGGGCGGTGTGAAATTCCGCCTCTGCGTCGCGGATCGCGCGCCGGCGCCGGCCTAGCATGGCCTGGCCAGATGGACTGGCGATACCGAAGGAGGAGCCCGATGTCGAACCCGCGCACGTTCCGCCTCACCGCAGTGGCCCTGGGAGTGTTCGGCCTGGCCGCCACGCTGACCGCCACGGCCGGCATCCCCGACTGCGAGCATTGCCTGCAGGATTACCGCTACTGCATCCAGGTCGACGACTACGCGAGCTGCGTCCAGCAGTTGTACGACTGCCAGATCGCCGGACGTTGCGAGCCGACCCTGCCGCCGGATTGAGCGGGCCATAGCGCCTGCCTGGATGACGCCCTGGGTTCCCGCTTCGGTGGGAACGACGCTGTGGCAGGCGCGGGCGATCCGCAATCGTGCTCGGCGATCCAGGCTCGATACCGGGGCGTCGCGCCGCGGCCCTACGCATGCCCGGATCCCGCCCATGTCCGGATCCCGCCTGTGATCGCCATCGCCCCCGCGTCCAGCGCCCGCTGCCGGCCACGCGGCACCGGCGCTGCGGCAGCACCCTGAAGGCCTCCGCGCCCGCCTCCACGCTGCAGCGCACGCCCGCGCCGCCACTGCTCGGCACCGCCATCTGCCGCTGCCTGCGCCAGCGCCGGTCCGCGCCAGCCTTTACAGGCGCTAAAAGCCCCGCACAGCCCGCGGCGCCGGCCGGCGCCGTGCACGTCGTATGCTGTGGCCCAGTCAATCAGGAAGACCGCCATGCAGATGCACGTCCGCCAGACCAGCCCCCTGGCCATCACCAGCCTGATCGCCGGGGTGCTCGGCTGGACCTTGATGCCCTTCCTCGGCAGCCTGGTGGCCATCGTCGCCGGGCACATGGCGCGCGGCCAGATCCGCCGCGAGCCAGAGCGCTACGAAGGCAGCGGCCTGGCCGTGGCCGGGTTGATCCTGGGCTGGTCGGTGTTCCTGCTGGCGGTGCTGGGCATCCTGGTGTTCGTGCTGTTCTTCGGCGGTCTGGCGGCGATTGCGGCGATGGCCGGCAGCCACTGAGGGCCCGGTGCTGCGGCGCGGCTTGCCCGCGCCCGGCCGCGGCCGCCAGGATGGCCTCCACCGCCCACTCGGGGCCTTTGGAGGACGCCGCATGACCGCACCCCCTCGCCGCCCGACCCGCCTGCTGCTGCTCGCCGCCGCCTGCGGCGCGTTCGGTTTCGCCGCCTCGCTGGCCGCCCTGGCCAGCGACGACGCCGCCGCCTGCGAGCGCTGCCGCCTGGAATGGGAGCACTGCCAGGTCAGTTCCGAGTTTCCCGCCGCCTGCGACCAGCGCTACTTCGAGTGCACGCGCATGCTCGACTGCCCCGCGCCGGAAGCCTGAGGCGCGCGGCCTGCGCCGGCGGCCCGCGTCTTGGCGGCCGCCGTATCGGCCGTCCCGTCGGCCCGCGACAGGAGCCATCGGCTGGAGCAGGCGCCGGCTTCGGCCGCTCCAGCTTCGGACGCGCCGGCTTCGGCCGACCGACGCACGCCGCACCGGCCTGCGGCCCGCAGGCCGGCAGCGCCGACACCCCCAAGCACCGCCGGCGCTCGCCCGAACCCACCGGCATGGGCGATAATCCCGTTCCCCCGACCCGAGCGCCTGCCAAGACCTCGTGTATAGCCTCGCCCGCCCCTTTCTCTTCGGACTGGACGCCGAACGAGCGCACGGCCTTGGCCTGACGGCGCTGGAGACGGCCTATCGCAGTGGCCTCAACCCGCTGGTGGCGCGCGTGCCCAAGCCCCTGCCGACCAAGGTCCTGGGCCTGAGCTTCCCCAATCCGGTCGGCCTGGCCGCCGGCCTGGACAAGAACGGCGCCCACATCGATGCGCTGCTGGGCCTGGGCTTCGGTTTCGTCGAGATCGGCACGGTCACCCCGCGCCCGCAGCAGGGCAATCCGCGTCCGCGCATGTTCCGCCTGCCCGAGCACGAGGCGGTGATCAACCGCCTGGGCTTCAACAACGAAGGCGTGGATGCGCTGGTGCGCAACGTCTCCAAGGCCCGGCGCAAGCGCGGCCTGCTGGGCATCAACATCGGCAAGAACAAGGACACGCCCAACGAGCGCGCCGAGGCCGATTACCTGCACTGCCTGGAACGGGTCTACCCGCTGGCCGACTACATCACGGTCAACATTTCCTCGCCCAACACCGCGGGCCTGCGCGAGTTGCAGGAAGAACAATCGCTGCGGCGCCTGGTCGGCAGCCTGCGCGAGGCGCAGGAGAGGTTCGCCGCGCGCGAGGGCCGGCGCGTGCCGATGCTGGTCAAGATCGCCCCGGACCTGTCCGACGACGACATCGAAGCGGCCACCCGCGTGCTCGGCGAGTTGCAGGTGGACGGGGTGATCGCCACCAATACCACCGTCGCCCGCGAGGCCGTGCAGGGCCACGCCCATGCCGGCGAGACCGGCGGGCTGTCCGGGCGGCCGCTGATGGCCCCCTCGACGGCGGTGCTGCGCAAGATGCGCACGCGCCTGCCCGAGAGCATTCCGATGATCGGCGTGGGCGGCATCCTCTCCGGCGCCGACGCGGTGACCAAGATGGCCGCCGGCGCCAGCCTGGTGCAATGTTATTCGGGCCTGGTCTACCGCGGCCCGGCGCTGGTGCACGAATGCGTCGAGGCGATCCGCCGGCGCAAGGAAGCCCCCAGCCGCGGCAACATGCCGCCCAGCATCTGATCCCGCCGCCGGGCCGCCGCCATCCCCTCTTCCTCCACCGCCTCGCGAAAACCGCGCACATGATCCCCGACGTCCGCATCGTGCGCGATGCGCCGCTGCAAACCCGCAACACCTTCGGCGTGGCCGCGCGCGCGCCCTGGCTGGTGTCGGTCGAAGACCCCGCCGGCCTGCCCGAGGCCTTCGCCGCCGGTCCGTTGCGCGAGGCCGGACTGGCCCTGGTGCTGGGCGGCGGCAGCAATCTGCTGTTCGCCGGCGATCCCGACGGCGCGGTGCTGGAGCTCAGCGGCCGCCGCGTGCAGAGGCTGTCCGACGACGGCGAGCGCGCGATCGTGCGCGCCGACGCCGGCGTGCCCTGGCATGGCCTAGTCATGCAGACCCTGGCCGAAGGCCTGTGCGGCCTGGAGAACCTGGCCCTGATCCCGGGCACGGTCGGCGCTTGTCCGATCCAGAACATCGGCGCCTACGGCGTGGAAGTGCGCCAGTTCGTGCACGCAGTGGAAGCCTTCGAGCCGGCCACCGGGCAATGGCATCGCTTCGACAACGCCCAGTGCGGCTTCGGCTATCGCGACAGCCTGTTCAAGCGCACGCCCGACCGCTACCTGATCGCCGCAGTCGAATTCGCCCTGCCGCGCCGGCCGCAACTGGTCCTGGACTACGCCGGTCTCGGCGAGGAGCTGGCCGCACGCGGGATCCACGCACCGACCTCGTTGCAAGTGGCCGAGGCGGTGATCGCGATCCGCCAGCGCAAGCTGCCCGACCCAGCGGTGCTGGGCAATGCCGGCAGCTTCTTCAAGAACCCCCTCGTCGCGGCCGCGCAGGCCGAGGCGCTGCACGCCGAACATCCGGCGCTGCCGGTGTTCGGCGGCGGCGATCCCGGCCTGCGCAAGCTCTCGGCCGGCTGGCTGATCGACGCCTGCGGCTGGAAGGGCCACCGCGACGGCGATGCCGGCGTATCGCCTGCGCATGCCTTGGTGCTGGTCAACCACGGCCAGGCCAGCGGCGCCCAGTTGCTCGGCCTGGCCCGGCGCATCGCCGACTCGGTGCAGCGACGCTTCGGCGTGGCCATCGAACCCGAGCCGCGCCTGATCGGCGCACGCTGGTGAGCGCGGCCGCGCCGCAACAGCCCATGCGCGCCGCCGGCCTGATGCTGGCGAGCACCCTGAGCTTCGGCGTGATGGCCATCGCCATCCGCCTGGCTTCGCAGAGCCTGCACACCTTCGAGGTCGCCTTCTTCCGCAACCTGTTCGGCTTGCTGGCGGTGCTGCCGCTGCTGCTGGGCGCGCGCCGCGCCGAACTGCGCACGCGCCAGTTGCCCAAGTACTTCGTGCGCTGCCTGATCGGCATGTGTTCGATGCTGGCCGGCTTCTGGGCGATCGGCCACCTGCCGTTGGCGCAGGCGATCTCGCTGACCTATTCCACGCCGATCTTCGTCACCATCGCCGCCGCGCTGTTCCTGCACGAGCAAGTGCGTGCGCGGCGCTGGGCGGCGGTGGCGGCCGGCTTCCTCGGCGTGCTGGTGATCGTGCGGCCCGGCTCGTCGGAATTCTCCATCGACAGCCTGGCCGCCTTGCTGGCGGCGGTGCTCGGCGGGGTGATCTCGATCCAGATCAAGCAACTGTCCAAGGTCGATTCGGCCAACACCATCGTCCTGTACACCTACGCGTTCTGGGTGCCGATGTCGCTGCTGCCGGCGCTGTTCGTGTGGCAATGGCCGCAGGGAATGGCCTGGCTGTGGATCGTCGCCGCCGGCGTGTTCGGCACCGGCGGGCAAGTGCTGTGGACGCATGCGCTCAAGCTCGGCGAAGTCTCGGCGCTGACGCCGATCAGCTTCATGCAGTTGCCGCTGGTGTCGGTGGCCGGCTGGCTGTGGTTCCACGAGACCGTGGACGCCTACACCGTGCTCGGCGCGGCCATCATCCTCGGCTCCAACGCCTATATCGCCCACCGCGAAGCGGTGCTGGCGCGGCGGCGGGCCTCGGCCGCGGCCTCGGCGGGCGCAGTGCCCGGGGAATAGGCCCGCCGCGCGGTTTTTTCCCATCGGTGCAGTGGCGCACTCGCGCGCAGTGGGCGGGATCTCGCCGACCGCGGTGTTGCGACACTGGTCGCGCGAGGCGTTCACGCCAGCCTGCCTTCGCAGCCGGGAACAGCCGCCCCCGCGTCCCATGTCGCTTTCTTCCGTCGCTTATCGCTCGCCCGCAACGACGCCCGGGGCGTTCCAACTTGTCGGAAACGGCCGTGGGGAGCAGGCTTGAGCGAGCCGGCCCACCGGCGCCCCTCGCCGGCACTGGCGGCAGCCCCTGCCCCGCATCGCGATGATGCGAACGCCGTTGCGCAGACGGCGCGACGCAGCCCCCGGCCCCTCCCCTGATGCACACCGCGCATCGCCGCCGCGCCCGTCCTTCGCCTCTGCAATCCACGAACTGCGTCACATGGTGCAGCGCACGAATCGGCAACCGGCCTGTGCACCGAAGCCAGCGCAAACCGGGGCAAAAACGGCCAGTGGCGGCCCTATCCGCGGCCAATCTGGCCCGCGGCGCGAAAACCCCGCCGCTCCGCATTGACCCACCGCGCCCGCGCCCGCTATCCAGACGCTGCAGTACGGAGAGGAACCGGCCGCGCGCACGCCCTAGCACGCGCCGGAAGCGCGTTTGTCTCTGCCTTCATGACGATCCAAGGAGAGAGGAATCATGGCCGCATTGAGCCGTTACGCAGCCGTCGCCCTGGTGGGCGGCGCCGTCGCATTTTCCAGCCTGCCCTCGCAGGCCGAACAGGGCGATTACGGGTTCTTCCAGACCCTGCGCAATCTGTTTTCCCCGCCCAAGCCCGACAACCAAGTCCAGCCGGCCCAGCGCAGCGGCCAGTACCCGCTGCTCAGCCGCGACGCCGGCCGCGCCGACGGCTTCGACCCGGGCGCTTACTACCAATGGCAGACCGTGCAGTTGCCGGCCGAGACCGGCGCCATCTGCGGCAATGGATCGCCGTACAAGATCTTCGTCAACCGCGTGCCCAACACCACCAACACCATCATCTACATGGAAGGCGGCGGAGCGTGCTGGGACTACGCCAGTTGCACCGGCGCCACCGGCGTGCGCGGCGCGCGCAATCCCAACGGCGTGCCCGACGACTACATGAAGCTGCTCAATCCCGGCGCCAGCCTGGTCAGCCCCTTCGTCACCCGCGTCAGCCCCTTCGACGCGGTCAAGACCCAGGGCTGGAACATGGTCTATGTGCCCTACTGCACTGGCGATATCTACAGTGGCGACAAGGTCGCCGTGTACGACGATCCCAGTGGCGAGAAGCCGCCGCTGGTGTGGCACCACAACGGCCTGCGCAACACCCGCGCGATCACCGCCTGGCTCAAGGACAACCTGCCGCGGCCCGGGCAAATGCTCAGCACCGGTTGCAGCGCCGGCGGCGCCGGCAGCCTGATCTCCTACGATTCGCTGCGCACCGACCTGGCGCCGAGCCGCGGCTTCCTGATCGACGACTCCGGCCCGATCTTCCCGACCCCGCGCAACGGCGATCCGGCCGACTATCCCTCCCAGCCGCTGATGAGCACGATCCGCTCGGTCTGGGGCCTGGATGCGCCCAACGGCCCGTTGGCCTTCCTCGCCGCCGGCCTGCCGCAGATGGACCTGGAGGAACTGGGCTCGATCTACCCGGCGCTGTCGTCCAAGCACAGCGGCGACCGTCTGGGCCACACCCACTTCTGGCAGGACCTGAACTATTCCTCCTACTCCTACGAGCGCTTCCACGACGACATCCAGCAGGCCCCCGACGCCGCGGCCAAGCAGGCGCTGATCCACGCCAAGTGGGGCGCCGACACCCAGCGCCTGTCCGCGCGCCTGGATGGGCTGGACAACTTCGGCGGCTATTTCCCGCAGTACCGCGCGCTCAACGAAAGCCACTGCACCACCATCGTGGATTTCAAGAACGGCGATGTGCAGGCGCAGAACCTGCAGCTGAAGAACTTCATCGACAGCGTGCTCGACGGCAACGGCAAGGTGCTCGACGCCAGCGAGAGCAGCGACGCGGCCGACAAGGCCAAGCCGTTCAACCTGCTGTACTGGCTGGTCGACCAGCTGTTGGCCTGACCGGATCGGCACGGCATGAAACGCTCCACTCTCATGCTGGGCCTGGCCCTGATCGTCGCGGCTTCGGCCGCGGCGGTCAGCCTGGGCCTGTTCGATGCCGGCGGCCGCGACGCACGGACGGCCGCCGCGGCCGGCGGCGATGGCGCCAATGGCGCCTCCAGCCAGGGCGAACCGGCGCCGATGCAGGCGTTGCTGGCCACGCCGCAGGCGCGCGACTACCGCCAGCGCCAGCAGTTCCAGCAACAAGCGCGAAGCTTCTTCCGCGAAGCCGCCGCGCTCGGCCCAGCCGAACGCGAGCAGCGCGCGCAAGCGCTGGGCGCGCGCATCGATCACTACGAGCAAGCCAACGAACTGTCGGCGGGCGAAACCCTGCTGCTGCGGGTCGGTCTGATCCAGGCCACCGAGCCCGACCCGGCCCGGCAACAGGCGCAAGTACGCGAACTGGCGCAACGCTACCGCGCCCAGGCCGCGCAACGCGAACAGGCCTGGGCGGACCAGCAAAGCCGCGACCCCAAGTTCCAGGCCTACAAACAGCGCGAATCGGCGGTGGTGGCCGAGGTCCTGGCCCTGGCCAGCATCCCCGGCGGCCTCAGCCGCAACGAGTACCTGCGCCAACGCCTGCAAGCCGAGCGCGAGCGGATCTATCGCTGAGACTGCACGCTGCCATCATCGTCCTGCCGGCAGCCGGCCGGGAGGAGACGGTATGCGTCCGATCGTACTGGACAAGAACTATCTGCAAGGTGCGCGCGCCGAACTCGTGAGCGAACTGGCGCGCTCACACCGGCTGCTGATGCCCGACGCCCTGTTCTACGAAATGATCAGTGATCGCGATACTAGCCGCTGGAAGATCTTCGCCAAGTTGCCTGAGGTGGATAATCCGGTCGGGCTACTCGAAGGCGTCGGCGAAATGCTGCGCCATGAACTGGAGCGTGCCGAGCCATTCGGCCTGCCCTCCGCTCGTACTTTGCCTGTGGATTTCCGCTTCCACCCTGGCTTGCGCGATCCCGCCTTCGCGTTGCCACAGTTTGTCTTGGAAGAGAACGCCCGGGAAGCGGAATTCCTGGAGGGCCTGGCGGCTTCGTTCCTGACCCTGATCGCCACCGTGCCAACATTGTTTCCCCTCCTCGACAAGCCACGCAATGCGCTCACCCCAGCTGAAATCGAAGACTGCATGCACCAGGCCGCGAGCATCGATTTCGGCGTGGCTATGGCGCGCGAAGTGACGTCCCCCGACAGCGACGAGCCCTTGTTCGCCGATTCGCTTCCGCTGGATGGCCGCTGGATCCTCGTGCGTCGTTACCAGGTGATGGCCCTATTCGCGATCGACTACTACGTGCGCCTGGGCCCGCTGGACTTCGCGAAGATGACACCGAACCAGCGCCTGAAGCTGGAGCACGACCTGCACGACATGGATATCCTGATCCTCGGCGTAGCCGAGGGCGCGCTGGCCACGCACGAGCGCAAGCTGCGCCGCTGGTTCCGGCTGCTGGCGCCCGAAGGGCTGCTGCTTCCGCCCGACCCGCCAGGACCGACAGCCCCGCCCATCCCGCGCTGAGCGCGCCTCAGTCGGCCACTACCACCCGATTGCGTCCGGCGCGCTTGGCTGCGTACATCGCCTGGTCGGCGCGGGCGATGGCCTGGGCGGTGTCCTCGCCGGGGCGCAGTTCGGCCAGGCCGATGCTGATGCTCACCGGCAGGCCCAACGGAAGGTTGGCCACTGCCTCGCGCACGAACTCGCATTGCAGCCGCGCTTGTTCGGCGCTGGCCTCGAACATCATCAGGAACTCCTCGCCGCCGTAGCGCGCCACTGCCGCGGCGCCGGGGGCGTACAAGCGCAGCGTCTCGGCCACCGCCACCAGGATGCGGTCGCCCTCGGCGTGGCCATGGACATCGTTGATGGTCTTGAAACAGTCCAGATCGAGCAAGGCTACGTGCACCGACGCGCCGACGCTGCTGCGCGCGGCGGCCTGTTCCAGCGCCAGAGCGAAGGCGCGACGGTTGTGCAGGCCGGTCAGCGGGTCGGTGTGGGTCAGCGCGGTCAGGTCGGCATTGTGCGCTTCCAGTTCGGCCTGATATTGCAACAGGCGCTGCTCGTACCACTCGCTTTCCTGGAGCTGCCGCGCCAGGGCGTGGCTGACACGGCGCAACTCCAACAGTCTCGCGGTTTGCTTGGACAAGGCCTTGAGCGCCTTGTGCTGGTGCGGACCGAGTTGGCGCGGGTGGCAGTCCAGCACGCACAAGGTGCCCAGGGCATGGCCTTCCGGAGTGACCAGCGGCGCACTGGCGTAGAAGCGGATATGCGGATCGGAGACCACCGAGGGATTGTCGTGGAAGCGCGCGTCGGCCAGGGTGTCGGGCACCACCAGGACTTGGTCCGGTTCGAGGATGGCATGGGCGCAGAACGAAATCGCGCGCGGGGTTTCCTCCGCATCCAGGCCCAGCCGGGCCTTGAACCATTGCCGGTCGGCGTCGATCAGGCTCACCACCGCGGTCGGCACATCGCAGATGGCGGCGGCCATCTCGACCAGATCGTCGAAATCCTGTTCCGGTGGGGTGTCGAGGATGTCGTAGCGGCGCAGCGCCTCCAGGCGCGCGGTTTCGTTGTCGGGGATGGCGGGCTTGATCACGACGCGTTTCCCCAGGGGACCGAGGCCGATGGCGGCAGTCTAGCAAGCCCGGCGGGCGTGGGGCCCTGCCCCTGCGGCGGCGCATCGCATTGGCTGCAATGTGCGCGGGCTAGGATCGGCCGGGCCGCCCCGGCGGGCACGGCCCTGCGCCGGGCCTTCCGGGGCGCCGCCAACGCCATACCGGAGGGCCTCGTGCAGGTGGAAACGAACGATTACGTCGAGCTCAAGAGCGAGATCCTCGACGGCATGCGCAGCTACATGGAAGACCTCGCCCAGGACGGGGCCGATGCCGGCTACCGCGAGCGCGACATCGACGACTGCGAGCGCATCATCGACCGTTTCCTGGACGCGGCGCAGGCCGCCAGCGGCGCGCCGGCGCGGGTGCAGACTGCGTTGCGGCAGGCGGTGCTGGCGCTCAACGCGCTCAATGTCCGCTGCGGCCACACTTTGATCGAGACCGAGCAGCGCGAAAGCCTGTGCGAGCTGCTGCTCGGCGCTGCCGAAGCAGCCGGCCTGGACTGCCAGGGTCGCGATCCCACCGAGGCGTGGCGGGACTGGTGAGCGCCGGGCGCGGCTACGCCCGGGCGGCCACTGCGAGGCGCTCGTCCCAGCCAACGCTCGGACCATCGCCCAGGCCGTCGCTCACACCGATTCCCGAGCCATCGCTCGGCCCATCGGCATCGCCACCGAGACGACCGGCGCCTGCCCGCCAACGCAACCTCCGACCTGCATGCACCGTGCGCGAGCCCCGCTGCTGCCGCGCGCGAACCGGCCCCAGGCACGAAAAAGCCGGGCCCGCGAACGGGCCCGGCTCCTGGATCGGCGAGACCGCTCGGCTCAGCCCGCGGTGACGGTCAACGCCACCCGCACCGCCTGCTTGGGCCGGATGGGGTCGTCGCTGCTCACGCACACGTAGCCGCCGTACGCGCCGGGCGCCAGACCGGCGGTGTCGATGCGCACGCGGTTGGCGACCGCGCTCTCGCCGTTGACGCGGCCGAAGGCGCGGGTCGGCGCGCCCAGCCACGAGGCGCCGCACTGGGTGGTGCCGCGGACCAGGTAGGACAGGCCGGCGAAGCCTTCGCCCGCCGCCCAGTCGCCCGCGCCGTTGCTGCCCAGGCCGAGGGTGCGGAACTGGCCATCGCCGCCGTTGGAGGCGTACCACACCCAACGGTTGGCGAAGCTGGTGCGCGCGCTCACCACCAGCCAGTAGCGGCCCGGCGGCAGTTGCACATTCTGGCCGGCGGCGGCCAGGTCCAGGGTGACATGGGCGCCTTCGATCCTCACCCCGGCCGAGGCCGGCGCAGCGGTGTAGCTCCACAGCGCGGGGCCGGCCAGCGGATGGCCGGACGGGTTGCCGCCGTTGTCGGCGAACACCGCCCAGGTCAGGCTGCTGGCCACGCTCGCCAGCGGTTGCCCGCTGGAGACGAAGCCCTGCGCGAACAAGCGCGAAAGCGTAGTGCTGTCGCTCAGGGTGAAGTCGTCGCTGGAGAACTGCGCGGCCAGGCCGGCGCTGGCCGGATCGGTGTAGACCGTGCTGCGGAAGCCGCTGGTGACGCCGGCGTTGTTGGTGTTCGCCACCGTGCGCTCGGCCGAGCCGCTGTTGTCGACCTGGAACTGCAGGGGCGAGACGCTGGTATTGCGGACGCTGAAGTCGGCGAAGCCGCGGCTGCCGGCCTTCAGGGTGACGGCGACCTGCTCGGGCGCGAGTTGGATCGCCGGCGGCGGCACCGAGAGGGTGATCGGCAGGTGCAGCGGCGGCGACTGCTTGCCCAGCATCGGCGTGAGTTCGAGCTGGCCGAAGTGCCAGTTGCCGTCGGCCTGGAACTCATGCGAGAGCAGCAGCACGTGCACCGGCGTGGTATTGCCCTGCCCGGCCAGGAACACCGGCGGGAAGGCGATGCCCTTCAGGCCCTTGACCTGCGCCACCCACAGCTCCGGCCGGCCTTGCGCATGGCGGAAGCTGCGCTTGAACGTGCACGAGCGATAGCACTCGTCGCTGTTCATGCTGGCCAGGTTGAGCGCGCTGGGGTCGCCGCCCTGGGACGGATCGGCAGCCAGGTAGTTGGCCGTAGTCTCGTTGAGCACCAGCCCGGCCTTGACGGCCTGGTCCACCTGGATGCGGCCGGCGCCCATGTCGAAGCTGTCGGCGGGCGTGACCTCGTCCTGGCGGAAGACCTCGCGCTTGGCGGTCATCATCAGCGCCGACTTGATCTCCGCCGAGGTCCAGGCCGGCTGGGCCTGGCGCAGCAACGCGGCCGAACCGGCCTGGTGCGGGGAAGCCATCGAGGTGCCGCTGAGCAGACCGACCAGGTTTTCATGGCCGTCGATGGTGGTGCCGGCGACCACCGCCAGCACGTTCACGCCCGGCGCGGCGACGTCGGGTTTGGCCAGGTCCAGACCGATCGCGGGACCGCGCGAGCTGGACGCGGCCATCACGTCGGGCGTGTTCGGGATCGGCGTGGGCGGGAAGTTGATGCCGCCGATGGCGGTGTTGCCGTTGCCGGCGGCGAAGTCGCGCAGCGCGTCGCTGTCCTCCTGGCCGGCCAGGAACGCCGGCACCGTAGTGCCCGGCACGCTGGGCGTGTTGGCCGTGGGTTGGTTGTTGGCGATCACCACCGCGATCGCGCCGGCGGCGCTGGCGTTGTTGACCTTGTCGCTGAAATTGCAGCTGCCGCGGCGGACCACCGCGATCGCGCCCTGGAAGGCGCCGGCCGGGAACGCGACGCAGCCGTCGTTGCCGGTGTCGATGCCGGCGCTGACCCGCACCGGCGTATTGGCCGGCAACGATGCGGTCAAGCCGATGCCGCCGGTGCCTTCGTTGAGCTGCACTGCCTGCAACGCCGGCGGCACCGCGCCGGGACCGGCGATCTGCAACAGGAAGGAGAAATCGCCGCGGC
Source organism: uncultured Lysobacter sp. (assembly GCA_966185905.1). Taxonomy (GTDB): domain Bacteria; phylum Pseudomonadota; class Gammaproteobacteria; order Xanthomonadales; family Xanthomonadaceae; genus Lysobacter. The sequence goes on from CBIFVU010000021.1 coordinate 15,614, forward strand.
CGTGGGTGGTGGAGGCCGTGGTCGAGGTCCAGGGCTGGCGGTGCCCGGTGGTGTTCGGCGTCGGGCCGCTGTTGCCGGCGGAGGTGGCGATGAACACGCCGGCGTCGGCGGCGTTGAGGAAGGCCAGCGAAACCGATTCGCCCCAGGGGTTGGCGCCGCCGCCGATGGAGTAGTTGATCACGTCCACGCCGTCGGCGACGGCCTGGTCGATCGCCGCCACCGCCGAGACGTTCGGGCACGAGCCCTGGCCGGTGGTCAGGTTGGTGTAGCAAATGTCGTAGGCGATGATGTTGGCGCGCGGCGCGACGCCGGAGATGCGCACATCGCGGCCCTTGAAATTGGCGGTCCAGGCGTTGCCGGCCGCAGTCGAGGCGGTGTGGCTGCCGTGGCTGTTGGTGTCGCCGAAGCCGGGCTCCTCGCGGATGCCGGCCACGCCGCAGGCGCCGGCCGGCTCGCCGCAGACGAAGTCCCAGCCGCCGATCAGCTTGTCGTTGCAGCGCCCTTCGTCCACGCCGCCCGGCGCGCAGGTGCCCAGGTAGTTGCCGCTGCCGTTGGGGTTGATGTGGCGATAACCGCTGGCATCCACCTCGGCGAAGGCCGGGCTGCCGAAGTTGATGCCGGTGTCGAGCACGCCGACCACCACGCCCTCGCCGCGGAACTGGGTCGGGTTGGCGTTCCACAGCGCCGGCGCGCCGATCAGCTGCGGGCCGGTATCGGTGTCCAGCGCGTACTCGCGGTACTCCTCCACCAGTTGCACGCCGGGCAGCTTGGCCACGCGCGCGGCTTCGTTCTGGCTCAAGCGCGCGACCACGCCGTTGACCGCATGGGTCATGCGCCGCTCGACCGCGATCGGACGACCGAGCGCGGCGTGGATGCTGCGCTCGTGGTTGCGCTGCACATTGCCCAGATGATCGATGTAGTTGCGCGCCTGGGCGCTGCGCACATCGATGCGGTTGTCGCCGCCGGCGCCCTTGGCCGCGGCGGTGGTGGCGTTCTGCGCGCCGGCCAGGCGCTGCGGCGCCGGCAGGCCGGCGATCTCGCCGTGGTAGGTGCTCAGAGGCGCTTCCTTGTACAGCACCAGATAGCGCTGGGTGCGGTGTTCCAGGCCGCTGTCGGCGCGACCGGGGGCGGGCGCGCCGCCGACCGGGCCGGCCGCCGCGGGCGCGCCGCGGTCCAGCCGGCTGACCGCCGCGCCGGCGATCGCCGCCAGCCCGACCAGGCCGATGGCGAGCGTCAACTTGTTGACTGCATTGGGCATCGAATCATCCTCCAACATCCGTTCGGACGCCGCTGCGAGCCCCCTTGCCGGGACCGCCGCGGTTCGTTTTTTTCGAGGAAGGAAAGCGCGCCGACGGACGCCAGCCCCTGTTCCGTGGCCGCGAGCGGCCGGCGCCCTTCCGTGCACCGGTCATAACGCAAACGTGCCCGCGCTCGGCCACCCTACCCCGTTTGGACACTGCGCGCAGGCAGAATTGCGAGGCGTGACACAAACCTCACTTTCGAGGTCTGTTGCGATCAAGCGCACCGTACAGACTTGCAACATCGACAGCCCGATGTTGCGCCGCAGCGTAATTCCAGAGCGACCGGGCGCTTGGGCGATCAAGTGTGCCAGCGCGGGATCGGCCCGGCCTGCAGCCGTCGCCGCGGGCCCGCACCGGGGCGCGCGGCCGCGCCCACCGGTGAGCCGGGCCGAGAGCGGCAGCGCAGAGACGCCCGCGGATGCAGGCTGCGAAGCGAGGTAGCGGATCGAGTGCGCGGACCCCGGCCGCCGCGGGTCGGGCCATGACTCGGCTGCGGATCGGGGCCGCGGATCGGGGCCCTGAATCGGGGCCATGAACCGGATCCATGAATCGGAGCAGTAAGCCGATGCCTGGAATTGGAGCCGCGGACCGGAACCGATACCGCCCCGGCGTCAGGCCCGCCCTTCGCGCCGGCGCCAGGGCCGCAGCGACCCGCCGCGGTAAGCGAGCAAATACACCGCCACCACCCAGGCAACGGCCACCGACCAGCCCGCGAGGATGTCGGAGGGGTAATGCACGCCCAGGTACAGGCGCGAGAAGCCGACCAGAACCACGAACGGCAGCATCGCGAGCGCCACCGGCCAACGCCAGCGCGTGGGCCAGGCCAGCAGCACCAGCACCGCGCACAAGGTCATCGACCCCATCGCATGGCCGCTGGGGAAACTGTAGTTGTGCTCCGGCGCGATCGACTCCCACAGCGAGGGCCGCTCGCGCGCGAAGAACTGCTTGGCGGCGATGTTGAGCAGGCCCGAACCGCCCAGGGCGATGGCGGCGAAGCTGGCTTCGCGGAAACGCCGCTTCAGGCTCAACGCGAGCACCAGGGCCAAGTCGAAGGGCACCACGCCCCACTGGTAACCGAGCTTGGAAAGCACGGTGAACACCAGGTCCAGGCTGTCGCGGGACAAGCCGTGGGCGTAGTGCAGCAACGGCTCGTCGAAGACGAAGGACTCGTGCGCGTGGATTTCGTCGGCCAGTTCGGCGAAGGCCCACAGCGGCAACAGCAGGCCGGCGAATACCAGCAGCAAGGCCGCGCCGTGGCGGCGCAACAGCGCCAGGCCGAAACGCGCCTCCTGCCGCAAGGCGCCATCGCCGGCACCGCGATGCTGGGCGGCGCGCTCGCGGCCCTCGGCGGCGGAGCCGGACTTGCTCCCACCAGCGCGCTTGTCCGAGCCGCCGGCCGGGCCCGAGGCCTGGCTGGACGCCAGGCCGGCAGTCGTGCCGATACCGGGGTTCGTGCCGGGGTTCGTGCCGGCGCTCACGCCGGGGTTCGCGCCAGCAGCATCCGGGCCGGACCCGGAGCCCGGCACCGGCGCGCCCTCCCTGCGCGTGCGCTCGTCCATGCCCGGCTCAGGCCCCCGGGGCGCGGGCGCCGTAGTGGCGCTCCACGTAACCGTCGATCAGGGCCACGAACTCGCGGGCGATGTTCTCCCCGCGCAGGGTCACGGTCTTCTCCCCGTCCTCGAACACCGGCGCCGACGGCGCCTCGCCGGTGCCCGGCAGGGAGATGCCGATGTTGGCGTGGCGCGACTCGCCCGGACCGTTGACCACGCAGCCCATCACCGCCAGGGTCAGGTTCTCGGCGCCGGGATGGGTGATCTTCCATTCCGGCATCTTGGCGCGCACGTGCTCCTGCACGGTCTGCGCCAGTTCCTGGAAGAAGGTGCTGGTGGTGCGGCCGCAGCCCGGGCAGGCAGTGACCATCGGCGTGAACGCGCGCAAGCCCATGGTCTGCAACAGCTCCTGGGCGACGATGACCTCGTTGCTGCGGGCCTGGCCCGGTTCGGGGGTAAGCGAGATGCGGATCGTGTCGCCGATGCCTTCCTGCAACAGCACGCCCAGCGCCGCGCTGGAAGCGACGATGCCCTTGCTGCCGATGCCGGCCTCGGTCAGGCCCAGGTGCAGGGCGTAGTCGCCGCGCGTGGCCAGTTCGCGATAGACCGCGATCAGTTCCTGCACGCCGCTGACCTTGGCGCTGAGCACGATGCGGTCGGCCGGCAGGCCCAGCTCGACCGCGCGCGCGGCCGAATCCAGGGCCGAACGGATCAGCGCTTCGCGCAACACCCGGCCGGCGTCCCAGGGCTCGGCGCGAGCGTGGTTCTCGTCCATCAACTGGGCGGCCAGGGCCTGGTCCAGCGAGCCCCAGTTGGCGCCGATGCGCACCGGCTTGCCGTACTGGATCGCCAACTCGATCAAGGTGGCGAACTGGCTGTCTTTCTTCTTGCCGAAGCCGACATTGCCGGGGTTGATGCGGTACTTGGCCAGGGCCTGCGCGCAGGCCGGCTCGGCGGTCAGCAACTGGTGGCCGTTGTAATGGAAGTCGCCGATGATCGGCACCTCGATGCCCATCATCGCCAGCTTGTCGACGATCCGCGGCACCGCCGCGGCGGCTTCCGCGGTGTTGACGGTGATGCGCACCAGTTCCGAGCCGGCGCGCCACAGTTCGGCGACTTGGCGGGCGGTGGAGGCGACATCGGCGGTATCGGTGTTGGTCATCGATTGCACCACCACCGGCGCGCCGCCGCCGACCTGGACGCCGCCGATCCTGACCCCGCGGGTCAGGCGGCGCGCCAGGGGGCCGAAGCGGGCGGGGTCGTGGCCGGGAGCGCCGCCGGCATCGGCGGCGAAACCAGAGAAGGCGCGGGACAGGACGGCGTCGGAATTCATGGTCCGCATTGTAGCGCCGGGCCGGCGCGCGCAGGTGCGGCGGGAGTGAAGCGCGGCTGACGCCCGAACCCGGTGCGGGAACGCGCCGGGCCTCGTCCGGCGTGGCCCACGGCGGTGGGAACGACGCGCGGGAGGCTTCCCCAGCGCCGGCGCCCTCCCGGCCCTCGCCCCCGCGAAGGCCGGGATGAGGTTCCGGAAGCCTCGCCCGGGACGGGTTACCATCGCCGGAATGTTTCGCTCCGGGCGGCCCGCGCCGCTCCCGTCCTGCCATGCCCCCCAGTTCGCCCGACGAAGTGCTCACCCCCAGCCAGCTCAATGCGCTGGCGCGCAACGTGCTGGAAGACACCTTCCCGCTGATCTGGGTCGAGGGCGAACTGGGCCAACTGTCGCGGCCCTCCTCCGGCCACCTGTACCTGACCCTGAAGGACGCGCGCGCCCAGGTGCGCTGCGCGATGTTCAAGCCCAAGAGCAGTTGGCTCAAGTTCGTCCCGCGCGAAGGCCTGCGCGTGCTCGCGCGCGGCCGCCTGACCCTGTACGAAGCCCGCGGCGACTACCAGTTGGTGCTCGACCACATGGAAGAGGCCGGCGAAGGCGCGCTGCGGCGGGCCTTCGAGGAACTCAAGGCGCGGCTGGCCGCGGAAGGGTTGTTCGACCGCGAGCGCAAGCGCGAGTTGCCGCGCTTCCCCGGCCGGGTCGCGGTGCTGACCTCGCCCAGCGGCGCGGCCGTGCGCGACGTGCTCAGTGTGCTGGCCAGGCGCTTCCCGCTGCTGGAGGTGGAGGTGTTGCCGGTGCCGGTGCAGGGCGAAGGCGCGGCCGAGCGGATCGCCGCCATGCTCCAGCGCGCCCAGGCCGCCGGCCGCTACGACGCGATCGTGCTGGCGCGCGGCGGCGGCTCGCTGGAGGATCTGTGGGCGTTCAACGACGAGCGCCTGGCGCGGACCATCGCCGCCTCGGCGGTGCCGGTGGTCTCGGCCATCGGCCACGAGACCGATTTCAGCCTGTCCGATTTCGCCGCCGACTTGCGCGCGCCCACGCCCTCGGTCGCAGCCGAACTGCTGGTGCCCCAGCGCGAAGACGTGCTGCGCCGGCTGGCCGCGCTGCACGGGCGCCTGCAACAGTTGCAGGCCCAGCACCTGCGCGGGGCGATGCAGCGCGCCGACCGCGCCGGCCTGCGCTTGCACGCGCTGCGTCCGCAGGCGCGGCTGGCCGCGCTGGGCGAGCGCCAGCAACAGGCGCTGCGCCGGCTGGAACAGGCCTGGCGCCTGAAGCTGGAGCGCGAACGCGCGCGCCTGCGCCACGCCGACACCGGCCTGCGCGCGCACGCGCCGCTGCGCCGCATCGAGCGCCTGCGCGAACGCCTGGCCGCGCTGGCGCCGCGGCCGCGGGCGGCGATCGAGCGACGCCTGCGCAGCCAGGCCCTGCACCTGCGCGGCTTGGCCCGCTCGCTGGAGGCCTGCAGCCCGCTGGCCACGGTCGCGCGCGGCTACGCCATTCTCCAGCGCGAGGACGGCCGGGTGGTGCGCAGCGTGCTCGATGCCGCGCCCGGCGAATGCCTGGAGGCGCGCGTGCACGACGGTCGGCTGCGCCTGCGAGTGGAGGACGGGCAGGACTGAAGGCGTGGCGCCGCCGGCTTCCGGCGGCAGCGGCGCACCGGCGCGGCCACGGCGGCCGCGGCCCCGCGCTCATCGCCACCGCGGCCACCGGCCCGCAGCGTTCCATCGCCGTCGCCCCTTTCTCACACCGCCTGGGCGACCCTAGGGCTCCTGCGTTCGGTATCCCGGAGTTCCGCATGACCAAGGCGTCCGACCTGTTCGTCGCCGCGCTGCAAGCCGAGGGCGTGGAATACGTGTTCGGCATCCCCGGCGAGGAAAACCTCGACCTGCTCGAATCCCTGCGCACCTCCCCGATCCGGCTCGTGCTGACCCGCCACGAGCAGGCCGCCGGCTTCATGGCCGCCACCTACGGCCGGCTGACCGGCAAGGCCGGCGTGTGCCTGTCCACGCTCGGCCCGGGCGCGACCAACCTGGTCACCGCCGCGGCCTACGCCCAGTTGGGTGCGATGCCGATGCTGATGATCACCGGCCAGAAGCCGATCAAGACCAGCAAACAAGGGCATTTCCAGATCGTCGATGTGGTCGACACGATGCGGCCGCTGACCAAGTACACCCGCCAGATCGTCGCCGCCGACAGCATCCCGGCGCGGGTGCGCGAAGCCTTCCGCCGCGCCGAGGAAGAACGCCCCGGCGCGACCCACCTGGAGTTGCCGCAGGACATCGCCGGCGATCCGACCCAGGCGCGGCTGATCCCGGCCTCGTTCTCGCGCCGGCCGGTGGCCGAGGACAAGGCCATCGAGCGCGCCGTCCAGGCCATCGCCCAGGCCCGCCGCCCGCTGCTGATGATCGGCGCCGGGGCCAACCGCAAGACCACCTCCAAGACCCTGGAGCAATTCGTCGCCAAGCTGGGCATCCCCTACTTCACCACCCAGATGGGCAAGGGCGTACTGGACGAGGAAGGCCCGCTGTGGCTGGGCAACGCCGCCTTGTCGGACCACGACTACGTCCACCGCGCCATCGACGCGGCCGATTGCATCGTCAACATCGGCCACGACGTGATCGAGAAGCCGCCGTTCTTCATGCGCGAAGGCCGGCGCACGGTGATCCACGTCAACTACGCCGCGGCCGAGGTCGATGCGGTGTACTTCCCGCAGATCGAGGTGATCGGCGACATCGCCCATTCGGTGTGGCGGCTGAGCGAGGCACTGTCGCCGCAACCGCACTGGGACTTCGGCTACTTCGACCGGGTCCGCGCGGCGCTGCTGGAACAGTTGCGCGAGCGCAGCGACGACGATCGCTTCCCGCTGGCGCCGCAGCGCCTGGTCGCCGAACTGCGCCGCGCGCTCGGCCCGCGCGATATCGCCTGCCTGGACAACGGCCTGTACAAGCTGTGGTTCGCGCGCAACTACCGATGCCGCGAGCCCAATACGCTGCTGCTGGACAACGCCCTGGCGACCATGGGCGCCGGCCTGCCTTCGGCCATCGCCGCACGCATCGTCTTCCCCGAGCGCAAGGTGGTCGCGGTCTGCGGCGACGGCGGCTTCATGATGAACTCGCAGGAGCTGGAGACCGCGGTGCGCCTGGGCGTGGACCTGGTGGTGCTGGTGCTGCGCGACGATGCCTACGGCATGATCAAGTGGAAGCAGGCGCACGAGCGCTACCCCAGCTTCGGCATGGACCTGGGCAATCCCGACTTCGTGGCCTACGCGCGCAGCTACGGCGCGCGCGGCCACCGGCCCGAGTCCAGCGACGCCTTCGCGCCGCTGCTGCGGCAGGCGCTGGACACGCCCGGCGTGGACCTGATCGAAGTGCCGATCGATTACAGCGACGACGATAGAATCCTCAACCAGGACATCCCCCGGCGCGCCGCCGCGGTGCAATGACCCCGCGCACCGCCGCCGCGCCCCCGTTCGGAGAACCCGCATGGCCAAGCCCGTCCCGCCTTCCAAGCGCAACCGCGCCCCGTCCGGCAAGCGCTCCCGGCCCGCCGCCCGCGCCAAGCCCGCGCCGGGACTGAAGCGCAGCTATCCCTATTACCTGGCCAACCGCCCGGTCGCGGCCAATACCGCGCTGGAGGTGCTGGACAAGTACAGCGGCGAACGCGCCACCCGCGTGGCCATGGCCGACGCGGCCGCGGTGCGCAAGGCCATCGTCGCCGCGCACAAGGCGCGCGAGGCCATGGCCGCCTTCACCCCCGACCGCCGCCGCGACGTGCTGGAGCATTGCGTGCGCCGCTTCGGCGAGCGCTTCGAGGAACTGGCCCTGGCCCTGTGCGTGGAGGCCGGCAAGCCCATCGCCGATGCCCGCGGCGAAGTGGCCCGGCTGATCGACACCTTCCGCATCGCCGCCGGCGAGGCCACCCGCATCGAAGGCCAGTTGATCGAACTGCAGATCTCCGCGCGCAGCCGTGGCTACCGTGGCATGGTCAAGCGCGTGCCGATCGGCCCGTGCAGCTTCATCACCCCGTTCAATTTCCCGCTCAATCTGGTCGCGCACAAGCTCGCCCCGGCCATCGCCGCCGGCTGTCCGTTCGTGCTCAAGCCGGCGATCAAGACCCCGGTGGGCGCGCTGATCATCGCCGAGGTGCTGGCCGAGACCGACCTGCCCGAGGGCGCGTTCTCGGTGCTGTGCTGCTCCAACGAAGACGCCTCGCTGCTGGTGGAGGACGAGCGGATCAAGCTGCTCAGCTTCACCGGCGGGCTGATCGGCTGGGACCTCAAGGCCCGCGCCGGCAAGAAGAAGGTCACCCTGGAACTGGGCGGCAACGCCGCCTGCATCGTCGATGCCGACCCGGGCGCCTCGCTCGACCACGTGGTCGAGCGGCTGGTGTTCGGCGCCTATTACCAGAGCGGGCAGAGCTGCATCAGTGTGCAGCGCATCTACGCCCACGCCGATATCTACGACAAGCTGCGGCGCAAGCTCAAGGCCGCGGTGGCGCGCCTGCGGATGGGCGACCCGCGCTCGGAGAAGACCTTCATCGGCCCGGTGGTGGACCAGGCCGCGGCCGAGCGCATCCAGTCGTGGATCGACGCGGCGGTCAAGGGCGGCGCCAAGCGCCTGGTGGCCGGGCCGCGCAAGGGCAATCTGCTGCCGGCCACGCTGCTGGAGAACGTGCCCGACGGCGCCGATCTGCAGCGCAAGGAAGTGTTCGGGCCGGTCGCGATCCTGGAGCGCTTCGAGGATTTCGAGCGCGTCCTCGCGCGGGTCAACGACAGCGATTTCGGCCTGCAGGCCGGCGTGTTCACCGGCCGCCTGGACCATGCGATGAAAGCCTGGGACACCCTCGACGTGGGCGGGGTGATCGTCGGCGACGTGCCCAGTTTCCGGGTCGACAACATGCCCTACGGCGGGGTCAAGGATTCCGGGCTGGGCCGCGAGGGCGTGCGCTACGCGATCGAGGACATGACCGAACAACGCCTGCTGGTAATCCGCGACCCGGTGGCCTGAGCGCCGCGTCCGCCCTGCTCCCTCCGGCCCGCGCCGTCCGCTCTGCTCCGCGCCCGCGCCGCCGGCCTTCGCGCCGGCGGCCGGCAGCGGCCCGGATTTTTTTCGCCTCCTCCAACCCCGTTCCCGCGCTCGGCGCGTTCGACTTTCCAGGTCCACACACCCGGGAAGCCGCCATGTCCGTCCACGCACCGCGTTCGTCCGCCCTTCGTCCCGCTTCCCCGGTCCCGGCCGGCCCGCGCCGCCGGCTCGCCCTGGCCGTGCTGGTCGTCCTCGGCGCCGGCCTGAGTGCCTGCCAGTCGTCCGGCGACCTGGCCAAGCAAGCGCCGCAGGCCGATCAGGCGCCGGCCCCCGCCGCTGCCATCGCGCCTCCCGCCCCGATCCAGCCAGCGCCGGCCGACGCCTATCTCTACCAGGCCGGCGCCGCCGCTCCGGCCGCCAACGCCCGATTGGAAACAGTCCAAGTCACCGGTACGCGGGTCAGGGCCGCGCGCGCGCAAGCCCCGCTGGGCCGCGTGGCGATGATCGCGCCTGCGCCGCCGCCCCCGCCGGCGGGCTGGTCGCAGCCGGCCAACACCGAGAAATACGCCGAACGCGAGGACAACCCGGTGCAGCGCGCCAGCGAACAGCCGCTGTCGACGTTCTCCATCGACGTGGACACCGGCAGCTACAGCAATGTGCGGCGCATGCTCGCCGACGGCACCCGCCCGCCGGCCGATGCGGTGCGCGCGGAAGAGTTCATCAACTACTTCGACTATGGCCACCCCGGGCCTGCCTCGGCGGCGACCCCGTTCAAGGTCAGCACCGAACTGGCGCCGGCGCCGTGGAACCCACAGCGGCAACTGCTGATGATCGGCATCAAGGGCTACGACATTCCCAAGCAGACCCTGCCGCCGAGCAACCTGGTGTTCCTGATCGACACCTCCGGCTCGATGAATTCGCCCGACAAGCTGCCGCTGCTCAAGAGCGCGTTCTCGCTGCTGGTGCGCCAGCTGCGCCCACAGGACCGCGTCTCCATCGTGGTCTACGCCGGCTCGGCCGGGCTGGTGCTGCCGCCGACTCCGGGCGACCGCCAGGAGCAGATCCTGGCCGCGCTGGACCGGCTGGAGGCCGGCGGCTCGACCAACGGCGGCGACGGCATCCGCCTGGCCTACGCCATGGCCCGGCAGGCGTTCATCGCCAAGGGCGCCAACCGCGTGATCCTGGCCACCGACGGCGACTTCAACGTCGGCACGGTGGACAACAACGCGCTGGAGACCCTGGTCGCCGACCAGCGCAAGAGCGGCATCGCCCTGACCACCCTGGGCTTCGGCCGCGGCAACTACAACGATGCGCTGGCCGAGAAGCTCGCCGATGTCGGCGACGGCAACCACGCCTACATCGACAGCGTGCAGGAAGCGCGCAAGGTGCTGGTGCAGCAGATGGGCGCGACCCTGCTGACCATCGCCCGCGACGTCAAGATCCAGCTGGAATTCAATCCCGCCCAGGTCGCCGAGTACCGCCTGATCGGCTACGAGAACCGCCTGCTCAAGCGCGAGGACTTCGCCAACGACAAGGTCGATGCCGGCGACATCGGCGCCGGCCACCAGGTCACCGCGCTGTACGAGCTGACCCCGGTCGGCTCGGCGGCCGCGCGCCTGCCGGCCTTGCGCTATGCCCCCGCCGCGAGCGCTGCCGGCACCGGCAGCGGCGAGATCGCCCTGCTCAAGCTGCGCTACAAGCGGCCCGGCCAGGAGCGCAGCGAGTTGATCGAAACGCCGGTCCAGCGCGCCAGCCTGCGCGCCCAGGCCAGCGAGCCGCTGCGCCTGGCCGCCTCGGTGGCGGCCTTCGCCGATGCGCTGCGCGGCGGCAGCCAGTTCGACGGCTGGGGCTGGGAGCAGATCCTGTCCACCGCGCGCGGCTTGAACGGCCCCGATCGCGGCGGCCAGCGCGCCGAGTTCATCGGCCTGGTCGAGCGCGCCAAGACCCAGCTCGGCGGCAAGGCGGCGAGCGAGGTGGCGGTCAGCGAGTAAGCGCGGCGCGGACGACGGCGCGACGGTCGCAGGACGCGGGCGCCGCGCCGGACCCGTCAGCTCCGGAAACCTGCGGACGGCGCCGCCCGCGGGCGGGTCGGGACGATCTTCGCCTCCTCCACCGACCGTGCGGTGGAGGGGGCGTCTTGCCGCCAGCCGGCGGGCGCTCGGCGCATAGCGCATAGCGCATAGCGCATAGCGACGAAGGTTAAGCGCAAAAGCACGTCGCCGCGCGGTACGCATTTGTCGGTGCGATCCACTACGCGGCCATCGGCAGGATTGATGGGCCCCCTCCTCTGGCCAGACAGCCGCCCAGTGCGTGGCCCAGGCCTCCGTTGTCCTGTCCGAAAGATCCTGGAAGGCCTGGAAACCGCGGAAATTCACGCGATCCCGGAAGTTCAGGAGATCCGGGCCCAGTCGAACCCCGGTCGCCGCGCTGTCCCCTTCGGGCCGCATCTTGCCCCGCTCTCAGCCCCCGCCGGCGCCGCGGCGTTCCGCCCGCTCCTGCGTCGCCTCGACAGACAGCGCGGCCGGCACCGGCCCCGTCTCGGCCGCGGCCACCGGCTCGGACGCCGTCTCGGCCACCACCCCGGATGCCGCCTCGGGCGCCAGCCGCAGTTGGCTCGGCGAGCGCTCGGCGGGACGTCCGAACAGATAGCCCTGCCCGTGCGCGCAGCCCAGCTCCAGCAGGGCCTCGCACTGTTCCTGGGTTTCCACGCCCTCGCCGATGGTGTGGATGCCCAGGGTGCCGGCCAGGGCCTGGATCGCGCGCACCACCGCCACGCTTTCCGGGCGCGAGTCGCCGACCAGTCCGGCGACGAAGCTCTGGTCGATCTTCAGGCATTCGATCGGGAACCGGTGCAGATAGGACAGAGCCGAGAAGCCAGTGCCGAAATCGTCCAGTTGCGCCAGCACGCCGCGGTTGCGCAAGGTGCGCAGGATGCGCAGCGCCCGCGGCACGTCGTCGAGCAAGGCGACCTCGGTGATCTCGATGCGCAGCCGCCGCGGGTCGGCGCCGGCCTGGTCGATCATCCGCAGCAATCGGTCGGCGAAGTCGCCGGAGAGGAAATGGCGCGGAGACACGTTGACCGAGACATAGCCCTCGCCGCCGCGCGCCAGTTCGGCCACGACCCGGCCATACAGGATCCAGTCGGCCTCCTCGATCAGGCCGCTGTCCTCGCCCAGGCCGATGAACTCGCGCGGCAGCAGCAGGCCGCGCTTCTCATGGCGCCAGCGCAGCAAGGCCTCGTGCCCGACCAGGGCGCGGTCGCGCAACCGCACGATGGGCTGGTAATGGGCGATGAAGGCATCGCCGTTGATCGCCCGGCGCAGGTCGGCTTCCAGGTCGAGGATGCGCATGGCCTGCTCGCGCATGGCCTCGTCGAACACCGCGCAGCGGCCGCGGCCGGAGCCCTTGGCCCGGTACATGGCCGCGTCGGCGTCGCGCAGCAGCTCGGTGCCGTTGCGGTAGCGCGGGTGCCACAGGGCGATGCCGATGCTGGCCGAGGGAAACACCTCGCGCCCGGCCACGGCGAAGGGCTCGCCCAACGCGCGCAACACGCGCTGGGCCAAGTCCTCGGCGATCACCTGGCCATCGATGTGCTCGATCAGGATCGCGAACTCATCGCCGCCCAGGCGCGCGACCATGTCGTCGCCGCGCACGGTGGACACGATCCGGCGGCTGCTTTCCACCAGCAACTCGTCGCCGGCGGAATGGCCGACGCTGTCGTTGACCAGCTTGAAGCGGTCCAGGTCCAGGAACAGCACGGCGAAGGCGCGCTGGCCGCGCTTGGCCCGGGCGATGGCCAGGTCCAGGCGTTCCAGCAACTGGCTGCGGTTGGGCAGGCCGGTCAGCGCATCGTGCAGGGCCTGGTGGGTCAGGCGCTGCTCGGCGCGCACGCGCTCGCCGATCTGCGCCACCAGCTCGGCGTTGGTGTGGGCCAGCTCGCGCGTACGCGTGGCCACGCGCTGCTCCAGCTCGCCGTGCGCGGTCACCAGCCGGTCCTGGGCCTGCTTGCGCGCCAGGCCGATGCTGATGTGATGGGCGACGAAGGTCAGCAATTCCTGGTCGCGGGCGTTGAAGGCGATGGCGCGCGAATAGCTCTGGATGGCGATCACGCCGACCACCGCGTCGTCGCGGAACAGCGGCACCCCCAGCCAGCAGTGCGCGGCCGCGCCGCGGCTGCGCACGTCGCCGCGACTGTTGAGCTCGGCGATGCGGTGGCGGTCGGCCAGCAGCGGCCGGCCCTGGCGGATCACGTACTCGGTCAGCCCGTCGGCCAAGCGGCGGGTCTCGCGCAGACCGTCGCGCTCGTCGATCGAGTACGGGAATTGCAGGCGCTGGCCATCGTCGGAGAGCAGGGCGATGTAGAAATTGCGCGCGTACAGCAGCTCGCTGACCACGTCGTGGACCTGCGAGTAGAACCGCTCCAGGGTGTCGGAGGTGATGGTCAGCTCGGCGATGCGGAACAGCGCGCGCTGCAGGCGTTCGGCGCGCTGGCGCTCGATGATCTCCGCCTGCAGGTCGCGGTTGCTCAACTGCAGCGCGTAGGTGCGCTCGGTGACCCGGCGCTCGAGCTCCTCGCGCGCGCGGAAGCGGTCCAGCGCGGTCAGGATGTGCTGGGCCACGAACGACAGCAGCGCCCGGTCCTCTTCGCCGTAGCTGCCCGCGGCCTCATAGTTCTGCACCACGACCGCCCCGCACACGCGCTCGTCGCGGCGCATCGGCACGCCCAGCCAATCCGCGCTCTCCGGGCCGTGGTCGCCGTCGTTGGGCACGCCCAGGCGCTGGCGCAGCTCGGCCGAGCAGCCCTGCAAGGCCTCGCCGTGGCGCAGCAGGGCCAGGGTCAGGCTGTTGGGCGCCTCCTGCGCCTGGATGGCGTGCAGCGGGTCGGCGATGTAGGGGTCGTGGCGGTCGGCGAAGTACAAAAAGCGCATCGTCTCGGCGACATCGTCGTAGAGCACGATGTAGAAGTTCTCCGCATACATCAGCCCGCAGACCACGCCGTGGATGCGGCTGAGCAGTTCGTTCATCTCCAGGCCCGAGCCGGCCAGATCGGCGATGCCGAACAACGCCTGTTGCAGGCGCTCGGACTTCTCCAGCGCCTCGGCGCGGGCGTGGGCGCGGACCGCGGCCAGGTCGGCGGCCACGATCCGCCGCGCCATCGCCAGCCAGGCCGCGCGCAGCGGCGTGGGCAGCGCCTGCGGCATGCGCACTACGATCGCCGCGCGACTGCGGTCTTCCAGCCACCACGCCGCTTCGATGCGGTCGCCGTACAGATCGTCGGAGGCGCCGACCGCGGGCGGGTCGCGCTCCAGCAGCAACCGGGCGGTATCGCGCAGGCCCTGTTCGGCGCCGGGGGTGCAGGACTCGGCGGTGCGGCCGTGCACCGCGCGCCAGCACACCACCACTTGGGTGCCGGCCGGCAAGGCTTCCTGCAAGGCATGGGCCAGGGCATGGCCGCCCTGTGGCGAGGCTTCGCTCATCGAATCGCTTGGCCTCGCATCGTTCCGCACCGGGTCGCCGCCTTCTGCGCAAGGCGCAGGATAACGCGAGCTTCAGCGAGGGGCACGCTCGCGGGAAAGCCTGCTTGGCGACGACGGCGCACAGGCTTGGCATATGCCGATCGATGGCGTTCCGGCCGTGCCGGCAGGGCGCAGGAAGGCCTCGCCGGAGCCTGCGGCGTGTGCGTGGGCTGAGCGCGCGCTGACTGGCCCCACGCCTGCACGCCAGACGCCGCATGCCTGCGCGCCGACTGTCTCCGCGCCGACGGCAAATCCGCCGACCGGCGGCTCACTGACAGGGCGCGCACGGAGTGCACCGGTGCGCAGCGCAGACACGATGGCGTGAAGCGCAGTGTGCTGGAGCGGTGCTTGCGGACGCAGGCACGGTGGCGGCCGGCCAGTTGGGCGCGCGCCGCCTTCGGGCCGCCAC
>CBIFVU010000022.1:0-30577 GCA_966185905.1 uncultured Lysobacter sp.
GCCCGGGACGCCGCCGCCCCGCCGCGGCCGCCGCTTCCCCCTGGAAGCGGCGGCCGCCTCGCCCGCGCGCCAGACCCGGCCAAGCCAGGGCGGCCCGGTCCGACGCGCCCCCAGCCGGTGCGGCGGCGCCAGCCGATACAATGCGCGCATGCAGATCGGCCGCCATCTCATCCAGCCGCGCGTGATCCTGGCCCCCATGGCCGGGGTCACCGACAAGCCGTTCCGGGTGCTGGCCAAGCGCCTGGGCGCCGGCCTGTGCGTGTCGGAGATGACCACCAGCGACCCGCGTTTCTGGTCCACGGCCAAGTCGCGCCACCGCATGGACCACGCCGGCGAGCCGGACCCGATCAGCGTGCAGATCGCCGGCACCGTGCCCGCGGTCATGGCCGAGGCGGCGCGCTACAACGTCGATCACGGCGCCCAGATCGTCGACATCAACATGGGCTGCCCGGCCAAGAAGGTCTGCAACGCCTGGGCCGGCTCGGCGCTGATGCGCGAGCCGGACCTGGTGGCCAGGATCCTGGAGGCGGTGGTGGCGGCGGTGGAAGTGCCGGTCACGCTCAAGATCCGCACCGGCTGGGACCACGACCAGCGCAACGCCCCGCTGATCGCGCGCATCGCCGAGCAGTCCGGGATCGCCGCGCTGGCGGTGCACGGCCGCACCCGCGACCAGCAATACAGCGGCCAGGCCGAGTACGACACCATCGCCCAGATCAAGGCCGCGCTGTCGATCCCGGTGGTCGCCAACGGCGACATCGACTCGCCGCGCAAGGCCGCCGAGGTGCTGGCCCGCACCGGCTGCGATGCGGTCATGGTCGGCCGCGCGGCGCAAGGGCGTCCGTGGATCTTCCGCGAGATCGCCCACTTCCTGGCCCACGGCGAGGAACTGCCGCCGCCTTCGCTGACCGAGGTGCGCGACCTGCTGCTGGGCCACCTGGAACACCTGCACGCCTTTTACGGCGAGCTCTCCGGCGTGCGCATCGCGCGCAAGCACCTGGGCTGGTACGCCAAGGACCGCCCCGAGCACACCGAGGAACAGCGCGGCGCCTTCCGCGCTGCGGTCAATCGCGCCGACTCGGCCGAGTTGCAACTGCGGTTGACCCGCGATTACTTCGATGCGTTGATCGCCGGAGTGGCGCCGCAGTTGCCCGAGGCGGCCTGAGGCGGAGCGGGCCGGCGCCGCGGCATGCAGCGGCGGTTTTCGCCACAGGCGCGGCCGCGCCGGACGCGGTCGCCGCGGCGTCCCGGCCTACCCGGCAGCGCCCCGGGGCGCCCGCTCCCGGACCGCCCGCCGCGCTCAGGGCTTGAGCGCATCCCCGCGCGTGCGCGCACGCACCGTGCCCACGCGCAACCCCAGGCTGTGCGCCTGGAGCGCGACCGGCTCGGCGTCCGGCGCCGGCTCCTGCCAGATCCGCGTCCACAGCGCCGGCAGCTTGCGCGCGGCCTCCCAGGGCCACTGCAGTTGCTCGGGGCGGATCTCGCGCCAGCCTTCTCCGTCGCGTTCGGCCACGGCGAAGCGGAAGCTGTAGTCCGGCTCGGCGCCCATGCGCAGGTCGGTCAGCACCAGGCGTCCTTCGCGCTCCTCGGCCTTCATGAAGCCGTGGTTGAACCATTGCAGCCGGTGCACCGCCGGGTAGCCGTTGACCGCGTTGAAGGCGCCGGCGTCGGAGGGATAGAAGCGGAAGCGCATCGGCCCGCGGTCGGCGACCAGCGAGCGCTCGCCCTCGACGAAGCCGTCCGGGGTCATCGCCACCACCCGCCACAGCAGAGTGGTGAAGGGCATCGGCACCGAGAAGCGCGGGGCGTTCTCCAGGCCCAGCCGGGCCAGTTCCGGCGCCGCGTCGCGCTCGACCCGGTGTTTGGCCCACAGCGAGCCGCCCAGATAGAGCGAGCTCAGCGCCAGCCCGGCGACCAGGGCCGGCTGGGCCAGGCGGCGCTCGCGCGCGAACCAGGCCACTGCGCAGGCCAGCAGCAGCCACACGGTGTAGAGCGGGTCGATCACGAACACGCTCGACCACATCACCGGCCGGGTCGGCAGCGGCCACAGCAGTTGGGTGCCGTAGACGGTGAAGGCATCCAGCAGCGGGTGGGTCAACAGGGCCGCCTGCATCGCCCAGAACCAGCGCTTGGGCGACTGCGCCACGCGACCGCCGCGGGCCCGGCACCAGCCCCAGATCGCCCAGGCCACGAACGGCAGCACCAGCAGCGAGTGGCTGAGGCTGCGATGCCAGGTCATGCGCGCGACCGGATCGTCGGTGAGCAGGTTGACCGGGAAGACGTCCAGGTCGGGCAAGGTGCCCAGGGCGGCGCCGGCCAGCAGGGCAGCGCGGCGGTGGCGTGCAGGGGCGATGGCGGCGCTCAGGGCGGCGCCGAGCACGATCTGGGTCAGGGAATCCATGCGCGGATGCTACCGGGGCCGCGGGCGGGCGTCGTTTGTTTTTCGTTGCCGGTGGTCTCGGCTGGCGCTTGAGAGCGGCCCTCACCCCAGCCCTCTCCCGCAAGCGGGAGAGGGAGAACAGCGCAGGCGCTCGATGCTTCCCTTTGCCGCGCGCGGCTGGCGTCGCCGCAGCAAGGGCCGCCGCAAGTAAGCCGCGTGCGCAGAATCCGCAGGCGCGAAGCGGCGGTGGGCGCTCCCGCAGCCAGGACCGCCGCGATCAAGCCGCGTGCGCAGAGCCCCAGGCGCGAAGCGGCGGCTCGCGCCCCGCAGCCAGGACCGCCGCGATCAAGCTGCGTGCGCAGAGCCCCCAGGCGCGAAGCGGCGGCTCGCGCCCCCCCGCAGCCAGGACCGCCGCGATCAAGCCGCGTGCGCAGAGCCCCCAGGCGCGAAGCGGCGGCTCGCGCTCCCGCAGCCAGGACCGCCGCGATCAAGCTGCGTGCAGAGAGCCCTCAGGCGCGAAGCGGCGGCTCGCGCCCCCCGCAGCCAGGACCGCCGCGATCAAGCCGCGTGCGCAGAGCCCAAGGCGCGAAACGGCTGCTCGCGCCCCGCAGCCCGGGCCGCCGCACTCAGGCCGCGTGCGGCCAGTGCCCCGGCAGTGCTCGGGCCGCCCGCGGCGGCAGCATCGCTCGGGTCTCGCCGGTATGGCCTAGCAGGCGCAGCGTGCCGTCCGGGTCCTCGGCCAGGGCGGTCAGGCTCTCGACCCAGTCGCCGTCGTTGGCGTACACGCAGCCCTCGCGCTCGAACAACCCCGCGCGATGGATGTGCCCGCACACGATGCCGTCCAGCCCGCGTTGGCGCGCATCCTCCAGCCCCGCCTGGACGAAGCGCTCGATGTAGCGTTCGGCCGCCCCGCTCTGGCGCTTGAGGAAATCGGCCAGCGACCAGTAGCGCAGACCGAAGCGCCGCCGCACCCGGTTGGTCCACTGGTTGCCGGTGAGGATGCGCTCGTACAGCCAGTCGCCGAACCGCTCCTGCATGCCGCCGAACTGGGTCACCGCGTCATAGTCGTCGCCGTGGGTGACCAGCAGGCGGCGCCCGTCGGCGGTCAAGTGGATGGCGCGCCGGCGCACCTGCATGCGCGGCAGCACCAGTCCGCAGAAACGGCGCACCGAGCGGTCGTGATTGCCGGGCACGTAGATCAATTCGGTGCCGGCCCGCGCCAGCGCGTGCAGGGCCTCCACCGCGCGATACTGCGGCGCGCCCCAGGCGGCGCGGTGCTGCGCCATCCACCACAGATCGACGATATCGCCGACCAGGTACAGGCGGTCGCAGCGCAGGGCTTGCAGGAAGTCGGCGAACTCCGCGGCGTGGCAATGCTTGGAGCCCAGGTGCACGTCGGAGACGAACACGGCGCGGCGACGCACCGGCAGGGGCACGATCGAGGCAGGACTCATGGCGCGTTCTCGCTGGCGGCGGGTCAGGTGTCCGCGGCGATGGCCGCGCCGGCTTCGCCGCGCGCACCGCCGAGATAACGCTCGCGCTTCTTCGGGCGCAGGCGTTGCAGGTCCACTTCGATCAGGCCATCGACCGCGTCGCTGAAGGCGGGGTCCACGCCGAAGGCGAGGAAACGCGCGCCGCCGGGCTCGCACAGGTCGGTGTATTGCTTGTACAGCATCGGCAAGGTCGCGCCGAGCGCGTCGAGGTTGTTCTTGAGCACGCGGAAGGCGGTGGCCGCGTCCAGCGCATCGAACTGCGGCGGCGCGGCGCGGTAGGCGAAGGGCTGGCGCGAGACCGCGTCGGACCCGGGCATGCCGTAGTAGCGGGCGTAATAGGCCACGATCTGCTCGCGCGCCTCGGCCGGCAGCGCGGCGCTGATCGACACCGGCCCGAACAGGTAGCGCACGCTGGGATGGCGCACCAGATAGGCGCCGATGCCCTGCCACAGGTAGTCGATGCTGCGGCTGTTCCAGTACTCCGGCGCGACGAAGCTGCGGCCCAGCTCCATGCCCTGGGCCAGCCGCGGCAGGGCGTCGTCGGCGTAGCGGAACAGCGAGGCGGTATACAGGCCGGCCAGGCCGCGCTCGGCGATGACCCGGCTGCCGCGGGCGATGCGGTAGGCGCCGGCGATGCGCTCCTCGGCCGCGTCCCACAGCACGATGTGCTCGTACCAACTGTCGTAGACGTCCACGTCCAGGCGCTGGCCGGTGCCCTCGCCCACGGCGCGGAAGGTCAGCTCGCGCAGGCGGCCGATCTCGCGCAGCAGGGGCGAGCCGGCCGGCAACCGGCCGACCCGGATCTGCTTGCCGTCCAGGGTCTGGCCCAGCGATTCCAAGGCCTGTACGCCGGCGCGGACCAGGGCCGGCTCGACCGGCTCGATCAACGGCTCCGGCCCGACCGGCGCGGGCCGCTCGCGCGCGGTGCCGATGGCGTACAGCTCCTGGCGCACCTCGCGCAGCAGGCGCTGGGCCTGCCCGTCCTGCGGCAGCCGCAGCGGCCGGCCGATGCGCAGGGCGATGCGGCGCGCGCGGCGGGCGAACATCTCGCGCGCCAGCAAGGCCGTGCCGGCCGGCTTGAACAGCGCCGAGGCGCCGTAGAACAGCGCCGAGTTGCGCGCCTCGATCCGCACCGGCAGCACCGGCGCGCCGGTCTTGCGGGCGAAGCGCAGGAAACCGCGCTGCCAGCGCCCGTCGGTGACCCCGCGCAGGCCCAGCCGGGCGACTTCGCCGGCCGGGAACACGTTCACGCACTGCTCGGCTTCCAGCGCCGCCTGGATCGCCTGCAAGCTCTCGCCACCGGGACGGCCGCCCAGGATGCGCACCGGCAGCAGCAGGTTCTGCAAGCCCTCCAGCGCCAGCAGCAGGTCGTTGGCGATGATCTTCACATCGCGCCGGACGCGGCCGACCGCGTCCAGCAAGGCCAGCGCGTCCAGCGCCCCGGAGGGGTGGTTGGCCACGATCAGCAGCCGCCCGCTGGCCGGGATCCGGCGCAGTTCGGCCTCTTCGACCAGGTAGCGCGACTGCAGGAACTCCAGCGAGGCGCCGACGAACTCGAAGTCGCGCAAGTGGCCGTTCTCGGCCAGGAAGCCATCGACCAGGTCCAGGCGCGACCAGCGCTCCAGGGTGCGCACCACCGGCCGCGCGAGCGCGGCGCGGCGGCCGCGGAACCACGTGGGAAAGCGTTCTTCCAGCCGGCGTTGGAATTGCAGCATCGTCTCGTCGCAGTGGGGGCGGCGGTATGCCGCGCAGCCTGGGCCGGGACGGCGACAGCGGCATGGCGGTTGTGGGTCAGCTCGGTGACATCCAGTCACCCTGGACCCAGGACCGGGCCCGGCGCCGCGGCCGCCAATCCCCCGCCCGGCGGGGGATTTCAGGCTTAACCCACGGCGAACCCGGCGCAGGGCACAATGCGCGCTGGCGGCCGAGGCTGTATCATGTCCGGCCATCTTTTTATCCGAATCGAAGGATATAGCCTCGATGTCCAGCTATCTGTTCACCTCCGAATCCGTCTCCGAAGGCCATCCGGACAAGATCGCCGACCAGATTTCCGACGCCGTCCTCGATGCCATCCTGGCCCAGGACAAGCGCGCCCGCGTGGCCTGCGAGACCCTGGTCAAGACCGGCGCGGCCATCGTCGCCGGCGAGGTCACCACCAACGCCTGGGTGGACATCGAGTCGCTGGCGCGCAAGGTCATCAACGACATCGGCTACGACAACTCCAATGTCGGCTTCGACGGCCACACCTGCGCCATCATCAACATGCTCGGCAAGCAGTCGCCCGACATCGCCGCCGGCGTGGACCGCAAGAAGCCCGAGGAACAAGGCGCGGGCGACCAGGGTCTGATGTTCGGCTACGCCTGCAACGAGGCGCCGGAGTTCATGCCCGCGCCGATCTACTACAGCCACCGCCTGGTCGAGCAGCAGGCCAAGATCCGCAAGAAGAAGAACTCGCCGCTGCCGTGGCTGCGCCCGGACGCCAAGTCGCAGGTCACTCTGCGCTACGACGGCGAGCACAAGGTCGCCGGCCTGGACGCGGTGGTGCTGTCCACCCAGCACGACCCGGGCGTCAAGCAGAAGGACCTGGTCGAGGGCGTGTACGAGCACATCCTCAAGCCGGTGCTGCCCAAGGCCTGGCTGGACAAGCTGCCCAAGAGCAAGGTGCACATCAACCCGACCGGCATCTTCGTCATCGGCGGCCCGGTGGGCGACTGCGGCCTGACCGGCCGCAAGATCATCGTCGACAGCTACGGCGGCATGGCCCGCCACGGCGGCGGCGCGTTCTCGGGCAAGGATCCGTCCAAGGTCGACCGCTCGGCCGCCTACGCCGCCCGCTACGTGGCCAAGAACATCGTCGCCGCCGGCCTGGCCGACAAGTGCGAAGTGCAGGTCTCCTACGCCATCGGCGTGGCCGAGCCGACCTCGATCTCGGTCACCACCTTCGGCACCGGCAAGATCAGCGACGACAAGATCGAGAAGCTGATCCGCAAGCACTTCGACCTGCGCCCCTACGGCATCGTCAAGATGCTCGACCTGATCCACCCGGTCTACCAGCTCACCGCCGCCTACGGCCACTTCGGCCGCAAGCCCAAGGAAGTCAGCTACGTCGACGGCGCCGGCAAGAAGCAGACCGCCACCGCGTTCTCGTGGGAGAAGACCGACAAGGCCGACGACCTGCGCAAGGACGCCGGGCTGAAGAAGTAAGCCGGCCCGCGTATCGCAGGCAACAGGAAAAAGGCCGCGCGAGCGGCCTTTTTCTTTGCCGTCGCGCTCAGCGGGCGCGCTGGCGGCTCGCTGTCGCGCCCGCCATTGCGCTCACTCCGTCGCGCCGGCCGTTTCCGGCAGCGGATTGAACCGCCGCTGCCGCATCCCCACACCTGGCGGAGGCTGGCATGGCGATAGAGAGGCGGCCCCATGGGCGTCATCGACGCAACGACCTATTCGCTCGCCTGTGTCTGCGGTGCAGCCGAGTCCTCGACCCTGCACCAGCACGGTTCGTCCCATGCAGGCGGCGACTGGCAAACCGGCAAGCCGTTCGAGCGGTTCGAGGTCGCCTGGAGCGCCGACGCCCGGGGAACGCCGCAAATCGTCTCGGCCACTGCAAGCAGTGCGTTGCCACGATCATCGCGGGCGAGCGCCCCTGAAGGGACGCCGCCCCTTGCCGGCGGCGCGGCCTCGCCGCTGCCGCACTCACCCTCGCACGTAGATCTCTACCCGGCGATTGAGCTGGCGGCCGGCGGGGTCGTCGCGACCGTTGCTCTCGTTGGGCGCCACCGGCTGCGCTTCGCCGTAGCCCTGGGCGCTGGCCTGCTGGGCGGCGCCGCGCTGGCGCAACGCCGCCAGCACCGATTGCGCGCGGCGCTGGGACAGGTCCAGGTTGTATTCGTCGCTGCCCTTGGCGTCGGTGTGGCCGCGGATCTCCAACTCGCGTTCGGACAGCTTGGCCAGCGCCTGCGCCAGCGCGTCGAGCACGCGCGCAGCGTCGGGCCGGATCTGGTCCTTGTCGAAGTCGAACAGCACCCGGTCGTTGAGCGTGATCAGCACGCCGCAGGGCGCGCCTGGCGGCGCGAACCGGCCCAGCGGCGGGAACCGCCCGGCCGGCGCCACCGGCGGGATCGGCGCCATCGCCGTCTCCACCCCGGGCGTGCCGACCAGGCCGGTGCCGTCGCCGTTGTTGACGATCGATCCGTGCGGGCCGCGCCAAGTGCCCGAGCCGTCTGCCTCGATGGTGATCTGCCCCTGCGGGCCGTTCCAACTGCCCGAACCGTCGCCGTTGTTGACGATCTGCCCGTGCGGGCCGTTCCAGGTGCCGCCGCCGCGGCCGTCCAGCGCGATCTGGCCTTCGCGGCCGTTGTAGCTGCCCGAGCCGTCGGCCTCGACCGAAACCGTGGCGCGCTGGCCGCCGATGTCGCCGTTGATGCTGCCCGAACCGTCGGCGTTGATCGCGACCTGTCCGCCTTCGTAGTTGGCGCTGCCGCTGCCGTCGGCGCCGACGCTGAATTGGCCGCGCGCGTCGTTGCGCGTCCACTGCCCTTGCGCATCCACACTGGTCACGCCGCTGTCGTTGATCAGCGCGCCGTCGGCCTGGCAGCGCGCCGGCTTGACCGTGATTCCGGCGATCGGGTCGATCACGTCCTCCAGCGAGGCCGCCAGCGCCCGCTGGGCCGGGCCGACGCCGAGGATCTCGGGCACGACGATGCGCGGGATCGGCGGGAATTCGACTGCGCCGGCGCTGAGCGGCGCCGCGCCGGGCTGGGCCGCTGTCGAGGCGGCGGTCGCAGCGGGAGTCTGCGCCGCAGCAGAGGCCGGCGCGGCAGCCGGCGGCGCGGTGTCGGCGCCGGCGGGCGCCGGCGCGGCTTCGCGCTGGCAGGCCGCCAGGGCCAGGCTGGCGGTCAACAGGACGGCCGCTGCGGCCGGGGTGGAACGGTGACGGGACGGGGGACGGGGCGACATGGCAACTCCTTGCGTGAGCCGCCCGTCTTATAGCACTGCCCATCGCTCGCGGGCCCGCGCGCGGGGCGGGCCGGTACGCTGTGGCCGCGCAGCCAGCGGCCACACCCCGCCGCCACATCCCGCCGCGGGCCGGCTGCCGGCCAACGCTGGGGCAGCGAAGGCCGGCGTCTCGCGAGCCCGCGCTGGACACGCGCGCCGCATCCCGGGGACCGCCCGCCGCCGTGGCCCGGCCACGGCGGCGGTCTGGCTCAGCGCGCGTCGCCTGCGCCTGCGGCGCCGGCCTGCCCGCCCTGCCCGCGCTGCGGATCGGGCTTGGCGTTCTTCACGTACAACTCCAGCCAACGATGGGTCTCGGCCAGCATGTGCAGGATCGACTCGCGGGCGCGGTAACCATGGCTCTCGTTGGGCAGCATCACCAATCGCGCCTTGCCGCCCAGGCCCTTGATCGCGGCGAACAGGCGCTCGCTCTGCATCGGGAAGGTGCCCGAGTTGTTGTCCTGCTCGCCGTGGATCAGCAGCAGCGGGTCCTTGATCCGGTCGGCATAGTTGAACGGCGACATCGCCTGGTAGGTCGGCTGCGCCTGCCAGTAGTTGCGTTCCTCGGCCTGGAATCCGAACGGCGTCAGGCTGCGGTTGTAAGCGCCGCTGCGGGCGATGCCGGCGCGGAACAAGCGCGTGTGCGCGAGCAGGTTGGCGGTCATGAAGGCGCCGTAGGAGTGGCCGCTGACTGCGATCCGGTCGCGGTCGGCGACGCCGCGCCGCACCACCTCGTCCACCGCCGCCTGGGCGCTGGCGCTGAGCTGGGCGATGTAGCTGTCGTTGGGCTCGCGCTCGCCCTCGCCGACAATCGGCATGGACGGGTCGTCCAGCACCGCATAGCCCATCGCCAGGTACGGCAGCGGGCCCCAGTAGCTGACCTGGTTGAAGCGGTAGGGCGAATCGGTGACCTGGCTGGCGGCGCTGGCCGACTTGAACTCGGCCGGATAGGCGTACATCAGCATCGGCAGCGGGCCGTCGCGCTTGGGCTCGTAGCCCGGCGGCAGGTACAGGTTGGCGGTCAGCTCCACCCCGTCGGCGCGCTTGTAGCGGATCTGCTCCTTCTTGATGTCCTTCAGCTGCGGCGTCGGGTGCGCGATGCGGGTGAGCGCGCGCGGCGCGGCCTCGGCGGCTGAGGACTCGCGCAGGTAGAGATTGGCCGGCTCGGTCGGCGACTCGCGCTGGGTCAGCAGGCGCTGGCCCTGCGGGTCGAGCACCGCCAGCGGACGCTCGTAGTGCGGGGCCTGGGAATGGAACAGGCGCTGGCTGCGCTTGCCGGCCAGGTCGTAGCGGTCCAGGAAGGGGCGGTCGCCCTCGGGCGAGGCGCCATCGCCGATCAGGAACACACTGCCGCCGTCCTCCGACAGCAACAGCCGCTCCTTGCCGTTCTCGTCGCGACGCGTCACCGGCTGGCCGGGGTCGCGGTAGCGGTCTTCGCTGGAGCCCTCGAACACCAGCTCCGGCGCGCGCTCGCCCTGGTCGGGCGCAATCCGCCACTGCCGGCGTTGGCGGGTCTTCCACCAGAACTCCTCGACCAGGGCCAGGTCGCCGCGGCCCCAGTACGCGGTATCGAAGCGCGAGGCCAGGCGCAGCAAGGTCTGCGGCGGGCGGTCGAAGGGCGCGGCCTGGGTCAGCAGCGCGTCGCGGTACTGCGCCGGTCGCGAGGGGTCGCCGCCGTCCTGGGCCTCGGCCCAGACCAGGGTCGCCGGCGCGTCGCTGCGCCAGGCGATGTCGCGCACGCCGGTGGGCACCGCATCATTGCCCGGCGGCAGGCCGTCCACCAGCGGCAGGCGCGCGATCTCGTGCTCGAAGCGCCCGTCCACGGACAACACCTCGATCCGGCGCGGGAACATGCTCGCCGGCACTTGGTAGGAGAACGGCCGCTCGATCTTGACCGCCAGCACGTGGCGGCCATCGGGCGAGACCGAGGCTTCGCGGTACAGCGCCGGCAGGCCGGCCTTGCGGGTTTTGCCGGCCAGGTCGACCGTGGCCAGTTGCGAACGCAGGTAGAACTCCAGCGCGCGCGCGTCGGCCTCGTTGCGCAGCAAGTCCTGGTAGGTGCGGGCCTGGCGCACCGGGCCGGCGTTGTCGGTTTCCTGCACCGCCGGGCCGGTCGGCACGGTCTGCGCGGGCGGCGCATCGCCCTGGCCTTCGGGCTGCAACTGCACCAGCAGCCCGCGGCTGTCGGGCAGCCACTGGTAGCCGCGGCCGGCGACGGTGTTCAGGCCGGCGAGCAGGCGCCGCGCGCGACGGTCCTGCAGGTCCACCAGCCACAGCTCGTTGGCGCCGCTGGCGGCATCGACGCGGTTGAAGGCCAGCCAGCGCTGGTCGGGCGACCAGTCCAGCGTGGCCAGCGACAGCGGCGAGGGCAGCCCGTCGATCGCCAGGCGCTCGCCGCTGGCGGTGTCCACCAGGCTCAGGCCGCTGCCGAAGCTGAAACGGCTCTGCGCGCGCACCCGCGGGTGGATGCGCAGGCCGGCCAGCTTGAGCTCGGGCTGGGCGACCACGGCGATGTCCGGCAGCGAGGGCGTATCGACCAGAGCCACGCGGTCGCCGCGCGGGCTGACCGAGAGCTGCGGCGGCCGCGGCGCATCGACGATGGCCTGCAGCGGTTTGGGCGGCAGTTGGTAGCCCTCGCCGAAGGCCGGCGCCGCAGGCGCGGCGGGCGCGGCCGCGCGGGGCTTGCCGGCGGCCTGGACGGGTGCGGCCAGGCACAGGGCCAGGGCGGCCGGCGCCCACAGCGCGAACCGGCGCAGGCCGGGGTCGGACAAGGAGCGGGACGGGCCTTGGCCCGTGCGTCGCGCTTGGAAGTTCATGCAGTGCAGTCCTCGATCTCGGTCAGCCACGAGCGCGGCCGCGGCACCGGCCGCGCTGCGGTCCGGCGTCGGCGCGGCGATGCGCTCCCCGTCCGCAGAGTAGCCCGGCGCCCGAGCGCGCGCCCCCTGCCATTGGGGACGGGTGCGGGCAGGCGCTGCCTGGCGCCTGGACGTGCGCCGCAACGCGCGGGGCCGCGCTTGCACGGCCGGGTTCGCCTCGCCCGGCCCTTCGCACTCGCCTCGCCCTGCCCCCGGCGCATGGCCCGGCCGCGTTCAGCCGTCGCGCTGGGTGGCCTGCGAGGGCCGCGATATACTGCGCGCTCAGCCCGCCGAGGGGCGCTGCGACCGTGACGAGCACGGCCAGGCTCGGCGAGGCCCATGTCCCAACGGCGCCCGGTTGGAGTCCTCGCGACTCGCCGGACCCGGCATTGCGCCGGCTCCCCATCCACTGGAGCACTTCCCCATGAACGCAGTACCCAAGACCTTCTCCACCGAAGGCGATTACAAGATCGCCGACATCTCGCTGGCCGACTGGGGCCGCAAGGAGCTGGACATCGCCGAGCACGAGATGCCGGGCCTGATGTCGATCCGCCGCAAGTACCAGGCCGAGCAGCCGCTCAAGGGCGTGCGCGTGACCGGCTCGCTGCACATGACCATCCAGACCGCGGTGCTGATCGAGACCCTGAAGGACATCGGCGCCGACGTGCGCTGGGCCTCGTGCAACATCTTCTCCACCCAGGACCATGCCGCCGCCGCCATCGCCGCCACCGGCACCCCGGTGTTCGCGTGGAAAGGCGAGACCCTGGAGGAATACTGGGACTGCACCCTGGATGCGCTGACCTTCACCCTGGCCGACGGCACCCTGACCGGCCCGGAACTGGTGGTCGACGACGGCGGCGACGTGACCCTGCTGATCCACAAGGGCTATGAGCTGGAAAACGGCAGCGACTGGGTCGACAGCCCGTCCTCCTCGCACGAGGAACAGGTCATCAAGAACCTGCTCAAGCGCGTGGCCGTCGAGCGTCCGGGCTACTGGGGCCGCGTGGTCAAGGACTGGAAGGGCGTGTCCGAGGAGACCACCACCGGCGTGCACCGCCTGTACCAGTTGGCCCAGGCCGGCACCCTGCTGATCCCGGCGATCAACGTCAACGACTCGGTCACCAAGAGCAAGTTCGACAACCTCTACGGTTGCCGCGAGTCGCTGGCCGACGGCCTCAAGCGCGCGATGGACGTGATGCTGGCCGGCAAGGTCGCCGTGGTCTGCGGCTACGGCGATGTCGGCAAGGGCTGCGCCGCCTCGCTGCGCGCCTACGGCGCCCGCGTGATCGTCACCGAGATCGACCCGATCTGCGCCCTGCAGGCGGCGATGGAAGGTTTCGAGGTCAACACCCTGGAGTCCACCCTGGGCCGCGCCGACGTCTACGTCACCACCACCGGCAACAAGGACATCATCCGCATCGAGCACCTGAGCGCGATGAAGGACCAGGCCATCGTCTGCAACATCGGCCACTTCGACAACGAGATCCAGGTCGATGCGCTGGTCAAGTTCCCCGGCGTGCAGCACATCAACATCAAGCCGCAGGTGGACAAGTACGTGTTCCCGAACGGCAACGCGATCTTCCTGCTGGCCGAAGGCCGCCTGGTCAACCTGGGCTGCGCCACCGGCCACCCGAGCTTCGTGATGTCCAACTCCTTCGCCAACCAGACCCTGGCGCAGATCGACCTGTGGGCCAACAAGGACCGCTACGAGAAGAAGGTCTACCTGCTGCCGAAGAAGCTGGACGAGGAAGTCGCGCGCCTGCACCTGGAGAAGATCGGGGTCAAGCTGACCACCCTGACCCAGGACCAGGCCGACTACATCGGCGTGCCGGTGGAAGGCCCGTTCAAGCCGGACCACTACCGCTACTGATCGGTCCGCCTGCGGGCGGTCGACGACACGCAAACGGGCGCCTTCGGGCGCCCGTTTGCGTTGGCGGCCTCCGCTCAGCCGGCGCGGCGCAGCGACCAGAACGGAATGTCGCGGCGCAGCTCGAAGCCGTTGCGCAAGTACAGCTCGACCGCGCGCGGGTTCTGGTGGCTGACGTGCAGGAACGGCACCCGGCCGCGGGCGTGGTTGTCGTTGGCCAGCAGCCGCAGCAGCCGGCGCGCGTGGCCGCGGCCGAGGAAATCGGGGTGGGTGCAGATCGCGCTGAGTTCGGTGTAGCCGTCCATGCCCATGCGCTCGCCGGCCATGGCGGCCAGGCGGCCGTCCTCGTAGAGGCCCACATAGCGGCCCAGGGCCAGGGTGTCGGGACGGAAATAATGCGGATAGACCAGCGCGGTCAGGGCCAGCACGTCCTCGCGCTGGGCCGGCCCGAGTTCCACGACCGGCAGCGCCGCGGCAACGGCGTCCTCGGCCAACGGCGCGCGGCAGATCATCTGCGCCAGATCGGCCAGGTGGCTCAGCTCCCAGCCAGCGCCCAGCGCCGGCGCCTGGCCCAGGACCAAGGCGGTGTCGCCCTCGGGCACCAGCGCGCGCAACGTCGCCTCGCCGCCGCGGCCCTCGCCGGCCACGCCCAGGAACGGCGCGATCTGCGCGGGATAGCGCGCGATGTGCTCGTCGCCCAGGGCGAGGTGGCGGTGCCGGCTGACCAGCGAGGACCAGATGGGGTTGTCCAGGAGCTGTTCGCTCATGTCGCGGTCTCATCGTCTCCGTCGATGCCTTCCTCCATGGCGACCGCCGCGCGCAGTCTCAAGCCCCTGCCGGCCGCGGGCTTGCAACCCTGGCGCGGGCTCCAGGTTTTACATTCCATCGCGATAAAGCGATACACTCCCGGAACCCAAGCCCCGGTCCTCGTCCATGCCGCCGATCAGCTTCGAGTTCTATCCGCCCAAGACCGACGAGCAACGCCAGCAGCTCGACCGCACCGCGGCCAGGCTCAAGGCGCATGCACCGGCTTATGTCTCCTGCACCTTCGGCGCCGGCGGCTCGACCCTGAACTACACCCCCGAGACCATCGTCCGCCTGCGCGAGCAGCACCGCCTGGACGCCGCGCCGCACCTGTCCTGCGTCGGCGGCACCCGCGCGGAGATCCGCGAACTGCTGCAGGTCTACCGCCGGATCGGCTGCCGCCGCCTGGTCACCCTGCGCGGCGACCTGCCCTCGGGCATGGCCAGCGCGGGCGACCTGCGCTACGCCAATGAACTGGTCGAGTTCATCCGCGCCGAGACCGGCGACCACTTCCACATCGAAGTGGCGGCCTATCCGGAAACCCATCCGCAGGCGCGCGATGCGCTGTCGGACCTGGAGAACTTCAAGCGCAAGGTGCGCGCCGGCGCCAACGGCGCGATCACCCAGTATTTCTACAACCCCGACGCTTATTTCCGCTTCGTCGAGGATGTGCGCGCCGCCGGCCTGGACATCCCGATCGTGCCGGGCATCATGCCGATCGCCAATTTCAGCCAATTGCGCCGGTTCTCCGACCTGTGCGGGGCCGAGATCCCGCGCTGGATCGCCCAGCGCATGCAGGCCTACGGCGATGACGCCGAGAGCATCCGCGAGTTCGGCGCCGACGTGGTCGCGCGGCTGTGCCAGCGCCTGGTCGAAGGCGGTGCGCCCGGGCTGCACTTCTACACCTTGAACCTGTCCAAGCCGACGGTCTCGGTGCTCTCGCGGCTGGGTTGAGGCCGCGGCCAGGCCAGGCCGCGCGCCCCGGAATGCGGCGCAACCCCACACCGGAGCGGCGCGCCGAAGCGGCGCGACGGCGTGACGCCGCCCACAGCTTGCATCGCAAACCCGTGAAAACGCATCGAAAAGTGCAAGCGCACTCTCGACTCGGATTTGCGCGCGCGCAAATCGCGGCTTGAGCCGGGCGACCGCGCGGCGCCCACTGGCGCCAGGAAGCATCGCCACACCGGCCGATGCCCTCGCGACCGCCGCAGGCGCTCCTTTCCCGGACCGCCCGCGCGCAGCGGTCTCCGACACAGAGAGGGGAGTCTCCTATGTCCACCGATACCAAGCGGGCCCTGAACCTCGCCATCGCCCTGTCGCTCGGGCTGCCCGGCACCGCAGCGGCGGCCGACACCGCGCCGTTGTTCGCTGCGCCCAGCGCGCTGCTCGCGCGCAACGCAGATGCCGCCCCGGCATTCCGCGCGCTCAGGTCCGATCCTGCCGCCACCCGCGTGGACCTGGTGCGCGCCGACAGCGCGCAGATCCGCGAAGACCGCGACACGCTGCTGCTCAACCTCGCGCCCGGCCTGAGCCTGACCGCGCGCAAACTGGAAGCCGAACGCACCGACGACGGCGTGGTGATCTGGCAGGGCACGCTCGCCAAGCCCAGCGACGAACTCGCGCGGATCGGCCGCTACGGCGATGCCGAACTGATCGACAACCCCGCCGAGTCGGCGATCCTGGTGCGCAACGGCGACAACATCGCCGGCACCGTGCGCACCGGCGGCAAGCTCTATCGCATCGACCCGCTGGCCAACGGCGGCCACGCCATCAGCCTGATCGACGAATCGCGGATGCCGCCCGACCATCCGGCCTCGGCCGAGGTCAACACGCCGATCCTGCCGCTGCTGGAGGAGACCGACCTGGATCCGAACGACCCGGAGCAGGCCGCCGCGGCCAAGGCGCCGCGGATCGTGCGGGTCATGGTGGTCTACACCCAGGCCGCCGCCAAGGCCGCCGGCGACACTCTGGCCAAATCCAACCTGGCCATCGCCGAGAGCAATCGCGGCTTCGCCAACAGCGGGGTCAACGTCCGCTTCCAGCTCGCGGGCCGCTACGTCGCCCGCTACACCACTGCCGGTTTCAGCACCGACCTCTCGCGCTTCCGCGGCACCGCCGACGGCTACCTGGACGGCTACCACCGGGTCCGCAACACCATCAAGGCCGACCTCAACGTGCTGGTCACCACCAACGCCCAGTATTGCGGGATGGGCTATCTCAACGCCAGCGCCGCCTATGCCTTCAGCGTGGTCAATCATGGCTGCATGACCGGCTATTACACCTTCGCCCACGAGATCGGCCACAACTTCGGCGCCCACCACGACCCGGCCAATGCCAGCAACACCGCCTATCCCTACGGCCACGGTTACTGGGACCCGCGCAAGACCTGGCGCACGATCATGGCCTACAACTGCGGCGCCAATTGCACGAGGGTGAACTACTGGTCCAATCCCAACGTGACCTACCGGGGCGTGCGCATGGGCACGACCACCAAGAGCCACAACGCGCGCGTGCTCAATCAACGCGCCGCGGCGGTCGCCGGCTTCCGCTGAGGGCTCTGGCGTGCGCGGCGCAGCGCGAGCTGCGCCGCGCCGCTGCGGCAGGCCAGGGCCGCGCTCGTGGCTGGCTCCGCTCCTGCAGACGGAGACGTCGCTCACCAGCACCGCATAACCCCTCCCCCTGTAGGAGCGGCGCGAGCCGCGACCCCGGCCGCCACGCCCCCTGCCCCACAGCGAAACACGCGGGACCATCGCTCCACCCGCGCGAACCTCCAGCCGCCGCCCTCGTTGCGCCCCCACGATCGCGGTTGGCGCCGCTCCTGCGGCGGGTGGCCGATCCGGCGGCCAGCCATCCCGCAAAGCCGCGGTGAGCGCGCCGCTTCCCATCTGCCATGCGTCCAGAACGCGCCGCCGGGCATCGTCGTTCGCGCCAGTCCGCGTTTGCCCGACGCCTGCACTGTCCCTGGCCGGCCCGCGGCGCTAGTCTTCGCCGATGCGCAGTCTTTCCCGTACCTGCCTGTCCCTGCTGCCGCCGCTGTCGTTGGCCGCGGCCCTGCTGCTTCCCGGCGATGGCCAGGCGCAGATCCGCCGCTGCACCGACGCACACGGCAATTCGGTCTACACCGATCGCGAGTGCAGCGCCGTCGGCGGCGTGGACCGGCTGCCGCGCGGCGCCGCGCAGGCGCCTTCGCCGGCCTACAGCGGCGGCTGCGCGCGCAACCTGCGCGCCCTGGTCGGCCAGATCACCGCCGCCATCGACGCGCGCGACAGCAACAAGCTGGCCGCGGTTTACCACTGGGCCGGCATGTCCGATGCTCAGGCCTACGCCGCGATCACCCGCCTGGAAGCGGTCGCGCAGCGGCCGCTGCTGGACATCGCCCCGGTCATGCCGGCGGTGGCCGAGGCGCCGCCAGCGCCAGCGCCCGGCAACGAATGGACCACGCTGCCGCGCGCCGCGCCCAATGCCGCGCTCGCGCCGCTGCCCTCGCCGTTGGGGCGTCCCGGCGGCGTCGCCAGCGCAGCCGCCGCCAATGCCGCAGCCAGCGCCGGGGCCAGCGTCACCGATCCTGCGCCGCCGGCCCCCGCCGCGCCCAAGCGCCGCGCGCCGGTCGCGCTGCGGCTGGAGCAGACCCTGGCCAACGGTGTCACCCCATCGCGCACCGTGTTCGGCCTGACCCGTCACTACGGTTGTTGGTGGATCAAAGGCTGAACGGGGCAGCCGCCCGCGCCCGCCAAGCCGCTCCGCGGCCTCGGTTTGGGCGCGGCCGCGCGCGCAGGGCACAATAGCGGTTTCCCCATCCCCACCACGGAAGCCGACGATGCAATACCCCGAATGGATCTGGCACAACGGTGCGATCAAGCGCTGGGCCGAAGCGACCACCCACGTCATGTCGCACGCGCTGCACTACGGATCTTCCGTGTTCGAGGGCATCCGCACCTACGACACCCCCAACGGCCCGATCATCTTCCGCCTCAACGAACACAACCAGCGCCTGTTCGCCTCGGCCAAGATCTACGACATGCCCATGCCGTACTCGCTGGCGCAGATCAATCAGGCCTGCCATGAAGTGATCAAGGCCAACGGCCACAGCACCGACTACCTGCGCCCGGTGGCCTACCGCGGCCTCGGCGGCTTCGGCCTGTCGGCCGACACGCCCACCGACGTGGCCGTGGCGACCTGGAAAATGGGCCAGTACCTGGGCGCCAGCGTGCTGGAAGAAGGCATCGATGCCTGCGTCTCCAGTTGGCAGCGCTTCGCCCCCAACACCATCCCGGCCGGCGCCAAGGCCGGCGGCAACTACCTGTCCGGGCAGTTGGTCGCGCGCGAGGCGCGGCGCCTGGGCTTCGGCGAAGGCATCGCCCTGGCCTCCACCGGCCTGCTGTCCGAAGGCGCGGGCGAGAATCTGTTCCTGGTCTTCAATGGCGCCCTGCACACCACCCCGGTCAGCGCGGCGCTGCTCAACGGCCTGACCCGCAACAGCATCATCACCCTGGCCCGCGACGCCGGCATCGAGGTGGTCGAGCGCGACCTGCCGCGCGAATACCTCTACTTGTGCGACGAGTTGTTCATGTGCGGCACTGCCGCGGAAATCACTCCGATCCGCTCGGTCGACGGCCGCCAGGTCGGCAGCGGCCGCCGCGGTCCGGTCACCGAACGCATCCAGGAACTGTTCTTCGGCCTGTTCAACGGCAAGACCGCCGACAAATACGGGTGGCTGGAGCCGGTGCGCTGAAGGGATGAGTGGAGAGCCGTGAGCGAGCAGGAGTGAGCGGGCTGCGATGTGGCCTGGCTCGCGATCCGGCCGACCGCCGCGCTGCCGCTCCTTCCTCACTGCTCTGCGCTCTTTCCCGCTTCCGGCGAGAGGCGAGCGCGGCGGGGCGAGGAGTAATGAGCGAGCGGAACGGCCATGCAGGCACGCTCGCCCACCGCCCTCAAGCAAGAACGGCCGCTCGCGCGGCCGTTCGTTTTTCTGCGGCTCCGGCCGCCGGAGAGCACTGGCTGCTCACTCCTCAGCGCCAGCTCCTCTCCGCTCGCTTTCCCCTCTCGCCCTCAGCTCGCCTCGGGCGCGGCGATGCGATAGCCGATGCCGTGCCGGGTCTGGATCAGCGGGGTGTCGAAGGGCTTGTCCACTACCGCGCGCAGGCCGTGGATGTGCACGCGCAGGCTGTCGGAGTCGGGCAGTTCTTCGCCCCAGACGCGGGTTTCCAGCTCCTGCCGGGTCACCACCGCCGGCGAGGCCTCCATCAGCGCCTGCAGGATCTTCAGCGCGGTGGGGTTGAGCTGCAGCAGCTTGCCCTGGCGGCGCACTTCCAGCGTGTCCAGGTTGTACTCCAGGTCGGCGGCATTGAGCACCCGGGTCTGCACCCCGCGGCCGCGGCGGGACAGGGCGTTGAGCCGCACTTCCACTTCCTGCAGGGCGAAGGGCTTGATCAGGTAATCGTCGGCGCCGGAATCGAAGCCGGCCAGCTTGTTGTCCAGGCTGTCGCGGGCGGTCAGCATCAGCACCGGGGTCTGCTTGCGCGCCTCGTTGCGCAGCTTGCGGCAGACCTCCAGGCCGTCCAGGCCAGGCAGGTTCAGGTCCAGCACGATCGCGTCGAAGTCGTGCACGACGGCCAGGTGCAGGCCGGTGATGCCGTCGGCGGCGAAGTCCACCGTGTGGCCGCGGTCTTCGAGGAAGTCGCCGAGGTTGGCGGCGATGTCCTGGTTGTCTTCGATCACGAGTATGCGCATGGATGCTTCCCAGTTGGTTGGCGTTCGACCGCGAGGCCGCGCCCGGGTTCCAAGAGTCGGCCATCGCGGCAAATGCAACGATGGCAAGCAAACGATTCTGCCAGAGCCGGCGGCAAGGACGGATGAGCCGGAGGTCCCGGCCCGCCCGACACGCGCGCGCCGCGCCGGACCGCGCGCGCGCGCCAAACCCCTGCAAAACAAAGGCCCAGGCGCGGGGCCACCGCGCCTGGGCCAAAAGGGTATTGCCCCGATTACCGTAACCTGCGTTCGACCAGAACGTTCTGACGAGGAGCGCGACTTGGAAGATCGACAGTGCTGCGGTCCGGCTAACGCTACGCGGATTTCGATTAAATCGCAGTTAAAAGCGTTGTTAAAGAAAAGTTAAAAGCAACCTGAAATTGCGCCGACCCCGGCCGGGGCCTTCCGAGCCGGGGCGCTGCCGTTCGGCGGAGCGTCCTCAGATGACCTGCCCGGCTTGCCATTTGCCGGGGATCGGGCAAGGCCGGGCCCGGGCCCGGCCCCTGTTCAGCGTCGCCCGGCGGCGCGCCGGCCGGCCCGCTGCTTGAGCCGGGTGGCCACGTGCTGGACGATCTCGCCGGCCACGTCCACCCCGCTGGCCTCCTCGATGCCCTCCAGGCCCGGGGAGGCGTTGACCTCCAGCACCAGCGGGCCGCGCGCGGAGCGGATCAGGTCCACGCCGGCCACCCCCAGGCCGAGCACGCGCGCGGCGCGGATGGCCACGTCCTGCTCGGCGGCGCTGGCGCGCACGCCCTTGGCGCTGCCGCCGCGATGCAGATTGGAGCGGAAATCGCCCTTGGGCGCCTGCCGCTTCATCGCCGCCACCACCCGCCCGCCGACCACGAAGCAGCGCAGGTCCGCGCCCTTGGCCTCGGCCACGAACTCCTGCACCAGGAAGTTCGCGTACAGCCCGCGCAGGGCTTCGATCACGCCCTTGGAGGCGGACAGCTTCTCGGTCAGCATCACCCCGGCGCCCTGGGTGCCTTCGTTGAGCTTGATCACGTGCGGCGGCGGGCCGAGCATCGACAACAGGTCGGCGGTGTCGTCGGGGTTGTCGCCGAACACCGTCGCCGGCAGGCCGATGCCTTCGGCCGCCAGCAACTGGTGGCTGCGCAGCTTGTCGCGCGCGCGCAGGATGGCGTCGGAGGAATTGGGCGTGTAGGTGTCCATCAACTCCAGTTGCCGCAGCACCGCCGAGCCGTAGCGGGTGACCGAGGCGCCGATGCGCGGGATCACCGCGTGGTAGCCGGCGATCTCGCGGCCCTTGTAGTGCATCTGGAAGCCGTCGGAGGCGATGCGCATGTAGCAGCGCAACGGGTCCAGCACGCGCACGGTGTGGCCGCGCTCGCGCGCGGCTTCGACCAGGCGGCGGGTCGAATAGAGCTTGGTGTTGCGCGAGAGGATCGCCAGTTTCATCGAAAGGCTCGGAGAGGAAGAGGGGCTGGGCAGGCAGGCGCGCGCTCAGCCGCGCGGCGGGCGGCGGCGGGCGCGCCCGTGCAGGAACGAGCGCGCCGGGTCCACCGCATAGGCGCCGGCCACGGCGGTGCGGCCGAGCAGCATCGGGAAGCGCATGCCGCGACGATCCGTCAGGTTTATTTCAATTTCGCGTTCGGCCCCGGCCAGGGCCAGGACGGTGCGGATGAACACGCGGCGAGTGCGGTGGCCGCCGGAGTCGGTGACCTCGCGCTCGTCGAACACCGGCGCGGCCGCTTCCACCACTTGCGCACCGACCGCGCCAGGGCTGAGGCGAAAGCCGACCCAGGGCGCGCCGGCCTCGACCAGGCGCCATTGCGCGTCCACGTGCAGGGCCGAGCTGCGCGCGCCGGTATCGACCTTGGCGCGCATCGCGGCGATGCCCAGGCCCGGCAAGGCGGCCAGCTCGCGCCAACCGAGGAGGATCACCGATGACATCGCACCTCCGCTGCAGCAGGCTGGACCACCGCGGCGCCGGCGCGCGCGGCGCCGGGAGGCGCGCGCACGCCGCTGGCCCGCGGCGACGAAAAACGGCGACCTCGCGGTCGCCGTGACAGTCCGACCGCGACGGGCGCGGATCGTTCACGCCGGAGGCTGCGATGCGATGCGCGGCGGCCCGCCCGGACCGGCGCGCAGTCTAACCCGGCGCCCGACGAGCGTCGATGCGCCGCCCGATGTGCCGCCCGCCGCCGGGGCCGGCCCCGGCAGAACGACTTTCGCCTGGGTCCCGAACACAGCCGAACGCAGCCGCATGCAGCCGACCGCGCCGGTTCAGTTGCCGCAGTTGCGCCGCTCCTCTTCGATCTCCTGCGCCACCGCCTCGGCGCCGAGCACGGCCAGTTCGCGGATGTTGGCGCGGGTTTCGGCGCAGTCCGACGGGCCCTGGCCGCCGAACAAGCGCCCGACCGAACGCACCACGCTGGCGACCGAAACCGGCGGCTTCATCCGGAAGCGCTCGTGGCCGGCCCCCGGCAAGTCCGGCGGCGGCCGCGCGAAGGGCTTGGCCAGCGCGCGCGCGGCCGGTGCGTCCCAAGGCGCTGCCGGCGCTACCGGCGGTGCCGGCGGAGCAGGCGGCGCGGGAGCGGCGGAGCGCGATGGCGACAGATCGACCGCGGTGAGTCCGGCCGGGGGCGGTTCGGGCCGCAGGTTCGCGTTCAGGTCCAGATGGGGGTCGGGCGCGGTCGTGGACGACGCCGGTGTCGAGGTCGCGACCGGCGCGGGCACGGGCTTCGCACGGGTCGCCGGCATCGGGGCCGCGACGGCCTCCGGCGACGGCGCTGCCACAGGCGGAATCGCCGCCTGCGATGGCAGCAACACCAGCACGAGGGGCGTATCAGCGATGGCCGGCCGCGGCACGAACAGCCATTCCGCTGCGCCCCAGCCCAGCGCCAAATGCATCGCGGCTACACAGACCCAGGCGATGGCGCGCTCGCCCCAAGCCGGGTCGCGCCGCGCTCTTGCCGACGCCGGCCGGCTTTGCTCCCAGGCATCTTCTGCGTTCCATGCTGCCATGCGCGCATCCCTTCGCCACTGCCGCCGAGTGTGTCCGTCGGGCGCTCGGGCGCTCAAGCCTGCACGAGCGCCGCATTGCCCTCGCGTTCACACGCCGGCGACCGGGCACGCCGGCGCCGCCGCGCGCATCGATCCCGCTTCGGCACCGATTGGACAGCGCATCGAACGGCGAGGACGCATCGCCGCGCCCGGCGCCGCTTGCGATACTGCCGCCCCGACGATGGATTGCCGCCAAGGATTGCCCCATGCCCTCTCCCACCGACCGCCCCGCGCCCGGCCCGCGCCCACGCTGGGCGCGCCACTGGCGGCCGTGGCAATGGGCGGCGCTGGTCGTGGCCGCGAGCATGCTGCTCACCGCGCTGATCCTGGCCGTACTGATCGGCCTGCTGGTCGCGACCAAGCACGACCCGGACGCACCGTCCGCCGAAGCGCTGTTCAACGCACTGCTGGTGGGCCTGGTCGCGCTGTCGCTGCCGTTGATCCAGCGCGGTTGCTACCGCTGGTTCTGGCATGCCGAACGCAGGATCGGGACCGGCCCGTTGCCGGCGATGGGCACGGAGCCGACTGACCCGCCGCCCAAGATCGGCTGGCCGCTGCAACTGCGACTGCGCCACGCGGCGATGCAGCTGGCCGGCATGGGCGCACTCTGGCTTGGGTTCGCGCCGCTCGGCCACCAGGCCGCGATCACCGCGTTCCTCGCCCGCTTCGGCCTGGGCTCGGCCGCGATGCGCGGCGAAGTGCTGTTCCTGTATTTGCCGCTGGTGGCATTGATCGGCCTGGGCGCGCTGCTGACCCAACGGCAGGCGCAGCGAGCGGCGGCCAGCGCAAGCAGCGCGAACGGCGGCGAAGGCGCGAACCCGGCGGGCCTCTCCCTGCTGCTGCGGGCCGAAGCGAACTGGTTGAGCGCGCTGGCCACGGCCTTGGTCATGGCGGCCTTCATCTGCCGCGCCGCGGGCAAGATGGTGCTGGCCTATTTCTGATCGTCCTTTGATCGTCCGATGCGCGCCGCGGTGCGGGCCGCCAGCGCATAAGCCGGGCGAAGCAGGCTCAGCGCGGCGAGACCGCGGCTGCGGCCGCGCACTGCTGCGGCCGCCAATGGAAGCTGCGCGCGATGCGCTCGCGATCGAACAGGATCTTGTACTGGCAGGCGCGGGTGTCCGCTCCGTCAGGCAATTGCAGCAGATAGTCCCATTCGCGCACGCCGAACACGCCCTCGCTGAAATGCGGCGGCCCGAGCAAGGCCTGGATCTGCGCCTTGCTCATGCCGGCGCGGATCAGGGCCAGGTTGCCGGGATGGGGATAGAGGCCGCCGGCCGGCGAGGCGCGTTGGGGATCGGGAAACACCGGCGCCTGGCTGCTGCCATCCGCGCCGACCGGGCTCAAGCTGCCGCAGGCGCCCAGCGCCAGCGCCAAGCCCAGCGCCGGTACCACAGAACCCCACCGCCGGCGCAGCGCAGCGCCGGCGCGAACCGCCGACGCCGCGTCCGCCGCCCTGGCCGCGATCGCGGCCGATCCTGCAACGCCCAAGCTCACCATTGGTAGCCCACCCCCACGGCCGCACCGACGTCGCCGCGGGAGGTGCCGCTGGCCAGCCCCTTCACCACCCACTTGCCGTTGTCCGAGACCGTGGACAGGCCCATCGCGATGCCGCTTTCGCCGCGCCAGGATGCACCGCCGACACTGAGCATGCTGCGCCCGGGCAGATAGGCCTGCGGCAGCGCGGACATCGCCATCGACGCGGCCACGCCGGC
Organism: uncultured Lysobacter sp.; assembly: GCA_966185905.1. Classification (GTDB taxonomy): domain Bacteria; phylum Pseudomonadota; class Gammaproteobacteria; order Xanthomonadales; family Xanthomonadaceae; genus Lysobacter. The sequence continues at coordinate 24,870 of CBIFVU010000022.1, forward strand.
GCTGAAGCGGTCATCCAGGCGGCTCATATCCTGGCGCACGCCGGCGACCTGGTTGCGCAAGTCGGTATCCAGCTCGCGCAGTTGGTCGACGTTGACCGCATCGGTGCCGGCGGTGCCGCGCGCGACGTGGGCGATCTGCCGCTCGGCGCCGCTGCGCCCGACCGCGACCGTGTTGTCGCGCGTGGCCTGCGAGCCCGCCCCCAGCGCGACCGAGCCGTTGCCGCTGGCCTGGCTGCCCTGGCCGAGCGCGGTGGCGCCCGCGCCGGTGGCGGCCGCGCCGTTGCCGATGGCGCTGCTGTCGCGGCCGGACGCCACCGCGCCCTCGCCGCCAGCGGTCGAACGCGTGCCACTGGCGCGCGGCGCGGCCGGCGGCGCGGATTCCTGGCTGACCTGGAACATGCCGTCGGACCCCTGGCGCAACCCGGCCATATCGCCCTCGACCCCGGTCACCCGGTTGTCGATCGCGTTCAGCCGGTCGTCGACTTCGATCACGGTGCCGGCGACTTCGGTGATGCGCTGGTCGGTGTAGTCGTTGGCCTGGCGCACCGCGCCGTCGAGCTGGCGCAGATTGACCGCATCGGTGGCCTGGCGGCCGTCGGCGACGTGGCTGAGGCTGCGCTCGGCACCCTCGGCGCCGATGGCCACCGTGCCCACCGTGTTGTTCTGCGCGCCCGAGTAAGGTCCGGTGTATTGCTCGGCGCCGCGGTCGGCGACCGCGCCCGCGCCGAGCGCGACATCGCCGTCGCGGCCCGCGTTGGCGCCGCGGCCCACCGCCACCGAGTCGGCGCCGTTGGCCACCGCCTCGGGCCCGACCGCGCTGCTGCCCAGCCCGTTGGCCTGGGCGTCGGCCAAGCCGGCATCGGGGCCGCCGTGGGCGCGGAAGTATTTCACCCCGCCGCCGCCGTTGGAGATGTTGTCCACCTGCACGCCCAGGGCATCGATGGCCTGGTGCGTGGCGTACAGCTGCGAGCCGTTGACCGCGTCCAGACTGTCGGCGGCGACGCGGCCGGCGGCTACGTGCTGCACCTGCCGCGGCGCATCGAGGCTGCCGACGCTGACCACATCGCCCGCAGCCGGCGCGCCGCCAGCGTAGGTGTAGACGACCCCATCGAGGGTGCCCTGCGCCGTGGCCACCGCCGCGCTCGCACTGGAGCCCCGCCCCAGCACCACCGCACCGGCCAGGTCGGCGTCGAGGATGGACACGCCGCTGCCGAGCACGAAGACGTTGGCGGCGGCGATGGTGTTGTTGTTGCCCAGGGCATACGCGCCTTCGCCGCTGACCTGGTTGTAGGCGCCCAGGCTGGCGGCCTGCGCGCCGTCGGCCACCGAATCCCGGCCCAGGCTGATCGAACCCGCTCCGCCCGCGCGCGCGCCATTGCCCAGCGCCACCGCATCCTCGCCGCCGGCGACCGCGCGCGGACCGATGGCCACGCTTTCCGCGCCCAGCGCCTGGCTGTCCTGCGCCTCAGAGCGGGCATGGAAGTACTTGATGCCGGTGTCGGTATCCGACAGGTCCTGGATCTTCGCGTCCACCGCACGCAACTGGCTGACATTGACCGCATCGGTATCGGTGGCGCCAGCCGCGACATGAGTCAGGCGGCGTTCGGCGCCGCTGGAACCCAGGCTGACCTCGCCCACCGGCGCAGTGCCGGCAATGGGCCCGCCGCCGGGATCGAAGGCGACCGTGCCCAGGGTGCTGCCGTCGGCCACGGCATTGGCGCCCAGGGCCACACTGCCGGCATGGCGGGCCTGCGCCTGCCGGCCCAGCGCCAAGGCGTTGTCGGCGCTGGCCGTGGCCTCATAACCCACCGCCGTGCTGCCCGGCGCCTGCGCCGACGCATCGGCTTCGGCCAGCCCGGCCTCGTTGGTGCGCACATAGCGGATGCCGCGACCGTTGGCGTCCACGAAGGCTTGGCTGGTGTCGCCCGCCACTTGCTCCAACGTATCGCCCAACCGCGTGACCTGCTGGTTGGTCGCGTTGAGCTGGGAACCGTTCACTGCTTCGGTGCTGGTCTCCGACAGCTCACCGGCGGCCACATTGCCCAGGCGCGCGGCGTCGCCGCCGGGATTGAAGGTCACGCTGCCGTAATCGATGCTGCCATCGGGGTTGAGGTCGTACTTGACCACGCCCTCGCCCAGCGCACCGACATCGGCCGCCAGCGATTTCAACTGGCTGACGTTGACCGCATCGGTATCGTCCGCACCGGCGGCGACATGGCTCAGACGGCGTTCGGCATCGGCGTCGCCGATGCTGACCTCGCCGACCGGCGCGATGCCGGCGAGCGCACCGTTGCCCGGGTTGTAAGCCACCGTGCCGAGGCTGGCGCCATCGGCGACGGCATTGGCGCCCAAGGCCACGCTGCCGGCATGGCGGGCCTGCGCCTGCCGGCCCAGCGCCAAGGCGTTGTCGGCGCTGGCCGTGGCCTCATAACCCACCGCCGTGCTGCCCGGCGCCTGCGCCGACGCATCGGCTTCGGCCAGCCCGGCCTCGTTGGTGCGCACATAGCGGATGCCGCGACCGTTGGCGTCCACGAAGGCCTGGCTGGTATCGCCGGCCACTTGCTCGAAGGTATCGCCCAACTGCGCGATCTGCTGGTTGGTCGCATTGAGCTGCGAACCGTTCACCGCCTCGGTGCTGGTCTCCGACACCTCGCCGGCGGCCACATTGCCCAGGCGCGCAGCGTCGCCGCCGGGATTGAAGGTCACGCTGCCGTAATCGATGCTGGCATCGGGGTTGAGGTCGTACTTGACCGTGCCGTCGCTCAAGGCCTGGATGGCTTGGTTGCTGGCGTGCAATTGCGAACCGTTGACCGCATCGGTGCTGTCGGCGCCGATGCGGCCGGCGGCAACGTGGGTGATGGTGCGTTCGGCACCGGCGTCGCCGAGGCTGAGCGTGCTGGCCGGCGCGGTGCCGGCGAACTGGTACTCGCGCCCGTCCAGGGTGATGCCCGGAGTAGCCACCGCTGCCTGGGTCCGCGAGCCGGCGCCCAGGGCGATGTCGCCGGCATTGGCCGCATTGGCGCCGGTGCCGATGGCGACCGCATGGTCCGCAGCCGATTCGGCCGCATCCCCCAGCGCAACCGCGCCGGCCGCATTGGCGAGCGAGCGCCGGCCCAGGGCCAGCGCCGCCGCGCCGAGGGCCTGATTGCCCAGCCCGATGGCGACCGCGCCCTCGGCCGCACTGTTGCCGTCGGCGGCGCCGGCGGCGGTGTTGTCCGCACCCAGCGCGACCGCACCGTCACCGTTGGCGGTGTTGGGATCGCCCAGGGCCACCGCACCGTTGCCGATGGCGCGCTGGTCGCGGCCGATCGCCACCGCACCGCCCTCGGCGCTGGACGCGGTGGCCGTGGTCGCGCCCGACCCCATCGCTATGTTCTGGCCGAGCGCGCCGGTGCTCACGCCGTGGCCGAGCGCGATGTTGTCGCCGGCCGAATCGGCGCTGGTGGCGGCATCGCGGCCGATGGCGATGTCGTTGGCCTGGCGCGCGAAAGCGCCGTCGCCCTGGGCGATGCCGTAGACCGCCGCATCCAGCACCGCAGCGCCGCGGCCCAGGGCAATGCCCGAAACGGCGCCGCTGGCCACCGAGGCCTCGCCGCCGAGCGCGATCGCATCGGCCGCAGCCGCAGCCGCTCCGCGCTGGTCGTTGCCGCCGATGGCGACCGCGCCGACCGCGGAGGCGGCTGCGCCCTGGAACGACCCGAGTTGCCCACCTCCGCCGATGGCCAACGAGTTATCGGCCGAGGCCGCGCTGAAATTGCCCAGCGCGGTGGCGCCGATACCGCCGGCACTGGACGAATTGCCCGCGGCCAGCGCATTGCGCTGGGTCACGGTGGCGAAATTGCCCACGGCGGTGCCGTAATCGACGCGGGCCGAGGCGCCGTTGCCGAGCGCGGTGGCGTCCTCGCCGATCGCCGCGGCGCCGCGGCCGATGGCGACCGAGGCCATATCGTTCGTGCCCTGGGCCCGCGCGTCCGGGCCGATGGCGACATCGCCGTTGAACACCGCAGTGGCGCGCAGGCCGATGGCGACGGCCTCCTCGCCCAGCGCACGGCTCTGGCCGCCGAGCGCAATGGCGAGATTGCCGCTGGCGATGGCGCCCATGTTCATGTTGTTCTCTTCGGTGGCGCCGCCGATGGCCACGCTGCCGGCGCCGATGGCGCGGCTCCACTGGCCGAGCGCGGTCGCGCCGAAACCGCTGGCCCGCGCCTGCATGCCCACCGCGGTGCCGCGCCTCGTCGCCTCGGCCGCGAAGCCCAGGGCCACCGCCGCGTCGCCCCGGGCGACTGCGAAGGCGCCCATGACCTGCACGCCCGAATAATTGCCGCCGTCTGCGTTGCAACCGATGACGTTGGACCAGGGGCCGGAGCCATCGACCGGAGTGGCGCCGGCCGGTTTGTCCTCGCCGTCCGGACCAACGCCGGCGGCCACGTTGCAGGGGTTGGGTCCGTAGATGGTGGCCTGCGCCGCCGGCGCTGCCGCCAGCCCCAGCGCCAAGGCCAGTGAGGTCAGCGGCCAGGCCGCCAGGAATCCGTGGGCGCCCGGCCCGCTCGCTCGGCGGACAGCGCGTCCGCTCTCCTTCGTCCCTGCCTTCGGGGTGCCGCCGCGCGCGGCACGAGTTGCTGTGCTCATGGCCTCTCCATCCGCAGGATGAGGCGCAACCGCGGATCTACAGCGACCACGCCGGGGTTGAGACACAAGGACATTTCGCCTTGCAAGGCCGGAGACTACGCGGCGATGGCAAGTGCAAGAAGGCAGGCGATTTGAATAATTAGCATCGGAAAAAACGAATACTTAAATTGACAAGACCTACACCTCCAGCCTGCTCTGGTGGTGGGTGGTACGCAGCCGTCACGGCTCCATCCGCCAGCAGCGGCGCAAGCTGCGCCGGATGCCACAACGCTGCGGGAACGGCATCGGCGTTCGCTCCGCCTCCACGGCAGGCGATTGGCGTGGCCATCCGCAGCAGCGGAGATCGCGGCTTGCGCCGCTCCTGCCGCTGCGTGCCCGGGCGACGGCGATGGACGTGCCCGGAGCGGGCCGGCCTGGGCGGCGCGCAGAGCGTGGACGCCGGGGACCGAGACGAAGCCTCAGCCGAACTGGGCCGCTTCCGCTTCCTGGAGCACCATTTCTATCGCCCAAGGCGGCAAGACAACGCCCGATCCGCCAACCCGTCCTCTGGATCGAGCGCCGCGAGGGGCGCACTATAGGCCGCTGATGCCCCTCGGGGCGGCCATCGCCTGGACGCGACCGCCGCGACGCCGCGCGCTCCGTCCGGCCTTCAGGGGAATACGACAATGGAGCACCACGACGGCCTGCCCGCGGACGGGCAACCCTCGGCGCCCGCGGCTCCCGGCTCGCTGGTCGAGAAGATCGAACGCGCCCGCCAGGAACTGCTGGACCTGACCACACGCAACCGCCTGCTGCACACCCCGCGCAGCGGGCGCGTGCGCACGATCGAGGTGATCGACGAACTGGCCCGGGCGATGTACCAGACCCTGGTGCTGGACAAGAAACGCTTCACCTTCGCTCCCGGCCGGGCCGATCCTTCGGCGCTGGACGACGAGTCGGCCGAGGACGCGCAGCACGGCGCCGAGGCCGGTGCCTCCCGCTCCGCAACGCCATCGCTGGACAACGCTCCGGCCCCAGGCGAGCGATCCGACGGCGCCTCGGCCGCCAGCGCGCAGCCCCCTGTCGCCCGGCCCTACGCC
>CBIFVU010000023.1:0-30008 GCA_966185905.1 uncultured Lysobacter sp.
GACCCACCGCGCCGCATGCGGCGCAGGCCGAGGGAAATGAAAGAGAGCATCCTGGACGTCCTGCTGTACCTGTTCGAGCATTACTTCACCGACGATGCGGACTTGGTCCGCGACCGCGATTCGCTCCGCAGCGGCCCCCTGTTCGATGAACTGGGCCAGGCCGGTTTCAGCCCCGCCGAAATCAACAAAGCCTTCGAATGGCTCGACGCCCTGGCCCAGCAGCGGCCGGTCGTGGCCCAGCCGCGCGTGGGCGGCCCCACCCGGGTCTATTTCGGGCCGGAGCTGGACAAGCTGGACGTGGAATGCCGCGGTTTCCTGCTGTTCCTGGAGCAGCACGGCATCCTCGACGCCGACCAGCGCGAGCTGGTGCTGGACCGCGCCATGGCCCTGGACCAGGACGAGCTGGACCTGGACGACCTGAAATGGGTCGTGCTGATGGTGCTGTTCAACCAGCCCGGCTCGGAAGCGGCCTACGCCTGGATGGAAACCCAGATGTTCGAGGACGAGCCCGAGCCGGTGCATTGACCGCCCGGTCCCGGCCGGCGGCGCGCATGCCGGCCACGCTGCGCTCTGCCTGCGGCCTGCGCGGGCGTGGTAGTTTTCCCCCTGCGAACCGGACCCCTGGCGGGCCGCCGGCGCACTGCCCGCCGCGACGCGGGCCGGACCATCCACACGGACGATCGCCAGATCGGGGGTAACGCGCGTGACCAATTGGTATTTCCACGATCCGGCGCAGGGCCGAGTCGGGCCCATCGATGCGGACGCCGTCCGCGAGCATTTCCGCGCCGGCCGCGTCCACCGCGACACCTTGCTGTGGCGCGAAGGGCTGTCGGAATGGCAGCCGTTGGAGCGCGTGGCCGCCGAACTGGAACTCGAACAAGCGCTGCGCCCGGCCGTGCCGGAACCGCCGCCGCTGCCGACCTCGGCCTTCGCCGCCAACGCCAGTGCGGCCAGCAGCGCCGGCTCGACCGACACCGGCGCGGCCAGCGCCAGCACGTCGGGCAGCAGCGCGCCGGGCAGCAGCGCCAGTGCCGCGTCGCCTGCGCCTGCCGCCGGCTCCGCCTCCGCCGGCCGGCCCGATGCCGACGCGCGCAGCGTCGCGCCCGGCGACTATGCCCCGGCGCATGTCGAACGCCGCCAGCCAGCCGCTGCGCCTGCACGCAAGAGCGGCCCCTCGGGCTGCCTCATCGCCCTGATCATCGGCGCGGTGGTGGTCGTGGTGGTCGGCGGCATCCTCGCCGCCATCGCCCTGCCGGCCTACCAGGACTACACCGTGCGCGCCAAGATCGCCGGCGCCCTTGCCGCTTCCTCAGCGCACAAGCTGCAGGTCGCCGAGTACTACGCCGAACACCAGGCCTGCCCCAGCAACGAAAGCCAGGGCTTCCAGCCGGCCGCCTCCTACGCAGGCACGAACATCGCCTCGATCGAGTTCGGCCGCTTCAAGGACACCGGCCACTGCGGCATCCAGGTCACGCTGCGCGGGATCGGCACCGGCGCCGACGGCGCCAAGCTATGGCAATCCTTCGACCCGGCCGCCAACAACTGGCGCTGCTCCTCCGACCTGCCCAAGCAGGCGCAACTGCCGCAGAACTGCCGCTGAGGCGGTCGCGCGGGCGCGGCCTCGCCGCGCCTTCCTGTCGCCGCGCCGGGCCGCGCGGCGACGGCGCGCGCCCGGCCCGGACGGCATCCGCAACGGCGACACGCACGACAGGACAACACCCGGCATGAGCCAGTGGTACTACAGCGACGCGGACCGCAACCGGCATGGACCGGTGGACGACGCGGGCATGATCGAACTCCACCGCCGCGGCGAACTCGGCGCACAGACCCTGGTCTGGCGCGACGGGCTCACGCACTGGCGTCCCTGGCAGGAGCTGGCCTCCGAGCTGGTCGGCGCCGCCCCATCGCCCGCGCCGCAGGCCCCGGCAGCGGCGCCGGCCAGCGCCGTCCTGGCCGCGGCCGCCGAGCAGGCGCGCGAACGGGCCGACGATGCCGCCGAGCGCAGCGCGCACTCCGATGGCGCACAGACCGACGGCGTGCAGACCCGCCCGGCCACTGCGACCGGCGCGGCCCCGTCCCCGGCGGCGACCGTCGCGCTGGCCGATGACGAGGCCGGGCCCGCCCCGGGATTCGCCGCGGCGACTTCGAGTTCTGCGCCCACTTCGACTTCCGCCGCGACCTCAGCCGCCGCTCCGGCCATCGCCGCGGCCGCGGCGGCTCCGGTGGCCGCGACTCCGGCAACCGCCGCGGACCCGAACGAGGCCACCGCATCGGCTGCGCCGTCCAGCGCCAGCGCGGCGGCGACCCGTCCCGCCTCCACCGGCGCTGCACCTGTCGCCCCGGCCGCCTCCACCGCCCTGCCGGACCCGGCTCCTCGCCCGGCCGCGGACGACTACACCGACCCGGCCTCGCCCTATGCGCCGCCGCGCACCGGCGTGGCCGAATCGGCCGAGGTGATCCAGGGCCACGAAGTCGTCTACGCCGGCCCCTGGAAGCGCCTGGCCGCCTACATGATCGACTCGATCATCGTCGGCGTGACCTACAGCTTGATCAGCGGCGTGCTGCTCGTGCTGGGCATCGCGGTCAGCGCCTCCAGCGGCATGTTCAGCGACTCCTCCGAGAACATCGGCCTGGCGGTGATGGCCATGGTCGGCATGTTCTACCTGATCATCGGCGTGGTCAGTTGCCTGTACTACGCGGGCATGGAGTCCTCGCGCCTGCAGGCCACCCTGGGCAAGCTGGCGGTGGGCATCAAGGTGGTGGACGAGCACGGCCAGCGCCTGAGCAAGCTGCGCGCCCTGGGCCGCTGGGCCGCCAGCTTCGTGTCCTACGCGACCTTCTTCGTCGGCTACCTGATGATCATCTTCACCGACCGCAAGCGCGGCCTGCACGACATGATCGCCGGCACCCAGGTGGTGGACCGCTGGGCCTACACTGCCCGGCCGGACATGCAGCGCCGCGATGTGGGCACGGTGACCATCGTGATCCTGGCGGTGGGCGGCGGCCTGTGGGTGCTGTATATCGGCTTCATGGTGGTCGCCTCCATCGCCTCCTCGCTGTGAACCGAACGCCGCGAGCGGCGGTGGGCGGAACCTGAACGGGCCCGCCCGCCATCACGCGGCCTTGAGCCGGGCCAGTGCCAAGTTATCCGCGGTTCCGGCAGACCGCGCTTGACAGCCGCCGGCGGCTCATGATTCCACTAGAAAAAGGAAACCTGAACGCCCGCGGCCCCGTGCTGCGGGCGTCGCCTTCTTAAACCCTTGCCCCGAAAGGCATTCGCTGTCGTGCAGCGCCCCGCGCGGGCCCTGCGGAGTATCCATGGCCAAGAACCTCCTCATCGTCGAGTCGCCCGCCAAGGCCAAGACGATCAACAAGTACCTCGGCAAGGACTTCACCGTCCTGGCCTCCTACGGCCATGTCCGCGACCTGGTGCCCAAGGAAGGCGCGGTCGACCCGAACAACCACTTCGCGATGGACTATGCGGTCATCGAGAAGAACGAGAAGCACGTCGACGCGATCGCCAAGGCGGCCAAGAGCGCCGACAACCTCTACCTGGCGACCGACCCGGACCGCGAGGGCGAGGCGATCAGCTGGCACATCGCCGAGATCCTGCGCGAGCGCGGCCTGCTGGACGACAAGCCGCTGCACCGGGTGGTGTTCACCGAGATCACCCCGCGCGCGATCAAGGAAGCGATGAACCAGCCGCGCAGCATCGCCGCGCCGCTGGTGGACGCGCAGCAGGCGCGGCGCGCGCTGGACTACCTGGTCGGCTTCAACCTCTCGCCGGTGCTGTGGCGCAAGGTCCAGCGCGGCCTGTCTGCCGGCCGCGTGCAGTCGCCGGCGCTGCGCATGATCGTCGAGCGCGAGGAGGAGATCGAGGCCTTCATCGCCCGCGAGTACTGGACCATCGAGGCCGAGTGCGCGCACCCGCAGCAGGCCTTCACCGCCAAGCTGACCAAGCTGGACGGCAAGAAGTTCGAGCAATTCACCATCACCGACGGCGACACCGCCGAGGCCGCGCGCAAGCGCCTGGTCGCCGCCGCCAACGGCCTGCTGCACGTCACCGACGTGGTCAGCAAGGAGCGCAAGCGCCGCCCGGCGCCGCCGTTCACCACCTCCACCTTGCAGCAGGAGGCCTCGCGCAAGCTCGGCTTCACCACCTCGCGGACCATGCGCGTGGCGCAGAAGCTGTACGAAGGCGTGGCGCTCGGCGACGAGGGCACGGTCGGCCTGATCAGCTACATGCGTACCGACTCGGTCAACCTGTCGCAGGACGCGGTGGCCGAGATCCGCGACGTGATCGCGCGCGACTACGGCACCCGCGCCCTGCCGGACAAGCCCAACGCCTACCAGACCAAGTCCAAGAACGCGCAGGAAGCGCACGAGGCGATCCGCCCGACTTCCGCGCTGCGCACGCCGGCGCAGATGGCCCGCTACCTCGACGACGACGGCCGCCGCCTGTACGAGCTGATCTGGAAGCGCGCGGTGGCCTGCCAGATGGTCCCGGCCACGCTCAACACCGTCAGCGTCGACCTCGCCGCCGGCTCCGAGCACAGCTTCCGCGCCTCGGGCACCACCGTGGTCGATCCCGGCTTCCTGGCCGTGTACGAGGAAGGCAAGGACGCCAAGGCCGCCGAGGACGAGGACGAGGGCCGCAAGCTGCCGGCGATGAAGACCGGCGACCGCATCCCGCTGGACCGCATCCACGCCGACCAGCACTTCACCGAGCCGCCGCCGCGCTACTCGGAAGCCTCGCTGGTCAAGGCGCTGGAGGAATACGGCATCGGCCGTCCCTCCACCTACGCCTCGATCATCCAGACCCTGCTGTTCCGCAAGTACGTCGAGCTCGACAGCCGCCGCTTCCGCCCGACCGATGTCGGCCGCGCGGTGTCCAAGTTCCTGTCCGGCCACTTCACCCGCTACGTCGATTACGACTTCACCGCCAAGCTCGAGGACGAGCTGGACGCGGTCTCGCGCGGCGAGGAGGAATGGGTGCCGCTGATGGAGCGGTTCTGGACCCCGTTCAAGCAATTGGTCGAGGAAAAGAAGGAATCGGTGGACCGCAGCGAGGCCACCGGCGCGCGCGAGCTGGGCACCGATCCCAAGAGCGGCAAGCCGGTCAGCGTGCGCCTGGGCCGCTACGGGCCCTACGCCCAGATCGGCACCGCCGAGGACGAGGAGAAGCCGACCTTCGCCTCGCTGCGCCCCGGCCAGAGCATGCACACCATCGAGCTGGCCGAAGCGCTGGAGCTGTTCAAGCTGCCGCGCAAGCTCGGCCAGCACAACGACGAGGAAGTCAGCGTCGGCATCGGCCGCTTCGGCCCCTTCGCCAAGCGCGGCAGCACTTACGCCTCGCTGAAGAAGGAAGACGACCCCTACACCATCGATCTGGCCCGCGCGGTGTTCCTGATCGAGGAGAAGGAAGAGATCGCGCGCAACCGCATCATCAAGCAGTTCGACGGCAGCGACATCCAGGTGCTCAACGGCCGCTTCGGCCCCTACATCAGCGACGGCAAGCTCAACGGCCGCATTCCCAAGGACCGCGAGCCGGCTTCGCTGACCCTGGAGGAAGTGACCAAGCTGCTGGAGGAGACCGGCAAGCCGATGCGCGGGCGCTTCGGCAAGAAGACCGCAGCCAAGAAGGAGCCGGCGGTGAAGAAGCCCGCCGCCAAGAAGGCGGCCAAGACCGTGGCGGTCAAGGCGCCGGCCAAGAAGGCCGCGGCCAAGAAGGCGCCGGCCAAGAAGGCGGTGAAGAAGACCGCGGCCAAGGCGGTGAAAAAGACGGCGGCAAAGAAGGTCGCCAAGAAGGCGGCGAAGAAGACCGCCGGCTGATCGGGCCGCGCCCGCGCCCCGGGCCGGCCGCAATGCCGGCCGGCCCGGAACGGGCGGCTTGTGGGGCGCTCCGCCTGGGCATTGCCGCTGCGGCGCGCGCCGGGCGCGCCGGACTCAGGTGGTGCCGTGGTGCTTGCCCTGCCAGGGCTTGTACCAGTCGCGGATGCGGCGCATGTCCGCCTCCATGTCCTCGCCCAGGTGGAAGATCTCGCCGAAGCCGATGACCTTGTCGGGGTAGTGGAAATAGGCCGGGATCACCGGCACCTCGGCGGCCTTGGCGATCTTCCAGAACCCGGCCTTCCAGCGCTCCACCGCCTTGCGCGTGCCTTCCGGGGCGATCCCCAGCCAGAAGCGCTCGGCATTGCGGATCATCGCGGTGGCCTGGTCGATCACGCCGTGGGCGGCGCTGCGATTGATCGGGATCACCCCCAGGCTGCGCAACAACAGGCCCAGCCCCGGAACCCGGAACAGCGACTCCTTGGCGATGATCTTCACGTCCAGGCCCAGCGCGGCCTTGGCCGCGAAGCCCCAGACCCCGTCCCAGTTGGACGAATGCGGCGCGCCGATCATCACCGCGCGCGGGATGTCGGGCAGCTTGCCGACCATCCGCCAGCCGCCGAGGCGCAGGATGCTGCGGCCGAGCCAACGAGTCAGGCGGTTGGGTTTGACCCGCGGCGCATTCGGCGGCAGCGGCAGGACCAGGTGGGTCTCGGCGTTTCGATCGTCGGGCATGCGCGCTCCATCAGTCCCAGTCACGTTGCGAACGGTTGCGCTTGGTCGCGCCGCGTTCGCGCTTGGCGCCCAGGCGCCGCTCTTTGGCAGCGCGGCTGGGCTTGGTGGCGATGCGCGGCTTGGGCACGTGCAGGCCGCTGTCGACGAAGGCCGCCAGGCGCTCGCGCGCATCCTCGCGGTTGCGCTCCTGGGTGCGGAAGCGCTGGGCGCTGATCACCAGCACCCCTTCCGCGGTCAGGCGCCGGTCGCGCTTGGCCAACAGGCGCGCGCGCACCGCCTCGGGCAGGCTGGGCGACTGCGCGACATCGAAGCGCAGCTCCACCGCCGTGGCGACCTTGTTGACGTTCTGCCCGCCCGGGCCGGTCGCGCGCACGAAACGCTCGACCAACTCCTGTTCGGGAATGATGATGGGTCCCGCCATGCGCTCCTCCGCCGGCGATTGTAGACCGGCGCGGCCCCGCGGCAATGACAGTCGCAACGCAGGCTGGGACGACGGGGGCGTCGTGGCGACCGGGCGCGTCGTTGACGCGGCCCGGCCCAGGGGGGACCATGCCAGGATCGGTCCACGGAGGAACCCCGCATGAAGCGCCTGTCCCCCCGCCTCGCGCGCTCGCTCGCCCGGCCCGGCCTCGCGATCCTGTCGGTCGCGCTGCTCGCCGCCGCCCTGCCCGCCTCGGCCCAGTACGACCCGGCCAATGTCGATGCCATGGCCTCGCCGCAGGCCCAGGCGCAGATGCGCCGCTCGGCCCAGGCGGTGGCCGAATCGCTGGTGGGCCGCAGCGCCAACGCCACCGACCAGAAGATCATCAGCCAGTTCGCCGATGTGCAGGCCGCCTTCATGCGGCAGATGCAGAACGCCGTGCGGACCATGCCGCAGCCGCCGCAAGGCCAGGCGCCTTATTACTACGACCAATCCGGCGACAACGACTACCCCGGCTACGACGGCTACGCGCCGCAGCCGCAGTCCGGCCAGCAGGGGCTGAGCGCCGCCCAGGTCCAGGCCTTGGCCGAACTCTCGCGCACCCCGGAAGGCCGCCGCGTGCTGCAGCAGATGAGCCAGCAAGGCTACTACCCCGGCGGCGGCGGCCAGACCGGCGCACAGCAGCCCGGCCAGGTGCTGCGCGATGCCTTGCTCCAGGACGTGCTCAACGCCGCCTCCAACGCCGCCACCGGCCCGGCCTACCGGATCGAGAACGGGCGCCGGCCCTGACGGCCCCCGCGAACGCTGCCCCCGCGACCGGCGCGGCGCTTCGCCCCCGCCGGCCGCCGCTTCGCCGCCTGCGCGCTGCGCCGCGTCCGCCCGCGGCAACCCGCGCCAGCGCACCCGCACGCGCTGGCCTTCGCCGCCCCGGTTTGCTTGAATACGGCGGTCTCGGCCGCTCCGGCCTTTCAAGGAAGGAAACCCATGCGCTCCTCGTCCCGCCGCCTGTCCGCCCTGTGCCTGAGCCTGCTGTTGTGCGCTGCCCCGGCGATGGCCGCGCCGCCGCCGCCCGAGCCGCCGAGCGAAGCGCAGATCGACCGCCTCATGCAGGCAATGGACTACGAGCAGATGCAGTCGCAAATGATGGCGCAGGTGGCCGGCGCCTCGCAGGAGATGGCCAAGGCGATCGCCGGCGACAAACTCAGCGCGCAGCAGCAGAAGCAGTTGCAGCAGAGCATGCAGCTGAGCCTGGCCAAGGCCGAGAAAATGCTGGCCTGGGAACACGTCGCGCCGATCTACCACAAGGTCTATCGCGAGGTGTTCACCGCCGAGGAAGTCCAGGCGATGACCGAGTTCTACCGCAGCCCGGTCGGCCGCAGCATCCGCGACAAGCTGCCGCGCGCCATGGGCGTGACCATGAAGGAAATGCAGCCGCTGATGAACAAGATGTTGGCCGAGCTGCGCGTCGAGCTGGAACGCGACGCCCAGCGCCTGCAGAAGCGCAAGTGAGCCCTGCGCGGCGCCGCTAGCCCGGCGGCGCCGCCTCGAACAAGGCCAGCGCCTTGGCGAACTCGGCGTCGGCCGGCGCCCGCACTTCGATCCGGCGGCCGTCGCTGGGATGGGCGAAGGCCAGGCGCTGGGCGTGCAGCAGCATGCGGTGGATGCCGAGCATGCGGAAATTGCGGTTGTGGCGCCCGTCGCCGTGGCTGGTGTCGCCGATCAAATGGTGCGAAAGGTGCTTGAGGTGGCGACGGATCTGGCGGAAGCGCCCGGTCAGCGGCTGCGCCCGCAGCAGCGCGTAGCGCGAGGTCGCAAACCCCGCCGAGGGCAGCGTCAGTTCGGTCCGCGCCAACACTTGGAAGCGGGTCTGCGCCGGCTTCTTCAGCGGTTTGCCGGGGCCGCCGTCCAGGTCGTGGTCGACCTCGAACGCTTCCTGCGCCGGCCAGCCGCGGCACACCGCCAGATAGTCCTTCTCGACCTCGCGCGACATCAGCACCTTGCCCAGCGCCGAGGCGGCCTCGCGCTCGAAAGCCAGCAGCAGGCAACCGCTGGTGGCGCGGTCCAGGCGATGGACCAGGAAGATCGGCCGGCCGAACTGGGCGCGCAGGCGGTCGGCGGCGAAATCGGTCTCCCCGCGCGCCAGTGCGCTGTCGTGAACCATCAGCCCCGCCGGCTTGTCGATGACAGCCAGGACTTCGTCGGCGTACAGCACCGGCAGGTCGCCGGTCGCCGCCATGGCGCCTGGGCTGGGGGTCTCGTGCATGCGGCCAGGCTCCGGCGCGGGATGGGACCGGGTATTGTCGTCCATCGCCGCGCGCGCTCCCAGCCTCGCGCCCGTTTACGGAACCGTCCCATGCCCGAGCTCTCGCCGCCTCACCTCCCCGCCTTCCGCACCGCCGGCCGTCGCCGCATCGGGCGCGCGCCGCTGGCCCTGGCCCTGGCCTGGTCGCTGCTGGCCGGCGCCCCGGCCTGGGCCGAGGCGCCGGTGCCCGCGCCCGCCGGCGTCGCCGCCGGCCCCTGCGTGGAAGGCATCTGCGAATACACCCTGGGCAACGGTCTGCGCGTGCTGCTGTTCCCGGACGCGAGCCGGCCGACGGTCACGCTCAACCTGGTCTATGGCGTGGGCTCGCTGCAGGAGAACTACGGCGAGACCGGCATGGCGCATCTGCTCGAACACCTGCTGTTCAAGGGCACGCCGAGCCACCGCGACATCCCCGGCGAGATGAAAAAGCGCGGCATCGGCTACAACGCCCAGACCTCGCTGGACCGCACCAACTACCACGCCTCCTTCCCGGCCAACCCGGACACCCTGGACTGGCTGCTGGGGCTGGAAGCCGACCGCATGGTCCATTCCGACCTCGCCCAGCGCGACCTGGACAGCGAGATGACCGTGGTCCGCAACGAAATGGAGAACGGCGAGAACAGCCCGGTCGGCGCGCTGGTCGAGCGGGTGCGCTCGACCGCCTACCTGTGGCACCACTACGGCAACAGCACCATCGGCGCGCGCAGCGACGTGGAAGGCGTGCCGATCGAGCGCCTGCGCGCGTTCTATCGCGATTGGTACCGGCCCGACAACGCCACTTTGGTGATCGCCGGCCGGATCGAGCCGGCTGCGACCCTGGCCGCGGTGGCGCGGCACTTCGCGCCGGTGGCGCGGCCGAGCGCGCCGATGCGCGCGTTCTACACGGTCGAACCAACCCAGGACGGCGAGCGCGAGGTCACCGTGCGCCGCAGCGGCGACCTGCGCCTGGCCATGGCCGCCTACCACCTCCCCGCCGCCACCCACGCCGATGCGCCGGCGCTGGGCGTGCTCGAGGAGATCCTCGGCCATGTGCCCGGCGGCCGCCTGCACAAGGCTCTGGTCGAGCCGGGGCTGGCCGCCAGCATCGGCGCAGGCAGCGAGCAGCGCCGCGATCCCGGCCTGCTGACCGCGCTGGCGGTGCTGCCCAAGGACGCCGATCCGGGCAAGGCCGAGCAAGCACTGTTGCAGCAACTCGAACAGATCGCCCGCCAACCGGTCACCGCCGCCGAGGTCGAGGCGGCCAAGCAACGCCTGCGCAACGGCTTCGAGCTGGCCTACACCAACGTCGCGGCGGTGGCGATGGGCCTGTCCGATGCGCTGGTGGCCGGCGACTGGCGGCTGTACTTCCACTATCGCGATGCGCTGGAGAACGTCACCGCCGAGGAGGTCAACCGGGTCGCCCGCGCCTATCTGCTGCCGAGCAACCGCACCCTGGGCCGCTTCGTCCCGACCCAGGCGCCGCAGCGCGCGGTCATCGCCGCGGCGCCGCCGGCGGCGCAGGTGCTCCAGGGCTACACCGGCAAGGCCGCGGTCGAGGCCGGCGAGCATTTCGACCCGACCCCGGCCAACATCCAGGCGCGCACCGAAACCCTGGTGCTGGACACCGGCGCCGGCGCCGGCCTGCGCATCGCCCTGCTGCCGAAGAAGACCCGCGGCGGCACGGTCAGCGTGGTCGCCTCGTTCAACTTCGCCGATGCCGATGCGCTGCGCGGCCGCGACGTGGCCGGCGCGGTCGCTGGCGCGCTGCTCATGCGCGGCAGCGAAGGCTTCAACCGCGAGCGCATCGATGCGCGTTTCGACGAACTCAAGACCGCCGCCAGCATCGGCGGCGGCCTGCAATCGGCGCAGATCGCGCTGAACACCCGCCGCGGCCAGCTCGCCGAGGCCTTGGACCTGGCCGCGCAGGTGCTGCGCAAGCCCAGTTTCCCGCAGGCCGAGTTCGAGCAGTACAAACGCCAGGCCATCACCGGCCTGGAAGCCTCGCGGCAAGAACCCGGCCGCATCGCCGGCCAGGCCATGGCCCGGCACTTCGACCCCTGGCCGCAGGGCCATCCGCTGCGCAGCCGCAGCCTGGAGGAATCCCTGGCCGCGATCGGCGCGCTGCGCCTGGAGGACGTGCGCGCCTTCCACCGCGACTTCTACGGAAGCGCCGAGGGCCAGATCAGCGTGGTCGGCGATTTCGACCCGGCCGCAGTCAAGCGCCAGTTGCAGGCGCTGTTCGCCGACTGGCGCTCGCCGCACGCCTTCGCGCCCATCGCCACCGCCTACACCGAGGTCGCGCCGCAATCGCAGCGCTTCGCCACTCCGGACAAACAAGGCGGCGTGTTGCTGGCGCGGGCCAATCTGCCGCTCAAGGACACCGATGCCGATTACCCGGCCCTGGTGGCGGCCAACTACATTCTCGGCGGCGGCGGCATCAAGTCGCGCCTGGCCGACCGCATCCGCCAGAAGGACGGCCTCAGCTATGGCGTCGGCAGCGGCCTGGACGCCGATGCCAGCCGCGAGGGCCGCGACGATGCGGGCACCTGGACGGTGCAGGCGGTGGCCGCCCCGCAGAACCTGGACCGGGTCGAGCGGGCGATGCGCGAGGAGCTCGACCGCTTCGTGCGCGATGGCGTGCAGGCCGAGGAACTGCGCGACGCGGTGTCCGGCCTGCTGACCCAGCGCCAGCAGGCGCGCGCCTCCGACGGCGCCATCGCCAGCGCCCTGGCCAGCAATCTGTACTACGGCCGCACCATGCAGTTCTCCGCCGACCTGGACGCCAAGTTCGAGGCGCTGACGGTGGAACAGGTGAACGCAGCGATCCGGCGCCACCTCAAGCCGGAGCGGTTCAGCGTCTACCTGGCCGGGGATTTCGCCGCGGCGGGCAAGGCCGGCAGCAAGCCGTAGGAGCGGCGCGAGCCGCGATCGCGGCAACAAGATCCGCGGAAACCACATTCTTCGCCGTGCCGCCGCAAGCGCCGGTGGCAGCGCCGTCGGCGTGGCGGTGGCGCGGGATCGCGGCTGGCGCCGCTCCCGCGGATGATGGGCGACATTGCGTTGCGGCGGCGCGGGATCGCGGCTGGCGCCGCGGCTACAGACCGCGGCGGCGGCGGGGCCAGGCCGCCAGCAAGGCCCACAGGCCGCCCAGGCCGGCGATCCACGAGGACGCCGGGATCGACCAGAACCGCGGACCGCCGGCTTCCAGGCCGTACAGCACCGCCGCCACGATCAGCAGGCCGGTGCCGAGGATCGCCGAGACCGTGCGCCGCACCGCGTCGCGGATGCTGCGGTTGAGGTCCTGGATGTCCAGCGAGCGCATCTTCAATTCGTGCTGGCCGCCGACCTGCTGGCTCAACCAGGCGTGCAACAAGCGCGGCATCTCCGGCGCGCGGGTGATCAACTCGGGCAGGCGCTTGCGGAACTCGCCGGCCAGCCGCTGCGGGCTGTAGCGCTCCAGCAGGATGCGCTGCAACACCGGCCGCGCCACCGCCCAGATGTCGAGCTTGGGATCGAGCAGCCGGCCCACGCCCTCGATGTTGAGCAAGGTCTTCTGCAGCAGGATCAGCTGCGGCTGCAAGGTCAGCTCGTAGCGCTGGGCGGTGCGGAACAGCTTGACCAGCACCTCGGCCAGCGAGATCTCGCTCAGCGGGCGGGTGAAATAGGGCTCGCAGACCGCGCGCGTGGCCGCTTCCAGTTCATCGATGCGCATGTGCGCCGGGATCCAGCCGGCCTGCACGTGCAGCTCGGCGATGCGCCGGTAATCGCGGTTGAAGATCGCCATGAAGTTCTCGGCGAGGTAGTACTGATCCTCGTCGGACAACTGGCCCATGATGCCGAAGTCCAGCGCGATGAAGCGGGGGTTGCGGCGCCGCGACGGGTCGCTGTCGACCCAGATGTTGCCGGCGTGCGCGTCGGCGTGGAAGAAGTTGTCGCGGAAGACCTGGGTGTAGAACACCCGCACGCCCTTGGCCGCCAGCGCCTGGCGGTCGATGCCGGCCGCGTCGAGCGCGGCGATGTCGTCGGAGGGAATGCCGTAGACGCGCTCCAGGGTCAGGGCGCGGTCGCTGGTGTGCGACCAGATCACCTCGGGCACGTACATGTCGTCGCTGTCCGCCCAGAACCGCCGCAGCACGCTGGCGTTGGCGCCTTCGCGCTGCAGGTCCAGCTCGGCCGCCAGGGTGCTCTCGACCTCGGCCACGATCGCGCGCGGCCGGATCTTGTCGGCCTTGGGGTGGGCGCGCTCGACCAGCGCGGCCAGCGCCTGCAACAGGGCGATGTCGCCGGCGATCTTGCCCTCGATGTCCGGGCGCAGCACCTTGACCACCACCTCGCGGCCGCCCGGCAGGCGCGCAGCATGGACCTGGGCGATCGAGGCCGAGGCCAGCGGCTGGATGTCGAAGGACTCGAAGGCCTCCTCGATCCGCCGCTCCAGCGCGCTCTCCACGATCTGGCGCGCGGCCTGGCCATCGAAGGGCTTGACCCGGTCCTGCAGCAGCGCCAGCTCCACCGCGATGTCCGGCGGCACCAGATCGCGGCGGGTGGAGAGGATCTGTCCGAACTTGACGAAGATCGGCCCCAGCTCCTGCAGCGCCAGGCGCAGGCGCGCGCCGCGCGACATCGCCGCGACTTCGGCCGAGGCGCGCGGCACGAACGGACGCGCCAGCTTGAGCCAGCGCTCGGCGGGAGTGCCGTCGAGCAGCGCGTCCAGGCGGTAGCGCAACAGCACGCGACCGATGCGCCAGGCGCGGGCGGCCGACCTCATGCGTACGCTCCGCAGCGGTGCGCGCGCGGGCGCGCGGCGCCTGCCGGCGACGGCGGGCTCATCCGCGCCGCTCCGCGCGCTCGCGCAGGCGCGCCACGCGCGCGGCCGAACGCTCGACATCGTCGCGCAGGGTGTCCACATCGTCGTGGAAGGCGTCCAGTTCCGCGCGCGGGACCACGTCGCGGCTTTCCTCGGTCACGTATTCGGCCAGATTGCCGGCGAAGGCGCCGGCGGCCTCGCGCGCATGGCGCAGGGTGCCGGCCACGGCCTGGGCGATCTGCACGCCGACCACATCGCCGAAGGCGGCGGTGAAGGGTTGCTGCCAGTCCGGGTCGAAGCGCTCGGCCAGGCGCTGCAGGCGCCGGGCCAGGTCGGCATCGCCCTCGATGCGCAGCTTGCCGACCGGCGCGGCTTGCTCGCTGCGGCCGGCGCCCAGCAGATTGGGCAACTGCGCCAGGATCGCGCCAAGGGTGCTGCGCACAGCCAAGTCGGGCTCGTCGCTGTCGCGCACCGGGCCCACCTCCAGGCGCTGGCCGGCGACCAGGATGCGCAAGGCCAGCGGCGGCGACTGCAGGTGCAGGGACACACTGCGGCCATCCAGGGACTGCAGCCCGGCGCGGGTGTCCGGGTCCAGCGCCAGCGCGCGGTTCAGCGCGGCTTCCAGCGCACGGCCAGCCAGCGGCTTGAGCGCGTCCAGGGGCGAGGCGGTATCGTTCATGCCGTCATTCTAGCCGCGCCGGACGCGAGGGCTGTTAGGGGTTTGTAGAGGCGCCGCCTGTGCCGCGATGGGCCGCCCGGACCCGGGCCAGGCCCTCGTCGAAGCCGACCTGCGGGACATAGCCGAAATCGCGCCGGGCCGGGCCCATGTCGTACCAGTGGGTGGTGGACAACTGCTCGGCCAGGAACCGCGTCATCGGCGGCTCGCCCTTCAGCGGCAGCAGCGTCCACAGCCCTTCGCAGACCGCACCGATGGCGTAGGCCGCGCGGAAGGACAGGGTCTTGTCCACGGTCGGCGCGCCGACCGCGCCGAGCAGGCCGTTGAGAGTGTCGCGCAGGGTGCGCGGGTCGCCGTTGCTGATGAAATAGGCCTTGCCGGCGCAGGCCGCGCCCGGGGCCAGATGCTCGAAGGCGTCGAAATGCGCTTGCGCGGCGTTGTCGATGTAGGTCGTGTCGACGAGGTTCTCGCCGCCTCCGACGAAGCGCAGACGCCCGGCCTTGGCGCGCTCCACCAAGCGCGGCAGCAATTGGTTGTCGCCCACGCCCCAGATCAGGCGCGGGCGCAGCGCCACCGTCGCCAGCGCGGGCGAGTTGGCGGCGAGCACGGCCTTTTCGGCCAGGGTCTTGGTGGTGGCATAGGCGGCCTTGAAGCCCTCGCCGTAGGGCACCGTCTCGGCGCTGCCCCCTTCCACCGGATGCGTGGCGCGGTGGGTGACGCTGGGGGTGGAGGTATAGACCAGCCGGCCGATGCCGTGCTCGCGGCAGGCCTCCAGCACGTTCTGGGTGCCGAGCACATTGGCGCGATGGTAGCTGTCGTAGCTGCCCCAGGCGCCGGCCTTGGCGGCGTTGTGGAAGATCGCCTCGCAGCCCTGCGCGGCGGCGATCACTGCGGCGCGGTCGGCCAGGTCGCCCTGGACCTGGATCACGCCCAAGGGCTCCAGCGCCGGGTACAGGCCGCGGTTGAAGCTGACGACCTGGTGGCCGCGTGCGACCAGGCCGCGGCACAGCGCCTGGCCGAGGAAACCGCCGCCGCCGGTGACTAGGATCTTCATCGCGTTCGGGTCCGCAGGAGAGAGGGGGAATGATAGGCCGCGCGCGCCGCACCGACCGCCGCCCCGGCCACAGGGCCGCGCGCCGGCGCCTCAGCCGCCGATCGCGCGCGCTTGCAGCGCCAGCTTCTCGCGGCCGATCTTGGCGTTGTGGCGGATGTCCACCGGGAAGCCGGGGTGGAAGCGGAAGCGCGCGATGGCGGCGGTGTGCGCGTGCGCGGCGCCGATCTCGCGCAACTCCTCGACGATGCGCTCGCGCTCGCGGTTGCCGATCTTGGGCTGGTGCAGCTCGACCCACAGCAGCGGCACTTGCGCGCCGCGCTCGCCCGTGCCGACCAAGGCGGTGCGGCGGACCTTGGGGTGGGTGTTGAACACCGGCTCGACCTGCTCGGTATACAGCGGCCCGGCGGCGGTCTCCAGGCGATGGCTCTTGCGCCCGCAGAACCACAGCCGGCCGTGCTCGTCCAGGTAGCCCACATCGCCCATGCGATGGACGATGCGCTCGCTCTCGCTGCCGTCGTTGTCGCGGTGGCGCTCGGCGATCTTGGCCAGGCGAGTCATGTGATCGCGCTTGAAATAGCTGTCGGTCGCGGTGGGGCCGGCGACGGTGATTTCGCCGACCGTGCCGGCGGGCACCAGCAGATCGTCCGACCATTGGGCGATGGCCGCGTCGTCCACGCGGATGATGCGCACTTGGTTGGGCGCCACCGCGCGGCCGACGCAGGTGCCAGCGCCGGCCTCGGTGGCCGCGCGCGTGGATTGCAGTTCGCGGCCTTCGATCACCGCCACCGGCAAGCACTCGGTGGCGCCGTAGGGAGTCCAGAACTGAGCATCCTCCGGCAACAGGCCGCGCAGGGCGGCCACCGTCTCCGGCGGCACCGGCGCGCCGGCCGAGGTCACTCGCTTGAGCGTGGGCAGCGGCTCGCCGTGACGGGCCAGCACCGCCATCAGCGCGGGCGAGCCGAACAGCTGGTCGCAACCGAAGCGGCGCAGGGCGTCGTGCAGCTTGCGCGGGTCGGCCTGCGCGGGCCGGGTCGGGTCCATGTCGGGGATGACCGAGGTCAGCCCCAGGGCCGGATCGAACAGGGCGAAGGGCGGGAACGTCGGCAGGTCCACGCCGCCCGGGGCGATGCCGAAGGCCGCACCCATCATCTGGATCTGGGCGACGAAATGGCGGTGGCGGAACACCACCCCCTTGGGCACGCCGGTGGAACCGCTGGTGAACACGATCGCCGCCATCTCCTCGGCGCCGGTGTCGGCCAGTTGCGACGGCGCACCCTGCCCGGCGCGTTCGATCCGCTCCAGGGTGTCGTCGGCCAGGAATGCACGCCGGCCGGTGGTGATGCGCACCCGCGCCGACTTGGCCCAGCCCAGCAGCACCCGCGCGATGTGCGCCAGCGGGATGCCGATGAAGGCCTCCGGCGCGGCCTCGTCCAGGCACTGGCGCAGCGCACGCTTGTCGATGCCCGGGTCGATCAGCACCGGCACGGCGCCGGCCTTGAACAGGGCGAACATCAACAAGAAGAACTCGGGCGAGGGCCGTACCATCACCGCGGTGCGGGTGCCGCGGACGATGCCGCGGCGGGCCAGGCCGGCGGCGATGGCGTCGCTGCGGCGGTCCAGCTCGGCGTAGGTCAGCTCCACATCGTAGCGGGCCAGGCCGTCGGGCCCGCGCGTGCCGGGACAGCGCATGGCCACGCGCTGCGGCGACTGCGCGGCCAGCCGCGGCAGCGAAGCGGCGATGTTGCACACGGCGGCGGGCGCTGCGGCGGAGGCGTCCATCGCGGCTCAGTCCAGGCGGTGGCGGTCGAGGAAGGCGCCGATCGCCGGCACCAGTTCGTCGGCCTTGTCTTCCAGCACGTAGTGGCCGGCATCCTTGAAGGCGTGCACTTCGGCCTGCGGCAGCGCGTCGGTGAAGCCCTTGAGGAAGTGATGGTCGAAAACGAAATCGCCCAGGCCCCAACCGATGAAGGCCGGGCGGTCGGCGTATTCGGGCAGCTTGCGGCCCATGGCCTGGACCAGCGGCCAGGCCTTGTCGCCCTCGCCCAGCGGGATGTCCTGGACGAAGCGCGAGGTGGCGATGCGGTTGGCCCAGGAGTCGTAAGGCGCCAGGTAGGCCCGGCGCACCTGCGCCGGCATCGGCTTGGACACGCCCAGGCGCGCGGCGCCGCCGGCGAAGGCGTTCAGGCCACGGATCAGGCCGGTGCCGAGGGAGGAATCCCGGCCCAGGCGCAGACGCTTGGGCAGCGGCTTGGCCGCCGGCAGCGGGAACGCGCCGGTGTTGGTGATCACCAGGCGCTTGACCTGCTCGGCGTGCTTGAGCGCCCAGCCGAAACCGATGCCGCCGCCCCAGTCGTGCACGGCCAGGGTCATCGGCCCGCGGATGCCCAAGTGCAGGAGCAGGGCTTCCACGTCGTCCACGCGCGATTGCAGGGTGTACTCGTAGCGCTCATCGCCGGGCTTGTCGGACAGGCCCATGCCGACGTGGTCGGGGACGATGCAGCGGTAGCGGTCGTGCAGGCCGAGCACCAGCTTGCGCCAGTAATAGCTCCAGGACGGGTTGCCGTGCAGCATCACCACCACCTCGCCGTCGCGCGGGCCCTGGTCGAGATAGCTCATGGCGATGCCTGGGCGGACCTCGAACCGCTGCGGTTGGAAGGGGTAATCGGGAAAGCTGCGGCTGGCGGTCATCGGTGGCTCGGTGGCGGCGCGCCCCGGGGAGCGGGCCTGGCGGACAAGGCGCCATTATCGGACGCCGGGGGCGGATGGGGAACGTTTGCCGGCCCGGCGCGGGGAAACCTGCGGTTTGCAAGGCCCCGGGCGGGGCCGGACCGAGGCCGAAAGGCCTCCGGCGGCGTCGCTTCCGGCAGGACAGGAGCGGCGCGAGCGGCGACCGCGCGGCCACCATCGCGGCGCGGTCGCCGCGTTCAGGCCTCGAACTTCCGCCACAACTCCTCGAACTGCCCGACGAAGCAGCGCACCAGGTTGGCGTCGTCGGTCACCACCAGGTTCTCCTCGTTGCTGGTGGTGGCGCTGCGGGTCCAGTTGAAGCTGCCGTTGGCCAACACCCGGCCGTCGAACACAGAGAACTTGTGGTGCATGTGGAAAGGGCTGTCGTCGATGCGCACCGGCACGCCCAGCTCGCGCAGGCGCAGCACGTCGCTGCCGTCGTCGAACTTCTTGTCGTTGTCGCTGATCACCCGCACCGCGATGCCGCGCCGATGGCAGGCCAGGATCTCCTCGGCCAGGCGGTCGTCGGAAATGGTGTAGACGCACACGTCCACGCTGCGGCGCGCGCTGCGGCACAGTTCGCGCAGCTTGCGCAGGCAGGCGTCGCCCGGGGCGAAGTAGGCGCTGGACACGACCTGCGGCGCAGCAGCGACCACGTCCAGGGTCTTGACCACCTGTTCCAGCCAACGCAACGCGTCCAAGGTGCGCGCCGGCTCGCCGAGCACGAGCTCGCGGGCCATGTCGAAGGCGCGGTTGCGCAGGTAGCGCACGCGGTCGGTGCCCAGGCGCGCGCCGAGTTCGCGCAACTCGAACTTTTCCTCGTTGTCCAGGGTGTGGTCGGCGATGCTGTCGCGCAAGCGCTGGTCGAGTTGGACGAAATCCATTGGGTCCTCAGCGTTGGGTGCGGCCGTTGAGCCGGTCGGCGAATTCGTTGAGCGCGCGCTGCAGCTCGCGCTGCTGCTCGGTCATGGCCGCGCGGGTCGGCGCGTCCTGGATCTCGCGCTCGCCGAGCTGGCGGAACAGTTCGACCAAGGCTTCGTTGACCCGGGCCTGGCGCTCGTCGTTGCCGTGCAGGCGCTCGACCAGCGGCGCCAGCGCCTGTTGCAGTTGCGGACCGAGCTGGCCGAGCGCCTCGCCGACCGCAGCGAC
Organism: uncultured Lysobacter sp.; assembly: GCA_966185905.1. GTDB lineage: Bacteria > Pseudomonadota > Gammaproteobacteria > Xanthomonadales > Xanthomonadaceae > Lysobacter. The sequence continues at coordinate 19,677 of CBIFVU010000023.1, forward strand.
GGCCTGCTCCGAACCGGCCTGCTCCGAACCGGCCCGCTCCGAGCCGGCCTGCTCCGAGCCGGCCTGGCCGCCTAGCGCCGACGAAACCGCGGCCGAAGCCGCCGCGCCGGCCTCGGCCTGGCCGGCGGCGATGCGTTCCAGCGCCGCCAGCAACTGCGGCCATGGCGCCGGTTCGGCCGCCTTCGCCCCGGCGGCGCGGTCGGTCGCGGCCGAATCCAGCGCGCGCACACCCTCGACCAGATCGGCCAACTGCGCGACCACGCGCCCGCCGACATCGGCATCGCCTGCGCCCATGGCCTTGTTGCGCAGGAAATCGCGCTTGATCTGCGCCCAGCGCGCGGCCTGTTCGGCATCATGGGTGCCGCGCAGCTCGCCGAGCTTGAGCAGGTTCTCCTCGGCGCCGGAGGTCAGCAGCTGCGCCTCGCCCAGGTAGTGATCGCCGATCAGCTGTTGCAACTCGGCCGGGTTCATCACCGGCGAGATCTTCTCGGCCAGCTTGTTCATGTTGCGATAGCTGCCTTGCAGCTTGAACGGCGGTTCGGTGCGGTAGCTCTCGGCCTGGGCGGCGCTGGCGATGTACTGCTGGTTGACCCGGTAGACGACATCGCGCACCTGCACCAGGCGCTCCAGGGTGGCGACGATCTCGTTGATCTCCGCGCCGCTGTAGGCATGGCTGAGTTCGTTGGCCGAGAACGGCTTGCCCTGGGCCTTGTCGATCAGCTTGTACAGATCGCCCATCTCGCGCGTGGCCAACGGCGCCAGCACCGGGTTGCTGGTCAGGCTGTTCTCGATGTAGCTCAACAGGAAGGCATGCTCCATGCCGCCGAGTACGTCGCCCAGGTTGTAGATGTCGGCGCGGTTGGCCAGCATGTCGGGGATCTTGAACACCTCGCCCGACTCGGTGTACGGGTTGCCGGCCATGACCACGCAGAACTTCTTGCCGCGCATGTCGTAGGTGCGGGTGCGCCCCTTCCACACGCCCTCGATGCGGCGGGTGCCGTCGCACAGCGAGATGAATTTCTGCAGGAACTCGGGATGGGTGTGCTGGATGTCGTCCACATACAGCATCACGTTGTTGCCCATCTCCAGGGCGAGGTTGAGCTTTTCCAGTTCCTGGCGCGAAGTCGCATCCGGCGCCTGGGCCGGGTCCAGCGAGCGCACCTCATGGCCCAGCGCGGGGCCGTTGATCTTCATGAAGATCAGGCCCAGCCGGTGCGCCACGTACTCCATCAGCGTGGTCTTGCCGTAGCCGGGCGGCGAAATCATCATCAGCAGGCCCATCAGGTCGCTGCGCTTGCTTTCGCCGACCGTGCCCATCTGCTTGGCCAGATTGTCGCCGATCACGCCCAGGTAGACATCGTTGATGAGCTTGTTGCGCACGAACGAACTCAGCGGCCGCGGCTTGAACTCCTCCAGCCGCAGCGCGGCGCGCTCGCGCCCCAGCACCTCCTGGCGCAGCGCCTGGTAGCGCTGGAAACCGGGCACGAAGCATTCGCGGTGGTAGCGCAGCCGCGCCGACCAATCGTCCACCGCCAGGCGCATGCGGCCACCGGCGATGCGGGGATGTTCGCCGAGCAGGCCCTGGATATCGGCGCCCAGCTCGGTCTCGCTGGCCTTGCGCGGGAAGCGCTCGTCCAGCAGCAGCAAGGCCGCGGCCTCAGTGGCATAGGCGGCCTGCGCGGCCAGTTCGGGCGTGCGCGCCAGCGCCTCCAGCCAGTTCATCGCCAGGGCCCAGCGCGCCGCGGGCCGCTCGCCCAGGGACGCCAGGGTCGCGGCGAAGCCGTCCCACATGCGCGCGGCTTCGAGCTTCTCGCGCAAAGCCTTCAGCAACTGCTGGGCGTAGCGGCTGAACACGAACTGCAAGTGCTCGGCCGACAACTCCAGCGCCAGGTATTCGGCCGCGCGCGGGGTCAGCGCCGGATCCACCGGCATCGCCTGGGCCTGGGCCCACTCGTCCATGGCCTGGGCGATCTCGGCGCGCAGCGCGGCCAGGCCGTCGCCGCTGCCGAACAAGCGCTGGATGTCGGCCGCGGTGCGGGCCCGCGCCGGCCACTGCGACGACGCGCCCTGGGCCGGTTGCTGCGACCAGAAGTACGCCGCCCAGGCGCGCGCGGCCGGCTCGAAGCTCAGGCTGCCGGCACTTTCGCGCAGCGGCAGCAGCGCTTGCAGGATCAGCGCGGCGTCGTGGTCGTGGATGCCCTTCTCGTAGCCCTCGCGGTAGCGCGGCGCGGCGAAATCGCGGACCGTGCGCGCCAAGGCGTCGGGCTGGGCCAGTTGCTCGCGCAGCAGGTCCAGGCTGAGGCCTTCGCGGCGGCCATCGGCGGCTTCCAGCACCAGTCCGGCCAGGTACTCGCCGCGGTACAACTGCGGCGATTCGGAGTCCATCGACACGCCCCAGTAGTCGCGTGCGGCGTCCAGTTCATCGTTGCGCACCGGCTCGAAGAAATCGGTGCCGGTCAGGTGCAGGTTGAGCGCATCGCCGCGCGGCAGCAGGGTCAGGTCCAGTTCCTGGGTGTTGACGCTGAAGCGGTGGCGCGGGCCGAGCTTGATGACGTCGCCGCCGCCCTCGAACAATTCGGTGCGGTCGCGCAGCGCGCGCACGGCCTGGTCGCGCGCGCCCTTGAGCCGGGCTTCGACATCGTCGGCCTTGACGTTGTCCTTGAGCGCACGCAGGCGTTCGGCCAGCTCGCGCAGCTTGAGGATCAGCGCATCGCCGGCGAAGAAGGCGTTGAGCTCGTCGGCGCTGGCGAAGCGCGCGGTGCGGCGGCCGAGCCCGTCGAGGATCCGGGCGGCCGCGTCCATCACCGCCTGGGCCTTGCGCTGACGCTCATCGAGCAGGGCCTGCTTGTGCGCCTCGAAGGTCTCCAGCAACTCCTCGCGCTTGCTCAGGATGTCGCCGAGGAAGGCCTCGTGCTCGCCGAACTGGCTTTCCAGCTCTTCCAGCTGCACCAGCAGGCGCGAGAGCTGTTCGTCGGCCTTCTCCGGGTCCTGCGCCAGGGCCAGGGCGCTGGCGATGCTCTGCCCGAACAAGGTGAACTGGGCGCCGAACTGGGCCACCGATTCGGCCGATCCGAGCTGCTTGCGGCGCTGATCGGCGCGGGCCTTGGCCTGGTTGAGCCGGGCGTAGATCTCCGAGATCGCCTCGACCACGCGGGTGCGCTGGGTGGCGTCGTCGACCTTGAGCGTGGCCATCAGGCCCGAGAGCATGTCCAGGTCGGCGGACATGGCCTGCATCTGCGCCAGCGGCTCGGCCAACTGGGTCACGGTCGTGGCGGCCTGGGCCTGGGCGTCCAGCGCCTGCAGGCGCTCGGACATCGGCGCCAGCGCCTTGTCGCCGGCCAGGAACGCGCCGGTGGCCGCGCCGATGCGCTCGTGCGCGGCGACCAGGGCCTGTTCCATCGCATCGATGGCGGCCACGTCGATGTAGCGATAGTCGCGGATGGTCAGCAAATGCCCGCGCTGCGCGGTCAGTCCGTTGAGCGCCGCGACGAACTCCTGCACGCGCTCCCAGTTCTCCGGCTGCAGGCTGTCCATCAGCGCCTTCTGCCGGCTCTGCGCCTCGCGCATGGCGCGTTCGGACTGGCTGCGGATGCCCTCGACCTTCTCGTATTCGTCCAGCACCGATTCGGCGGTGGCCGCGATCTCGCGCAGCAACGGCGCAACCTCGCCGCAGTTGGGATCGCTGAGCCAGTGGTGGGCGTCGAACAGGCGCCGGGTGTTCTGCGCCAGCAGGCCGTAGCGCTGGGCCGAGACCTCGGTGGCCTCGATCTCGCGGCTCAGGCTGACCAGCTCGGACACGCCGCGCACCAACTCCGCGTTGCCGATCCGGCCCATGAAGGTGTTGCCCGCCGGCTGCCGCGCGGCGTATTCCTCGCTGGCGTAGGGCGTCTGCCAGACCTGCATCGGGTGCACCCGGGTCGGCTCGTCGCTCTCGGTGGCGAAGATCACCATGCGCCCGTCTTCCAGGCGCGCATAGCCATGGCCGAAGATCGGCGACTGCAGCCGCCGCTCGATCATGTTGTAGGTGAACATCGCGGTACGGCCCTGCTCGGGCTCGTAGAACAGGTACATCACGTCCTCGCCGTTGGGCGAACGGATGTTGCGCTTGTAGCGCATCCCGTCCATCGCCTGGTCGAAGCGCTTGTGCTCGCCGTTCTGCAGGTAGTAGCCGCCGGGGAAGATGATGCCGTGGTCTTCGGGCAGTTGGATGCAGGCCAGGCCGATCTCGTCCAGCCGCACCACTTTGCGGGTGAGGGTGTTGAACACCAGGTAGCGCCACTGCTCCTCGCGATAGGGCAGGATCTTGAGCAGGATCAGGCTGCCGACCTTGGCGTAATCGACCTGGGCGTCGTCCAGCGACTGGGTCTTGTCGGCCACCGGCTCGCGGTAGATGCCCTGGCCGTCCTCGCTGTTGTTCTCGATCTTGACCGTCAGGTCGCCGCCGACGGTCTCCACGAATACGCTGTCGAGGATGTTCAGGTGCGGGTGGCGGCCGTTGACCACCATGTCGCGGGTGGCGCGGGTCCATTCGAAATCGTAGGGCGCCGGCAGCGCGATGTCGCGCTCGCCGCGGTTGTCGATGTAACGCACTTCGCCGCCGGGCGCGATCGACCAGCGGAACACGCGCAAATCGGTGATGCGCTCGCCGATCTGGAACGCCGCCAGCAGCTTGCCGTCGCGCACGATCAGCTGGATCAGCCGGGTGTGCTTGTAATAAGCGTACAGCTCGCGGAAATCGTTGGCGAAGCTGTCGCCGCCCAGGAAGCTGCCCTTGAGCTCGACCGGGGTGACGTCGTAGCCCTCCGGCCCCTGCGCCAGCTTGTAGAGCGAGAACACGTCGGCGACGGCGGTCTCTTTCTTCAGGCCCAGGAACACGTTGTAGCCGAACACCAGCAAGTCGCCGACCTGGACGATGTCGCGCGCCACGCAATTGTTCTCGGTGCGGATGCGGAAGCGGCCGACCACTTCCATCTGGCTGCTGCCGAACTCGGCCAGGCGTTGCGCGTTCAGGGCCTGGGCGATGCCGCGCAGGCGCTGGCCCTGTTCGGCCAGGCGCTTGCTCAGCACTTCATAGGCGCCGCCTTGAGCGACCGCCTGATCGACAGCGCCGCTGCCGGGGTCCGCGCCGCCTTCGGCTGCGTTGTGGGCGCCCGCGGCCGCTGCCGCGGCGGGCTTGGTCTCCGCCATGTTAGGTCCTACCGTCCGTTCTGCCGTCCCTACCGCCGACGGGCCCGGTGGCGCGCTCGCGCGCCGCCGGGATCACTGCGATGCGCCGCCCCGGGCCGGGGCGGCGCGCTCCATGCGCTGCGCGGGCGCGCTCAGGAATCCAGCGCCGCTTGGCCGGCGGCCTGGTCGCCGGGCTTGGCCTCGGCGCGCGCCAGGATGCGCTGCAGCACGTCCTGCACGATCGGGCTCTTGCCGGCCACGCCTTCGATCGCCTTGCCCACCGACAGGGCCTTGGCGAAGGAGTCGAAGAACGCGCCTTCGCCGCCGACGATGTCGATATTGGCCTTGCTGAGCGCAGCGGAGAGCACTTCGGACTGCTCCTTGGCGATCTCCTTGTTGGCCTGGATCCCGGCGATGGCCTGCTCGAAGCTCTTCTCCAGCTGCATGCGGAACTCTTCGTGCGCGCGCGCCTGGTCGCTGAGCGAATCCAGCGCGCCGAACTTCTGCGCCAGGCCCTCGGCCTCGGACTTGAACTTCTGCAGCAGCACTTCGGCTTCCGACAGGCCCAGGTCCTTGGTCGCCTTGGCCTTGGCCGAGCCCAGCTGCTCCTCGCCGCGCGCCTGCGCGAACAGGTTCTCCTCCAGCACCTTGGCCTCGGCCAGGCCCTGCTTCTGCTTGGCGTCGGCCTGGGCTTCGATCACCCGCGCCTGGGCCAGGCCCTTCTCCTGCTCGCCCTTGGCCTCGGCGGCCAAGGTCTCGGCGATCACGCGCGCCTTGGCCAGGCCTTCCTTCTCGGCCGCCGCGGCCGTGATCTCGCGCACCCGCGCATCGGCCAGGCCGGGCGCGGCGCGCTCGGCTTCGATGCCTTCGGCCAGCTTCTTCTTGGCCTCGGCGGTCTTGCCGGCGGCTTCCAGCTCGGCCTGGGCCAGCACCGTCATCTCGGCGGCCTTGTGCTTGGACGCCGCCTCGTCGGCCTCGGCCTGCTTGACCTGGCGCACCAGTTCCTCCTCGGCCAGCGCCTGCGCGGCCAGCACGGTGACCTGCTTGGCGCGGTCGGCCTCGGAAACCTGGCGCACTTCCTTGATCCGCTCCTCTTCCTGCGCCACGGTCTTCTCGACCGCGATGCGCTCGCGGATCACGTTGGCGATGTCCTTGCGCTGTTCTTCCAGCGCCTTTTCCTTCTCGATCCGGTTCAGCTCGACCTCGCGCTCGCGCGAGACCACTTCCAGGTCCTTGGCCCGGGTGACCTTCTCGACTTCGATGACGACCGCGCGCTGGCGGTTCTGCTGGGCCACCTCGACCTCGCGCAGGCGGTTCTCCTCGCGGATGTCGATCTGCTCCTGCGCGGCGATGCGCGCCTGCTCGGCCTTCAGGCGCTCTTCTTCCTGCACCTTGGTGGTCTCGGCCTGCTCGCGCGCCTGGATGGTCTCGATCTCGCGCTTCTGCCGCGCCTCGGCGTCGGCCTGCTGGCGTTCGAGCGCGAGCATGGCCTCGCGGGTCTCCACGTTCTTCTTGGTGATGGCCAACTGCTCGTTGCGCTCGAGCTCGTTGGTGATCACGTTCTGCGCGGCGGTCAGTTCGGTGATCTTGCGGATGCCCTCGGCGTCGAGGATGTTGGTCGGATCCAGCGAGGCCTTGGGGGTCTGCTCCAGGTAATCGATGGCCACGTCCTCGAGCACGTAGCCGTTGAGGTCGTTGCCGATCACCTCGATGATGCGGTCGCGGAATTCCTGGCGGTTCTCGAACAGCTTGACGAAATCGATCTGCTTGCCGACGGTCTTCAGCGCCTCGGAGAACTTGGCGTTGAACAGCTCGTTGACCGCGGTGCGGTCGGAAGCGCGCTCCACGCCGATGGCCTTGGCCACCTTGAGCACGTCCTGCTGGGTCTCGTTGACGCGCAGGTAGAAGGCCACGGTGATGTCCGCGCGCATGTTGTCGCGGCAGATCAGCCCGTCCTTGCCGCGGCGGTCGACCTCCAGGGTGATCAAGGAGATCTTCATGAACTCCTTCTTGTAGATCACCGGATACACCAGCGCGCCGGTGAAGTGCACCTTCGGCGTGGACGACATGTCGTTGACGATCAGCGCCGTGCCCTGCGGGACCTTGATGTAGAAGGCCTTGAACATCATCAGCAGGACGAACACGATCAGCAGGCCGAGCCCGACCAGGCTGAGGATCAGCGGGATGCCGGAAGGAATGTTCATGTTTGCATCTCCCTATGACTACAGGTTGCGGACGCGGCGGCCTGAGCTGCGTCTGGACTGCGTTGGAGCGGCTCAGGCGCCGCGAAATTCGTCTTCGCTGACCACGCGGTAGGCGTTCTGGTCGGCGAGGTATTCGATCAGCACGACTTTGTCGCCGTGCTTGAAGCCGGCGCCGCTGTCCTCGCGCACTTGCAGGATCAGGCCGGCGCCGCCGTCTTCCAGCGCCGCCGTGCCGGTGCCGCGGTTGACCGGGCTGCGCACCACCGCGGTCTGTCCCAGCAGCGGCCGCGGCGGCTCCGGGCGCATCCGCGCCAACAGCTTGCGCAGAGGGCGCAGGGCCAGGGCCGCGACCGGAATGGAGACCACGAAGGCGGCGACGATGATGCCCAGCCCGGCGGCCAGGCGCAGGCTGCCGTCGGGCAGCAGGCGCAGCAGGTACTTGTCGCCCAGGAAGCTCAGGGTCCAAGCGCTGGCCACCAGCACGCTGATGACCACCGTCACCGGAATGCCGCCCAGGCCCAGCCGCATCAGCGGGTCGAAGATGCTCGGTTGGTGCCCGGCCTCCACGCCGTGGCCGGCCGCGTGCGCATGGCCGTCGGCATGGAAGTGCCCGTCTCCGGCGCCGAACAGGCCGTCGGCCACGTCCACGCCGACCAGCCCGGTGGCCGACAACAGCCAGTAGCCGACCACCACGCCGAGCAGCACGGTGTAGAACGCCGTCGGAAACGCAAACACGATTTCCAGGAACTCGCCCATCGCACCCCTCCCTTCCCCACTCGCCGCGGTCCGCGCGGCGCCTTCTCGATTCCGCCGGTCAGCCCGGCGCTTTCTGCCGCAGACGTTGCAGCACCGCCTCCGCGCCAGCCTGGTCGGACATGATCCCGGCCTGCCGCAGCTTGCGCTCCAGTGCATCGCCGCGCTCCTGCCGCGCCAGTTCGGCGGCGGCTTCCATGCGCGCGCCGCGCTCAGCCTGGCGGTGCTTGATCCGGGCCAGCGAATCCACCGCGGTCTGCAATCGGTTCTGCGGCCCGGCGTAGCGATGCGCGACCGCGGCCTGGGCGCGCTGCATGCTTTCGGTGGCCTTGACCGTGTCCAGTTGCTGCTTGAGCCGGCGGATGCTGCCCTCGGCCATCGCCACGGCCTTGCGCAGTTCTGCCGCGCTGGCCGCCAAGTGCTGCGCGTGCTGCTCGTCATCGACGTGCGCGGCCTGCAACTGCAGGATCTTGTCGGCGACTTCCAGCGCCAGCGGCTCATCGCCGGCGGCCAGCGCCTTGAGCGCATAGCCCTCGTATTCCTCGATCTTGGCGGCCGACTCGGCCATAGCGCGCTGGGCCTGGGCGTGGCGCGCGACCAAGTGGGCGAGCGCCTCGCGCGACTGGCGCAGCTCCAGGTCGCAGTCGCGGATCTCCTGGTCGAGCAGGCGCAACGCCTGGCTGTCGGCCCAGGCTTCGCCGATCTCGTGCGCGCCGCTGCGGATCGAAGTCAGCAGCTTGCTCCAGATGCCGTTGTCGCTCCTGGGCATCAGGCCGCCTCCAGCAGCTGCGCTGCATAGGCCTCGGTGGCCTTGATGACGTTGTCGGCCAAAGTCTCGATCTCGTAGAGCACATTGGACAGCGAGGAACGGGCGCTGAGCGCGCCGAACATCGTGTACACCGGCTCGCCGTCGGCCAGAGTCTCGATGCCGATGGTCGACAGCGGGAAGAGCTTGTGGGTGCGCAGGACCGTTTCGTTGAAGGCGGCCGCGTCGCGCACCTGCGCCACCGGCCACAGCAGCGCTTCGACCACGATCTGCTCGCCGACCACGGCCAGGAACAGCGGCAGGTCGCCGTATTCGGCCATGACCAGGTGCAAGCTCGGCTCGGCGCCGTCGATCAGCTCCAACTGCGACGGCCCGTGGACGAAGTCCTCGGTCTGGCGGAGCGCCTCGTACAAGCCCGCCGCGGTCCACACCCGGCCCTCGCCCATCCCGCCTCCCGCGCGTTCGCGCACCGACGCCGCGCCGAGCGGCTGCCGCATCCGCTTTTCCACCGCCAGCAATTCGTCGGCGAACTCGGGCAGCACCCACAGCTCCTTCTTCACCAGCCCCTTCTCGCGCAATCGCTCGCGATGGCGGCGCTGGTAGTAGGCGGAGGATCGGCGTTCCATGCCGGTCACGTTAAATCATCACATGTGACATTCGCAAGACCTGACATGTAAGAACCTGCGAGTGGTGATCGACGGGGCACCCAGCCAGGGCCCTCGGACGGGACGAGGCGGGGCCGGCCCGGGAGGCTGACGCCCCGGGGGCGGGCTGCATGGAAAACCGCCTGCCGGGGAGGCGACGGACGCAGAAAGACCCTCCGGGGACGCCGGCGCGACAGCGTGCGGGTGCGGACATCGCCGCCGGCCCGCCCGCGCAGGCCGACAGGCGGAGCGCCCCGCCCGGCTCAGGCCGGGATGCCGTGCTGCCGGCGCGCCTGGTCGATGCGGCGCTTGACCTCGGCGTCCAGCGTGCCGAGCTCGGCCTGACGGAAGATGTTGGCGAGCACGCGCTTCTCGTCCTCGTCCACGGCCTGGTCGCGCAGGGCCAGATCGAGCAGCTTCTGCAATTCGGCGGTGTCGAGGGTGCCGTCGTTGGTGAACACCGGGATCGAGGCGAGCGCGATCTCGAGATGGCTCTTGGGCTGGGCCATGGGGCAGCTCCTTTGCGGTTTGGAAGGTCCCTGAGGCGCGGCGCGGCCGCGCGGCGCGAAGATCCCGGACTATAGCAAGCCGGCGGGGCGCGCAAACGAAAAGGCCCGGCGCTCGCGCACCGGGCCCTCGTCGGCCGTTGCGCGCCCTGGCGGGCGCGGACGACGGCGGTTTACCAGACCACCTCGGCCATCGAGCAGTTCAGGCCCGAGCCGATGCCCAGCAGGGCCACGCGGTTGCCCTTCTTCAGCCGGCCCATCTCGCGCAGCTTGCTCAGCACGATCGGCACCGA
>CBIFVU010000024.1:0-29153 GCA_966185905.1 uncultured Lysobacter sp.
CGTGGCCAGCGGCGAAGGCAGCATCGCCCAAGGCTTCGAGGCGCAGGCCAGCGCGCTGTACGCCTCGGCGCTGGGCCGCCGCGCGGCGGCTTCCGGCGAAGGCTCGCTGGCCCTTGGCGGCAACACCGCCGCCAGCGGCCAACTGGCGACCGCGGTGGGCTTTGGGGCCACCGCTTCGGGGCAATCCAGCCTCGCCGTCGGCGGCACCTTCCTGCATCCGCGGCAGGGCGCGTTGAACACGCGCGCCACTGAAGCGCGCGCTTCTGCTTTCGGCGTCGCCGCCGAAGCGTTGGCGGTCAACGCCGGCGCGTTCGGCTTCTGGAGCACCGCCGAGGGCGACAGCAGCACCGCCCTGGGCGCCCTGAGCACCGCCAGCGGCGCCAACAGCGTCGCCCTGGGTGCCGAATCGGTGGCCGACCGCGACAACACCGTCTCGGTGGGCAGCGCGGGCGGCGAGCGCCAGATCGCCAACCTCGCCGCCGGCACCGAAGGCACCGACGCGGTCAATCTCGACCAACTCAACGCCGTGGCGCAAAGCGGCGAGCGCACCTCGCGCTACTTCAAGGCCGACGGCGCCAACGACGGCAGCGACGACGCCCAGGCCCAGGGCGCGCAGGCCCTGGCCGCGGGCGCCGGCGCACAGGCCTCGGCGGCCGATGCCACCGCCTTGGGCGCCGGCGCCAACGCCAGCGCCGAGGGCGCCAGCGCCATCGGCCAGCAGAGCGCAGCCAGCGCCGACTACGCCACTGCCGTGGGCGCCGGCGCCAGCGCCAGCGGTGCCTTGTCCACCGTGGCCGGCGCCAACGCCAACGCCAGCGGCGCTTCGGCTTCGGCGGTCGGCGCCGGTGCCAGCGCCGATGGCGGTTTCGCCTCGGCCTATGGCGCCGGTGCGTCGGCGTCGGGCTTCAATGCCACCGCGGTGGGCGCCAACGCCCGCGCCAATGCGCGCAACAGCGTCGCCGTGGGCGCCGATTCGGTCGCCGACCGCGACAACAGCGTGTCCATCGGCAAGAGCGGGCGCACCCGGCAACTGGTCAATGTCGGCGCCGGCAGCCAGGACACCGATGCGGCCAACGTCGGCCAGCTCAACCTGATCGCGCGCGCGCTCGGCGGCGGCGCTGGCTTCTCCGGCGGCGCGTTCCTGGCGCCGACCTACCGCATCCAGGGAGGCAGCTATCGCGACGTGGGCGCTGCCTTCGCCGCGGTGGACGGTAAGCTGACCGACCTGTTCGGCCGCACCGGCGGCCAGCCGGGCACGAACGCGACGGGGGCGGATGCGGCCTCGCCGCAGGCGCAGCCAGCGGGCACGGCCACCGCAGCGACGGCCACGGCCGCCACGGCCGCTACTGCCACGACCGCGCCCGAAGCGGCGGTCGCCAGCACCGAGCCGAAGACCGCCACGAGCGAGCCGCCCACGACCCCGGACGGCGCTCCGGCGGCGTCCGCCCAGTCTGCCCAGCCTGTGGCCGCGGCCTCGCCGCAGCAGGTCGCGGCGCCGGGCGCGTTGCCGGTGCCGGCGGCGGTGACTCCCGAACAGGCCGCTTCGGCCCTGGCCACCGCCAACACCTATGCCGACGGTGCCGCGGCGCGTTCGCTCAGCAGCGCCAATGCCTACACCGACCAGCGCTTCGGCGCACTCAACGATAGCTTCACCCAGCTGCGCGACGACGTGGACCATCGCCTGCGCACCCTGGACGAACGCCTGGACCGGCAGGGGGCGATGAGCACGGCGATGATGAACATGTCGATCAACGCCGCCAACAGCCGCAGCCCGCGCGGACGCATCGCGGTCGGTGCCGGTTGGCAGGGTGGGGAGAGCGCGCTGTCGGTGGGCTATTCCAAGGCCATCGGCGATCGCGCTTCCTTCAGCATCGGCGGGGCCTTCAGCGACGACGATTCCTCCGCCGGCGTCGGCTTCGGCATCGACTTGTAACTCGCCGTCGCGTTCTCGGCGCAGAAGAAACGACCCAGCCCGGCGCGAGCCGGGCTGGGTCGTTTTCGGCGCACGCGACAGGCGCACGCGATAGGCAAGGACGAGGAGCCGCTGAAGGACGCGGGGCGGACGGGCGCGAACGATCCGCCGCTGGCGCTGGCGCTGGCGCCGGAGCGATCCAGGGCTGGGCGCGCCGACGCGGGGCCGAGCGACGGTCGGGGCGACGGTCGGGGCGACGAGGCAGACCGGGCACGGCCCTGTGTGCCTGCTATGATGCTAGCAATTCTCATTCGCGTCATGCCCGGCGCCCGGCGCTTGTCCGACTCCATGAATGCCGCCCTAGACCGATCCGGGCACAGCGCTTGTCTGGAAGCGTTGTATCTCGACCGCCATGCCTGGCTGGCCGGTTGGCTGCACCGGCGCATGGGCCGCCGCCACGACGCGGCCGACGAGGTCCAGGACACCTTCGCCCGCATTTGCGCCAGCACCCAGGGCTTGTCGCTGGTGCGCGAACCGCGGGCGTATCTGGCGGTGGTTGCCAAGCGCCTGTTGCCCAACCGGCTCGAACGCAGTGGCCGCCTGCTGCTCAACACCCGGACCGCGGTCGAGGTGGAGTTCGACCGCTCGCACCGCCTCGTCCGCGTGCTCCAGGGCGAAGTGCTGGCGCAGACCGCACCGGACCGGCAATCGCCAGCGCGGCCTTATTGGGTGGACAGGCGAAAGCCGCCCGCAGCCGCTGGGCACCCGGTTTCTGGTCCACCGCCGTCCGGGCCAGGCCACGCTGAAGATAGTGCTGGGCCGGGTGGAGGTGCAGGCCGGCGGCTCGGGCCAGCGCGGCCTGTTCGAGGCGGGCTGGCAAGCCGATCTCAGCGAGGCGGACCTGACCCCGGCGCGGCCCGCGCCGCTGGACAGCGAGGGCTGGACGTTCGGCGTGCCGATGGTCGAGGCGATGCCGCTGGGGCGCTTCGTGGACGAGTTGGCCCGCTATCGGCCCGGCCTGCTGGAATCCGATCCGCGCGCGGCCGCGCTGCCGGTCTCCGGCACCTATCAGCTCGCCGACACCGATGCTGTGCTGCGCTTGATCGAACAGGGCCTGCCGGTGAGGGTGCGGCAGCGCAGCCGCTGTTGGCTGCGCGTGGTGCCGCGCCGAGGCCTGTCCGGTTTCCGCCGCTCGCCTGTCCCAGTTCCAGCAAGCCACTTCTGCAGACTCTCCGTAGGAACCGCGCTCCATGTCTTCCCAGTCCTCTCCGGCGCGCCGTCCCGCGCCTCGACCCACTGTCCGGGTGCAGGCCCTGGCCCTGGCTTTGGCGGGTTGCGCCGGCGCGGCGCAATCCGCCCAGGCCGCGGGCCAGATCGCCTCTGCCGGCGCCTCCCCGGCCGCAACGGCCGTCGCCGCGACCGGCGCGGCCCGCGACTACCGCATCCCCGCCGGTCCGCTCGGTCCCGCGCTGATGCGCCTGGCCGCCGAATCCGGCATCAACCTGAGCCTGCGGGCCGCTCAGGTCGAGGGACGCGCGACGCAGGGTCTGGCCGGCCGCTACAGCGTCCAGGCCGCCCTGGATGCACTGCTCCAGCACAGTGGCTTGAGCGCCGTGCCTGTCGGCCAGAACGGCTATGTCCTGCAGGCCGCCGCTGCCACCGCGCCGGCACCCGCACCGCCGCCGGCCCGGCCCGCAGCGCCGAGCGAAGCGGCACAGGGCTCGGCCCTGACCGAACTGTCCGCGGTCACCGTGACCGCGCGCACCCAGAACCTGGTGATGGCGCCGACCCAGGCGGTGACCGTGCTGGACCGGCCCAAGCTCGAGGTGCTGCGCCTGGGCTCGGACTCGGTGGCTACCTTGCTGGCCAAGGCCACGCCCGGCATGGCCGGCTCCAGCCACACCCTGACCGACTACGGCCAGACCCTGCGCGGGCGCAACATGCTGGTGCTGGTCGATGGCGTGCCTTTGAACACCGGCCGCGATTCTTCGCGCAACCTGACCAACATCAACCCCTTCGACATCGAGCAGATCGAGGTCCTGCGCGGCAGCAGCGCGCTCTACGGCGGCGGCGCGCCCGGCGGCGTGATCTCCATCCGCACCCGCCGCCCCGACGGACAAGCGCGGATGGAAACCGCGCTCACCGGGGTGGCGGCCTTGTCGCATCTGTCCGCTGCCGGCCTGGGCGGCGAATTCCAGCACTACCTGTCCGGCGGACGCGGCGCCGCGGACTACTCGCTCAGCCTCGGACTGCGCCGTGTCGGCGGCTCCTACGACGGCAAGGGCCGGCGGATCGCGCCGGAGCCGGCCCAGGGCGACCTGTTCGATTCGGAAGTGTTCAACGGCTCGGCCAAGCTCGGCTTCGACTTCGGCGCCGACCAGCGCCTGCAATTGTCGCTGAGCCACTACGACGCCAAGCAAGACACCGACTACGCCGCCGACCCGTCGGTGGCGCGGTTCCCCGCGGGCAGCCGCCCGGCGCGCGCGGTGCGGGGGCTGCGGCTGGAGCGGCAGAACCGGGTCCGCAACACCCTGGCGGGCCTGGAATACGAGCACCGCGACCTGGCCGGAAGCACGCTGGCCGCGCAACTGTACTACCGCGACTTCTTCACCCGCTTCCCGCCCTTCGACGCGCGCGCCGTGTCCGTGCGCGGCGCCAACGTGGACCAGGCGATCCAGGAATCGGACGTGCTCGGCGGGCGCCTGACGGTGAAGACGCCGTTCGGCAGCGACCGCAAGACCCTGCTGGTGTGGGGCGCGGACTTCAACCGCGAACGCAGTCAGATGCCGCTGGACGTGTTCGATCCTGCGCTGTACGACGCTTCCGGCGGGCGGGTGTTCGACAAGATCGGCGAGCGCCTGTACATGCCGCGAGTGACCACGCGCAGCTTCGGCGTGCTCGGCCAGCTGCAGCACAAGTTCGATGCGCGCTGGTCGGCCGAAGTGGGCATCCGCCACGACCGCGCCAAGGCGTCCTTCGACGACTTCATGCCCTTGTCGCAGTCGCGCGTGCCCGATCCGCGGCCGGTGCGCGGCGGCACCGTGGACTACGCGTCCACCATCTACAACGCCGGCCTGATCTTCGCCCCGGCCAGCGGGCAGGAGTTCTACGCGGCCTATCGCCAGGGCTTCGAGCTGCCGGACATCGGCGTGGTGGTGCGCAACGCCACCCCGGCCTTCGACATCGACAGCTCCAACCTGCGCCCGGTGAAGACCAAGATCCACGAGCTGGGCTGGCGCGGCACGTTTTCCAGGCTGTCGGCCAGCGTCAACGCTTTCCAGTCGCGCTCGGACCTGGGCGCGGTGCAGAGTTTCAACAACGGGCTGGTCTTGCTCAGGACGCGCGAGAAGGTCCAGGGCATCGAAGCCGAGCTGGACTATGCCGACGCCAATTCCGACTGGTCCGGCGGCGGCTCGGTTTCCTGGCTGAAAGGACGCGAGCTGCCGCAGGGCGGGGCGGGCGACCAGGACATGAGCGGCTACCGCATTCCGCCGCTGAAGCTCACCGGCTACATCGAATACCGCCCGTCCGAACGCTGGCACCATCGCATCCAGGCCACCTCGTTCTCCTCCAAGGATTACCGCCTGCGCGGCCGCAACAGCTTCGGCCGCTACGACACCCGCGGCTATGTGACGGTGGACTGGGCCAGCCAGTGGAGCATCGACCGGCACAGCAAACTGTCGATCGGCGTGGAGAACCTGTTCGATCGCTATTACTTCCCCCTGTATAGCCAGTTGCTCCGCAGCGGCGATAACACCAGCCGCTTGCCGGCGCCGGGGGCGGTGCTCAAGGTCGGGTATTCCTACCTCTGGTGATATCCAGGCAGCAGGCGAGGCGTGGCCGCCTGCTGCCCAGGCCCGAGCCCGATCGATTTGGGTCGAAGCAAGCACACTTCCCGAGCGTGCCGGGAAGTGTGCTTGGGCGAGGCCGCGCCGCCGCGCGCATTCGTCGCCGCCGCATGCGCAGACACGCATCGGGCGCGGATGCGTCATCGATCCGGTGCAATGCAATGCGCGGCAACGGCGCCGTCGCCCCGGGGGCGCGCTGCGGGATCGCCGAGCGAGGTGGGGGAAGCGCGGGTTGGTGCGTTTGTAATTGGACCGGCGCTGGCGATCAGTGCTGGCTGCGGCGCCCCGTTTCCACTCCCGATCCCTCCGACAGAGCCCTATCGAAATGAACAGGAACCGTCTTTCCGTACTGATTGCAGCCTCCTTGCTCGGGACTGCCTGCCTGGCCACTGCCGTCGCCGCACCCAAGAAGGGCGCCGCACCGGACATCGCCGCGCTGGCCGGCCCGCTGGCCAACCAGCAACTGGTCTGGCGCGACTCGTCCACCTGCGGCTTCGATGCGGACACCGCCGAGATCGATGGGATCCTGGCTTCCAGGGGCATCCTCACCGAATGCGCCGACGTCACCGTGCCGCGCGACTGGCACGACTCGCGCGACGGCAACACCCTCACGGTGAAGATCAGCCGGGTGAAGGGCAAGTCGGCCAACGCCGAATTGATGACGGTCAACCCCGGCGGCCCGGGCGCGTCGGGGACGATCTACCCGGGCTACTACCGGGTGGTGGCCAAGGAGATCGACGCCAATTTCTACGTGGTCGGCTTCGACCCGCGCGGCACCGGCGCGAGCACGCCGCTGAACTGCCGCTACGTGCCCGGCGAGGACGCCTGGACGGACGGCGCCAACCTGGCCAAGGGCTGCCTGGACAACCCGCTCGCCCCGTACATCAATTCCGAGCAGACCGCGTATGACATGGACTTCATCCGCCACCTGATGGGCAAGCGCAAGCTCAGCTATATCGGTTATTCCTACGGCACCTGGCTCGGCACCTGGTATCAACGCGTGTTCGCCGACAACGTGCATCGCTTCGTGCTCGACTCCAATACCGACCTGACCCGCAAGTCGCTGCAGGAAACCTGGGACCTGCAACCCAAGTCGCGCGACCGCCAGTTCCAGCAAGCGCTGCTGCCCTACATCGCCCGCCACAACGACACCTATGGCCTCGGCGCCGACCCGGTCGTCATCCGGCAGCGCTGGGAAGCCGCGGGCGGCACGCGCTCGGGCCTGGGCAGGCTGGTGCTGAACTCCATCATCGGCGCGATGTACTCCACCTCCAACTACCCCTCCGCCGCGGGCCTGGTGCAACTGGTCATCGACAACTTCGCCGACGCCCAGGACCACGCCGACCCGCAACTGCTCGCCGACGAGGTCGCGTTGCTGGGAGCGCAGATCCAGGCGCACCCGGGCCTGGACGCCACCGACAAGAAGATCGCCGCGGGTTGGGTGAAGAAGATGCAGGCCGAGGTCGCCAAGCTGGCGGCCGCGCAAGCCGACGAGGCGGTCACGGTCGGCGGCGCGTTCAACGCGATCCGTTGCCAGGACGGCCAGTGGAATTCCAGCCAGGGCTATTGGTCGTCCTGGGCGGCGAACCTGCAGAAGAAGTTCCCCTTCATCGGCCCGAGCGTGCAACCCCCGGCCTGCGCCAACTGGCCGGCCGCCACCTCGATGCCCAAGGCCCAGGCCCACAGCTACCCGGCCACGTTGCTGGTCCAGTCCGAACTCGACGCCGCCACTCCCTACGAGGCCGGCCTGCGTTCGGCGCAGACCATCAAGAACCACTACCTGGTCAGCGTGGACAACGAAGGCAGCCACGGCCTGTACCCCTACGGCGACGAGTGCGTGGACGGCGCCGTGGAGAACTGGCTGGTGCGCGGCGAACTGCCCGCGGCGAAGTTCACCACCTGCGCGGCCAAGCCCTTGCCGCGGGAACAAGAGGTCTACCCGGTGGCGGGCGAGGTCAAGGGCAACGGCAAGATTAAGCTGAAGATGATCGACAGCACGCAGAAGCAGATCAACCGTCTGCTGAAGTCGCAGTTGGCCGAGTCGGCTGCGGAGTGAGCGGCGCCGGCGCGAGCGCCCGGGCGGGCGCTTGCGCCGCCGGCCGGCGGACCGTCGCGGGTCTTCGATCCGCGGCGCTCCGCCCGCGGTGGCCTGGGCTGTGATGAGTGGGGCTATCGCTATCGAGCCCGGCGCGAGCCCGTTCGAGCCTGGACGGGCCGGCAGAACTCCCGGCCGCCTCGAATTCCAGACAGCGCAGCCGACCGCACCGGCAGGGCATGGCGGCCCGCGCAGGCTCGACCGGCATCGGCTGCGCCTGTCCCGATCTGCGCAGGCCCGGCGCCGCCGCGGTCCGGGCCTGCCCGGCCCGTCGAACCCCCCGGTTGCTACACTGCACGCCACGGCGCCGCCCCCCGCGCCGCCGCGATCCGTGAAGACCCGTGGCCGAGCCCAACGCAACTCCCATCGATCCGCAGGCGCTGAAGTTGTCCGTCGCCCCCATGATGGACTGGACGGATTCCTTTTTAATGATTTATAAGTGGCCTGGTGCGCTGACGGTGCGCCAGTCCATCCAAGATGTCTAGCGAATGGGCTGCGCCTACGCAGAGTGCCTATCTGTTGCGAAGACGTGTGCGATCCAGGCAGCCCTGATCGGGCTGGATAAGCTCCCGAGAGCCTAGTCGGTGGCAGGCTCTAAGAAGGCCGGCACTGTGTGGGGTTGCGTGCGGAGAATGAGGGATACCACCTTTTGCCGGTAGGCAGCCTCCAGCGCGGCAGAAAAGTTCGCGACGCTTGCGGTCACTTGCTCTTTTCGCATGAGATCTCGCCAGTGTGGCCGGGCACTCTGGGGTGACTCCCAATTGAGTAGGCGCACTAGTGCGGTGTGCGCGAACTGTATTCCCTCCCCCCCGGCAACATAGTGAAAGTGGACGTGCGAGTCCGAGTGCTCTTCTGTCTCCTTCAAGTCCCATGCCATCAGCAATGACTGAACTTCAGCATCGAGGCCGGTACAGCGTGCGCCCTCCCGGTCAGTAAATTCCACGTCATCTAGAGCCGCTTCCCACTGTTCCGTGAAGCCATCATCGCGCTTTTCGGTCCCAAGCAACTTGTCCTTGCGGAATCGAAGATGTAAACCTGCGCCTGCGCCGATCTGGTATGCGACATCGCCCGCCAATCTGCCGAGGATGTTTTCCTGCATAGCCCTGTTGATTGTGATGTTGAAGTTCTTCTTGGCCTTCTTCATGTGCCGCGCTTCAAAGAGCGTCCAAACGCCAATAAACTTCCATGCGACAAGTAACGGCATGCCCACCATGTCGGCGTAGTTCTGCAAGCGCGTCATGTACTCGGGCGTAAAGGAAAGTGGCTCGTTCTTCGACTTCGATTTCACCTCAATTAGCACCGGAGACTTAGTCACCTGCGTCGAGAATTTGGCCAGCAGGTCGGGAACTTGGAACAACTGTTTTGATGCAATCGGTAGTTGATGCTGGTCGAGTTTGTGAAGAAGCTGGCACTTCCCGAGCCAGGCGCATATGACCGAGAACTCGTCCTCGGCAGGCAGGCCAACATCGAGGCGCCGAACCTGTTCAGCCACTGCTGCAGGGTCTGCGTCGTATCCCAATTCGGCTAGAACGTCTTGAATCAGCCTGGGTAGGTCAGGCGGTCCGACCACTCGCTGTTTGGATTCCATTTCCAAGTGTCCTCTCCAAAGACGACCGTAAGTATGCTGCCTGCGCAGAGGCAGCATAGCGGCGGCCGCGACGCGCTCAGACTGAGCGTGCTACCGACCGGCGAGGCCATCGGCGGCAAACCGCGTGGACTCAGTCCCGAACTCTACTAGACCTCGGGATTTGGCGGGCGTGGGGGAATCGGTGACTTCGGCCTGTGAGTGATCGACGCCATCGATAGGCGTCTCTAGCGGGTAGGTAGCGTGCGAACAGTCAGGACGATCAGCCCTTCCTTTGGTTGTCCCACCAGTCGGCGACATCCCGGATCCCGACTGCGCCGAGCTTAGTGCAGGCCGCGGCGACGGCCGGATAAACGGAGAAGGCCGCGAAGGCGCAAAGCAGGGGACTAGCCCAGCATCCAGACGTGCGCGTAGTGTTGGACTGGCTGACCGGCACGACGCTGGCGGCGGCGCAATTGACCGCCGAAGGCGTCATGCGAGAGCTAGCCGCGCTGATATTCGCCGATCCCGGCCAACTATTCGACCCGGACACCGGGTCGCTGAAGCCCCCGAGCGACTGGCCGGACGGCGTGGCCAAGTTCATTACGCCGGTGGACGTGGCTGACCTATTAGAGGGCAGCGGCGCCGACTAGACGAAGGTCGGTGAGACCCACAAGTTCAAGTTCGCCGACAAGCTGGGGACGATCAACACTGCGCTGAAACTGTTCAATGCTTTCCCTGAGAAGAAGGTCGTGACTCATGCGCACCGGGTAGGCGTGGTGATCGTATCGGCCAAGGAGCATTCTCGGCCGTTGGAGAGTATCCCGGTCGCGGTGTCTGAGTGCATCCCCGCTGTAGTAACGAGTAAGGAAAATCCATTCGTTCTAACCCGGAAAGGTTGACGTATTACCCGTCCCCGAGGCACATGCAATAGGTCTAATCTAGGCTGGCTGTTGAACCAGGGGTACGATATGTCAGAAGCTCCCACGGAACTAATTATTGCGCCGTCTGTGGTTGTGGCTAGGCGTTTCCTGTATATCGCAGTTCCATTGGATGGGTTGAGGTTCAAGGTTGGGACAGCGTCTGTCCCAAAAAGACGCTGGCGCAAACTCGGTTTGCGCCAGTTAGACATGCATCGAACAACGATTATCGAAGGCCCAGCTTGGGCGATTGATAGGATGGAGAGTTGGCTGCATTTCGAGCTGAATCGATGGCACCGACCGCTTGAGGAAGTAAGTGACGGCTACAGCGAATGGTTCGACATATCCGGTCTTGAGGCTGCGGTAGTCGCGCTTGAGCGAGTAAAGGTTTCTCACCAGCACTTGGATCTGCGGCAGGTTTCTTTAGAAGAACTGCGGCCGCCGTGCATTGCAATGCCTGAAGATGAAGTGGTTCTTTTGGAAGTAGTGAAGGAACGAAGGAGGGCAGAGAAGCGCGCGGAGATTCGTAGATCACTGGAAGACGACGTCGATGCTACCTGGGATACGTTGGGGCGTTGGGAGCAACTTGTCCGATACGCGCTGTATCGAGCAGATGGGGTGGCCGTCAACGAGTCGGGCGATCTCGTTATTATGTTCAGTGGGCTAAGCGACGAAGAGGCTCGTGAGCTAGACGAGCGAATCTGGCGATCCTGTCGGTCGTATGAAATTAGAGGGTTTGGTGCTTTAAACTTCCATCTGGGGTCTCGAATGGAAGGAAAGAGTGCGCGGCTGACATTGCAAGCACGACGGCCGGAGGGTTTCATCGAGAGACTGAGTCAATTCGCTGAACTCCGCGCCCTTCCGTCAGCTCAGGAGGCGGCGGGCGCGCTTATTGCCTTCTATGACCGGCTTCACCGCGCTATAGCGACGATGCCGCCGGCCGATCATTTGGTTCCGGCTCGCAGCATTAGTCAAATGCTGAGGGAGGAAGAGCTTAAGCAAGCGGGCTGACGAAGCAGGTCGCGTTCATGGCGGATGGGCGTCTAGGCGGCTACGTCTCAGTGACTTCCAGCTATATTCTTTGCACCGAGTCGTGCTATTCATCTGACCTGACGTTCCATGTATGGACACCCGCCACCCCGTCGAGTAGGTGGTGTGGCAGCCCATGGCGAAACAAGCCGAGTTTCTGGTTTGCGATGAGTTCGAGGTTCTGTGCGGCGGTGCTGCCGGCGGCGGCAAATCCGATGCCCTGCTGATCGATGCGGGGGCGTTGGCCCACAACGGTCCTCAACACCCACAGCACCGCGCGATCCTGTTCCGGCGTAGTTTCCCGGAACTAAAGGATCTGATTGATCGGTCGCACGAACTATACCCGGCCTTCATAGAGGGCGCGGTCTACGACAAGAACGAGCACCGTTGGCGTATCCCGTGGGGCGCGATGGTCGAGTTCGGATACCTCAGCCACGACAACGACAGCTTCAAGTACCGAGGCCGCGCTTGGAACGTCATCGGATTCGATGAGCTGACATTGGCGCGTCAGCGTGAATGGTGTCGACGAGCCTGTCTCCTTCAATACGTGCGAGAACTGCATCACTGCCGCGAGGGCGCACGCGCGTCTTCATCACACTCGAATCTGGACACGCAACCGAGGTATGGGCGCCCGGTCGTGCGGGCGAAAGGGAGTGCTTGGTTCCATTCATGCACCCTTCTGACCTGGACGAACTGCTGCGCCGCTGGGCTCACAGTTCCGATCTTTTCCGGGCGAGCGACGTATACGGGCCGTTGTTTCCGGGCGCTTGGTGGTGAGAAGGACCGTCGTTACGCGTAGCCCCTGCGACGCCATAAAGATTGGCTATGACATCGAAGTGCGCGTGTTTCGTGTGCGGAACGGACATGTTCGCTTCGGTCTGACCGCCCCTAGCGACGTACTGATACTCCGTTCCGAGCTGCTGGAAACCCCCCGGTGTGCGGAGATCTGGGCGAGGGTGGGGCGCGCCGCAGCCACTGCGCCTAGAATGGAGATAGTCCAGAGTGACCGGGCGGCGTTCAACGTTTCGGCCAAGTAGCCAACTCGATTTGCATCGTGACCGGTCCGATGTTCTCGGAGCGAAGGACGACATGATCGAGAATGTCTTGGCCAGTAAGGGGCGCCGCTTCGCGGCCCCCGAGCGATTCTTTCCAGCGCGTGAGATTGCTTTTTTGGTATCTGTTACAGGCTTGAACTTCTCCAGTTCCTTTACATAGCGGTCGATTACGTCTGCCAGGGTAGGGCTAGGGCCTGGCAGAGCTTTGCCGGCTTGAAGCGCGTCCTCGGTCTCCCCCACTCCTTCGCAGCCTTACGGCCGTTGAAGGTCATGCTCTTGGTAGGATGGCCTTTCAGGCGGACCATCGCTCACCACTTCTTTCTCTACTAGCGCCATACCTTGGTGCACCGAATTCCCTGTGGCGCAGTAACGGTACACTGGTGCGGGATCGGAAGGGAATATCAATGACTTAGCGGGAATTTGTGCACCTGCGACAGGGGGCGAAAGCTAGTTAAAATGTTGAATCCAAAAGAAATCATGCTTTCGGTCGCCCCCATGATGGACTGGACCGCAAGTTGAGAAAAATCTTTTATATTCAATATCTTGTTGAATATTAGATTCACTGCGTTGCACCCATGCTGCCGCTGTAGCTCGAGGATGCAGGCGCCCGCGTATTGACCCCATGACGCCTGAAACCTGCTGAGGTTGCCGAGAGAGAGATCTCTCAATGAGGACAGGGCCGCGGGTGTTGAGCCCGTCTTTATTTCACTGGTGGTAAAATCAGCAAATTGAATGCGGCCCGGTCGCGGTCGGTGAGAAAGCAAAGGGTATGAATATTGGGCGGGCGATCCGGTTGTGCCGTACAAGGCGGGGGGCCTCGCAGGGTGCCGTTGCGCGCCGGGCCAGTTGCTCGGTCTCGTACCTGTCGATGCTCGAGAACAACAAGCGCGACCCGACACTCTCGACGCTTACCAACGTCGCGCAAGCGCTCCAGATTCCCGTCGGCTTGCTATTCTTCCTGGCATCGGAGCAGGAGGATCTCGGGCCGATAGATGAGAAGACCGCCGGCAAACTGATGCAGTCCGTCGATGCATCGCTGGCCAAGCCGACCAACGCAAACGCGCAATCGGGTGAGCAACATGGCTAGTGCCGAACAACTCAAAGCGTTGGTGAAGTCCTACATCGACCGGGACGATCGGCAGTTCTACTCGGTCGCCATGCAGGTAGCGGCGCATGAGGCCAAGCTTGGCCACGGCAGGCTGGCCGAGGATCTGCGCGACATGATCGACGCCGCAAAGTCGCGGGCTGCGGCTGGCGAGCAGTCAGGCAAGCTGGTTCCCCTTGCCCGTCCTCGCGGCGAGCTTGCCAATTTGCTGACGGTTGCTTACCCGAAGAGCAGGCTGGTCGACATGGTGCTCGATCCGCATGTGGTCACGCAAATCGAGCGCATCCTGAAGGAGCAACGGCTGCTTTCGCGCATCCGCGAACACGGCTTGTCACCCCGGCGCAAGTTGCTTCTGGTTGGCCCACCGGGAACGGGCAAGACGATGACCGCATCGGTGCTGGCAGCGGAACTCGGCGTACCGCTGTTCACGGTGAGGTTCGACGCGCTTATCACCAAGTTCATGGGTGAGACCGCGGCCAAGTTGCGCCAGATCTTTGATGCGGTGGCGGAGGTTCGCGGCGTGTACTTCTTCGACGAGTTCGACGCGATCGGCTCCCAGCGGGGGCTTGCAAACGATGTGGGCGAGATCAGACGCGTACTGAACAGCTTCCTGCAGATGATCGAGAGCGACCAGTCCAACAGTCTGATCGTCGCGGCCACCAATCATGCGGAGATCCTCGATTACGCGCTCTTCCGCCGCTTCGACGATGTCATCGAGTACCACCTGCCTACGGCAGATCAGGCGGCGAAGCTGATCAAGTCGCGGTTGGGGAAGTTCGTGCCCAAGCCATTCCCGCTAAAAGCGGTCGCGTCGAAAGCCGACGGATTGAGCTATGCGGAGATACGGCGTGCGGTCGACGAGGCCATCAAAGAGGCTGTCATGCATGATGAGTCGCGGGTGAACGGCGAGATATTGAACCGCGCACTGGAAGATCGTCGGAAACTGAGCCTGAGAACGGACAAGAAGAAGGCAGCCCCGAACCATGCCGGATCAACTAGCCGATAAGCGGCCGCACCTAGTCCTGCAAGACACTTCCAAGGCGGTTGGCTTCACGGCGCACTCCGCTGGAGGCGGCGCAACCAGCGTTGTTCCGGATTTGCCTCGGCAGCAGCACGGACAAGCTTTGCGTGCACAGATCGAGGCATTAAAACCCGTCTCCACCGAAGTGGTTCGTACCCAGGCACAGCAGGGGCTGGAAAGCGGCCTCGGCCTGCAGATCCAGTTCGCGAGTCAGCCGGATGTTGAACTGGCATTCGAGAGCCTGGCGAACGAAACCCAGAAGATCGAACTGCTCAGTGTGCGCCGGGAAGGGGAGCACACGTACGCTAACGTATACGTGCCCGACGGCAAGCTGGCGCATTTCGAAAAATACGTCACCGAATATCTGGAAGAAAAGAAGGACAAGAACGGCAATGCGCGCGACCACCGGGCGCTGCTCAATACGATCGCCTCGATCCGCGCCGCCGAGCTGCGTGCGTTGTGGACCGACGAGCCATCCCTATTGCCGGACGACGTTGCCGTTCCTTTCTGGTGGGAAGTGTGGCTTCCGGTCCGCGGCCAGCGTCAGGCCGTCGTAGAGGACTTCAAGAAGCTGGCGAGAATGGCCGAATGCGTCGTCAGCGACAAGCAGGTCGACTTCCCGGAGCGAACCGTACTGCTGATGTACGGTTCGCAGCAGCAATTCTCTCGCTCAGTGATGACCTTGAATTGCGTCGCGGAGCTTCGTTACGCCAAGGAAACCGCCGAGTTCTTCGACGGGATGACGGTTGCCGAGCAGCAGGAGTGGGCAGACGAACTATTGCAGCGCGCTCAGATACCGGAAGGTGATGCGCCGAGGATCTGTTTCCTGGACACCGGCGTAAACCGGGGGCACCCGCTGCTTGCACCTTTGATGGATGCAGCGGACCTGCACACGGTAGAGCCGGCATGGGGTGTCGACGATACCGCCAACCACGGCACCGGCCTTGCCGGACTCGCAGGCTACGGCGATCTGACGGATGCGTTGGCTTTGACCGGGCCAATAGAGATTCCGCATCGTCTCGAATCCGTCAAACTGGTGCCTCAGGACGGCGCGAATAACGGAGACGCGCGCCACCATGCCTATCTCTTTACCGAAGGCGTTGCACGCCCCGAAGTAGCCGCTCCGGATCGGGCGCGGGTTTTCACGTCGGCGGTGAGCGCGTCGGACTACCGCGATCGCGGGCGCCCATCGTCCTGGTCCTCGGCGGTGGATAAATTGGCTGCCGATACCGATGGGGCAGGCCATTACCCGCGCCTGTTCGTGCTGTCGGCCGGGAATATCCGCGATCCGAATGCTTGGGCTGCATATCCCGCCAGCCTGTCCACCAATCTCGTGCATGATCCAGGTCAGGCGTGGAATGCCATCACGGTCGGAGCGTTCACGCACAAGGCCGATACGGAAGGGCACGCCTCGCTCAAGGCGATCGCGGCCGAGGGCGGTCCAAGTCCGTTCTCCACGACGTCGAGAACGTGGGATGGGGCATGGCCGCTGAAGCCCGAGGTGATGTTCGAAGGCGGGAACGCGGCCAAGGACGATTTCGGCGCCGTTGGCATGGCGAGCCTGAATCTGCTGACTACCCACAACGAGCCCGTCGATCGTCTGTTCACGACCACGAACGCGACCAGTGCCGCGTCCGCGCTGTGCGCGCGCATGGCCGCGCAGATCATGGCGGCATATCCGAACCTGCGGCCGGAGACCGTCCGAGCGCTCATCGTCCATTCGGCCGAGTGGACCGAAGCCATGCGTGCGATGTACCTGCCGGCTGGTCACACACCCAGCAAGAGCGATTACGTTCACCTGATCCGGCATTGCGGCTGGGGCGTCCCCGACCTGGAGCGGGCACTATGGAGCGCAGGCAATTCCCTGACGCTCGTCGTGGAAGACATGGTGCATCCCTACGCGAAGGTGAAGGATAAGGGTGTCATTACGCGCGACATGAACTTGCATGCCATGCCGTGGCCCGTGGAAGAGCTAGAGGCACTGCAGAATGCGCAGGTCGAGCTGCGCGTGACGCTCTCTTATTTCATCGAACCCAATCCCTCGGCTCGCGGCTCGACCTCGAAGTTCTACTACCCGTCGCATCGCCTGCGATTTGACGTCCAGCGTCCGCTGGATGGCTCTACCGACGATTTCGTGGCGCGGATCAATGCGGCGGCCCAGCGCGAAGACGAAGGCGATCCAATCAATCCAAAAGACCCGAACTGGTACCTGGGCGAACTGAAGCGACATCGTGGATCGCTTCATCAGGATGTGTGGACGGGCACGGCCGCGGAGTTGGCCAGTCGGGGGTTTGTCGCCGTCTATCCATCGGCTGGCTGGTGGCGAACGCGCCCGGCGTTGGAGAGGTACGACCTGCCTGCGCGGTATAGCCTCATCGTCTCCATCCGCACGCAGCAAACCGAGGTCGACCTATACAACGCAATTGCGCAGAAGATTCCAATTGCCGAGCAGGTCGTTGTAGACGTTTGATCCGATAGTGCTGCATAGCGCCTATCGCGAGCAGTCCACACTTCGTCCACGGCCGCCGTGTAGCGGCGCTCGGCGAACGTAGGGGATGCCTCTTGCATCCCCAGGAGCCGGGGGCAGCGGTGGGCGAAGGTTGGGCTTCTCCGAGCCCCTCCGGGGCTGGCGTGCCGTCCAGGCACCAGGCCGCCGTCCGGCGGCCGCTCGCTGCGTCCTGCAGCTCGCCGGCGCCGCTATGCAGCGCCGGTTGAGTCACCAGGTGAAAGGTCAGTCGGCCATGACAGTGTTGCGAGGCGCGGCACGCCTTCGTGCCATCTCAAACCCCTTCTTTACAACATGGCCTGCGCTAGTCGCCATCTTCGCAGCGTTCACGTTGGGAGCAATTGTCCGCCGCGAGTCGCCTCTAACGGTGGCGCGGGTGAGGTCGGTTCCCATTGAGGCGAGTTTGCCGGCGACGTTCTGAGCGGTCAGAGCAACGCCACCACCCAGCGCCGAGGCCAAGGATCTCGTTTGCAGCAGGACAGCGAGAATCGCAATGGTGATGCCGAGCAACTTCAGCGAATTGACCACGGTTTCGGAGAGCGTGGTGATCGGCAGCATGGAGAGGTATTGGTCGAACATCGAGAAGACCAGGCCGACCGCGACTGCGACCAGGACGTAGAGGATTGAGAAGTTGACGACCTGGCCTAGCCAGGTCTCAAACCAGCGTAGCGTCGTTGGGAAAATCGCGAACAGGATGAATAGCGGGCCAACTGCCAACAGGAGGGCAGTACCGATGAAGGCAACGAGGAGGATGCCGGCGGCAACACAGACGATGACCAGGGCCGCGCAATAGACCATGATGGCCAGTGCGTAATAGCCTAGGCCAGCGATCGCTGACCTGATGCCTTTCTGGGCCATTTCGTCGCCTTTGTCCCACGCCTTGTCGCCCACGTCGAATCCCTTTTGCAGGGACCCATCCAGGACGGTCGCAATGGAAACCGGTTCGTATCCGCCGCTGCTTCCCTCGTAAGCGAGCTCCGAAGCCATTTCGGTCGGAACCTTCAAAAAGAAGTCCGCCACGGTGCCTTGATAGATACCTGCGGTCAGTGCGAAGCCGACGATGATGCACATGCGGATGATGCGCTTCATGCCCTCTGTGAAAGGCTCGGAGATCTGCCCGGACGCCATCGCCACGCCCCACAGCAGGACGAAGATCGTCAACAGGATGACGGCAGTGGGACCGATGTAGCCGATCATGACAGCAGACTTTTCGTTGACGTAGGCAGTCACCGTTTCGGGGATGTTTTCCAGCAGGAAATGGGCAAGACGTGTCATCTCGGGGGCGGCCATGTTCGTCTCCTTCAGTAGATCTTGTCGCGCAGCTGGCACCAGGGATCGCCCTTGCGTTCAGGGCGCGGCACCTTCGAACAGCGGAAATAAACCTCCTCGGCTTTGGCTCGGCTGACGGCATCATTGCCGGTCACCTCGGCCAACGCTGGCGGTTCCTTCATCGATCCGGGATCGAAGGCGGCCGCGACTTCGATCGTGGCCGCGACCTCCGTTTCAGCGTTGTCGGTTCCACTGCAGGATGCGGCCGCCAGGCAAGTAAAGGCGATGGCAATGGGAATTCGCTCTTTCATGTCTTGCTCCGCTCAGTAACCGCCGGCACGAAGACGGAAGCTGCCTTGGATAGCTTCACTCTCCTTCAGGTTGTCGCGCTTGGCGATCATCGCGTTCATCGACTGGAGCTTTATCAGCTCGTTCGTCAGCATCCCGTTCTCAACCTGCAAGCGAGCCTGCAGGTCGCTGATCGCCTTCATATCTTGGGCGGAGTTAATCTGGTCCATCAGGTTCTTCAAGCGTTCGAAGCGATTTCCGGAGTTGTCGTAGACCTGTGCATTTAGTGCTTGGGCGCTGGCGTCGCTCTCCAAGTTGGCGCGCAGCGAAGCGGTAACATCTTCCAGCACGTCGTTGAAATGTTCGTCGTCGAGCTGGGAGGCCTGATCTGCGATCGACTTGGCCAGGTTGCTGATCGAGCCACCGCCATCCATCGCTGCCAACGTTTCCTGCCAGTTACGCGGCACCGATTGGGTGTAGTCCTCGGAGAGGATTCCACCCAGGCCACGCGAACCGGTCAGCGATTCGTACTGTTGCTTGGCCTGGCTCAACTGGGCTTCGAGCTGCTTGAGCTGCTCGACCATCTGCGTGTATTGCTGTATTGCATTGGCAAGGTTCGCCGCATCGATGACCGGAATACCGCTGGCATAGGCGGTCGACGTGGAAACGGCGCCGCTGGCGGCCGCCACGGACAGTACGACGGAAAGTGCGAGTGCTTTGATCTTCATTGTTGGATCCTCGGATTGGTGAAAGAAGGGTTCAAACCGCTTGCGATTGTGGAGGTTCGTCTTTGTCGAGCACGCCCAAGGCATGGGCAACCCACCCGATGACCAAGCCGAAGCCGACGGCCGCGACGGATGCCGCGAGCGGCAGCTTCGACGGCAGGAAGGGCAGAGGAGGAAATGCAGCGATGGCAACAGCAGCTACGAAAGGAGCGATGGCGAGTGCGAGGCCGACGGCACGGTGATGGAAAACGCTCGCGCGGAATAGCTGGCGATACATCGCAGCACCGGTGATCAGCAGCCCGATGATGCCGATCCAATAGCTGGCAGTTGGGTTGAAGAACGAAGTGGTGAAGCTCAACAGCCAGGTGATGCCGCAGCACCATGCGGCTGCGATCAACGCGGGTGCGAAACGAGCGTTGAATTCGGCGATCGAGACGGGTTTTCTTTCGATGGACATAGATCCACTCCTTGCGCAGTGACAGAACCGGCGTACTGCTGCCGGGGTCGCAGAAAGGAGGGATGCCTATAGCTTTAGCCGATGACGGCAGGGAGTTGCCCTACTCCCGGGCGAGTAAGCAGTATTAGGCCGTGGACTGGAACGAGGGAATCGTTCCGGCGGGGTTCTCCGCTCTCCGTCACGCGGCCGGGATAAGCCCAATCCCGTTTGCAGCGTACCACTGTCGAATCGTAACGGATGTCAGGATAGCTGGTAGGACGGGCCGTTGACCTTCCTCCATTCCTGCAGGGCCTGGCGCCGCTGGTTCTCGAGGTAATCGGCCAGGTCTTCCACATTGATCAGCCATGGGGATTTCTGGCTACCACAACGGAAGGCCGGCACCGGCAGTGCTGCACGGGCGGCGCGCTTGGCGGCTTCGTCGGGCGAGTAGCCGAACAGCTCCGCGCAGCGGGCGAGCGGCACTGTCGTGCTGCCGTATTCGCAGGCGATGAGGAACATCCTCATTGCGCGGCCAGGCTCACCGGATTGAAGCCCGGCCAGGTCTTCAAACCGTCCTTTCGGAGTTCGCATTGTCATGGTCCTTCTGTTGTTGGAGGTGTTGGCGTAACTGCTTCTGGAGCTGCATCCGTTCGGTTTCAGGTGCAGGCATCCGTGCCAGGAATTGATGGATCTGCCGCGCAAGAGCTTGGCCGACCTCGGTTGTCGCGTGTGCGAGGTCATTGGCAAGTTGTTTCCAGTCCTCCCTGGTTCGCTGCTGCACGTCCACGGCGGCCCGATCGTGTTTGTTTGGTGCCGCACCCGGGCGAGTCACGGCCATCAAGGCTTCACGCACCTTCGCCTTCTGCACGGAGGATCGTTTGGCTTTGTCGGCGTGCAGGACAGCTTGCTTCTTCGACTTGCGGACCGCGCCGCGCATGCGCCTTGGCGTGGCTTCGGCGGCGATGCCGTGATTTCTGCAGGCTGCAGCGAAGGCAACGCGCCAAGCCTGCAGGTCGTCCCGCTTAGGATTCAGACGCTGTCCGGCGAATCCGAGCGAGCGAACCGTCAGGTGGCAATGCGGATGCTCCGTGTCGTCGTGCCGTACCAGCAGATAGGAGTAGTTATCGCCGAACGTCTCGCGGCCGAACTGACGGGCGGCTACCAGCAGCTTTTCCCTGTCCGTGCCTGGCGGCATCGATAGGACGATGTTCACGGTGTCCCGGCTGTTGCTGCGCCGGTTGAGAGCGCTGCCTTCCATCCAGGCGGCCGCGGTTTCCTTCACCATGCGGTGGCCGATGATCAGCTGGCCGTTCTCGTCCTCGGCGGTCAGATCGCCGTTGCGCGTGATGTAGCGCAGGTGCTCTTCGACGTGCTTGGCGCCCTTGGCCTTGCCGGAGATCCGCACCATCACCTCCGGTGCGCGGGCGGTGACGCGGGCGATAGTCTGCAGATCCTCGGCCAGAGAGGAACGCCGATGCTTGCCACCTTGATCGGGCAAGCCCTTTCGCCAGCGGACGGGGCCACGCAACAGGCGTTCCAGGGAATCGAGGGGCTGGTTCACTCCCATCCCTCTTTCGGTGCCCAGCGAACGGTTGCCGTTTCCGTCAGCAAGCGGAGCTGCTCGCGCAAGGTGCTGATTGCCGCCGCGGTTTCGGCGACTACCGGACCGATGGTGGGTAGCGTGTCGGATCGACCCTGGTGCAGGGAACGGACGAGCTGGTTGAGATTGAGCCCGGCCATGGAGAGCTGATAGGCCGCTCGGGACACCGCTTCGGATTCCGTCGGCAGCAGCGTCGGTGCCTCCAAGAAGCGGGCGCGCAGCGTACCCAGGACGATGCCAGGCCGAGTCGTGCCGGCATCGCGGGCTGCTTCGGTGACGGCCTCGAAGATATCCGGCGTGACCCTGACCGTGAGCCGCATCGAGCGGGGATCTTCCGCGTCGGAGGCAGCAGGGCCGCTCGGGTTCGTCTTGACCAAGGCGGCGATCACCCGTCGCAGCAGGGCGGCTTCCGTCGTCCCGGAGCGTTTGGCCAGGCTATGGAAGGCGTCCTTCGTGACGCTGTCCAGGCTGGTCTCTACACGAGGCATGCCGCGTCCTCGTGCAGTTGCGAGACAAGTGGGGAGTGGGAGCGCCGGGAGAAATCCCGGGCCTTGGCACCGCCAAGGCTATCCTGCACTCCCCACAAAAAGTCCAGCATGCTGGACTTTGAGTTTGGCATGCCAAACTTTTTCAACGTGCTGAACTGGGCGCGAGTTTGGCATGCCAAACTTTTTCCGCTCCCCAGTCCAGCGTGCTGGACTCTGGTAGAGGCGCACCAAGCTAGCATGAGGCCTCTCCCCGTCTGCCAAGCAATGCGTTGATTTCGGCCAGCTTGGCTTGCGTGAATTCCGGAGAGGGCGAACTCGGTTTCTCTTGCCGTGCTGCGATGCGGGTCCGACGTTCCGCTTCTTCGTAATCTCTACGCGCGGCGATGGCAGGTCCGTAGGCAGGCGTGAACCGCCCGGCGTGGGCGCGTTCGACCAGGACTCGCATGAAGTTGGAAGGAGTGGTTCTGATCTTGCCCGCGGTCATCTGGCCGGCCAGTTCGTCTAACAACGATTGACTGGTTTTGACGTCAAACCCATCGAGCAGATCCACAACCACTACCCGCTCGCGCTCCGAGAG
This sequence comes from uncultured Lysobacter sp., assembly GCA_966185905.1. Taxonomy (GTDB): domain Bacteria; phylum Pseudomonadota; class Gammaproteobacteria; order Xanthomonadales; family Xanthomonadaceae; genus Lysobacter. The sequence goes on from CBIFVU010000024.1 coordinate 22,439, forward strand.
CTGTCGAGGAACTACGAGGCCGTCGTCGGTCGGGGCGAGCGGTAGTGGTGGTTCAAATGACGGTTCTTTGGTGGTTCGGGTGACATCGACGTCACCGGTTGTTGTCGCAGATGTCATCCCCGGGGGTGACGCTCCTACCACCGGTGACGTTTTGACACCGGTGACGCCGGTGTCACCGGTCCGCAGCGCCTGAACATTGATCTGGTATCGCCTGGATGAGGCACCGCCGGTCGGGTTTCCGACCACATCCACCCATCGATCGTCTGCCAGTTGATGCAGCACCCGTTTGCATTGGCGGGGAGACAGTGATGCTCGGGAAGCGACACGAGCAACGCTCGGAAAGCAGAGCCCTTCGTCGTTCGCCCAATCGCACAACGCAAGGAGGACGATCTTCGGCGTAGCCGGGATCTTCAACTCCCACGCCAAGGTCATGAGGCGGATGCTCACGACTCTCAGGCCTCGTCGATCAGACGGGCAATGTCGGTGACGCGAAACATCACCCGGCGGCCGAGTTGGGCGCGGCAAGCTCGGAGCTTGTTGGCCAACAGCTCGTCGCCGCGGCCCTGATTGATCAGGATACGAAGGGAGTTCGGCTTGCGCCCCAAGATCTCCGCGACGGCTTCGAGGGGTATCAAGGGGGCGCCGTATTGGCTGGCGATGTGCGCTTCGGTAGGGGACATACGATCGATCCACGGCGTGCTGGCTGAGCGAAAATGTGCGAGATTTGGCTAATCTCATCCCAAACAAGCAATTTCCATCTAAATTAGATGGAATGGATCGTATATAGATGGATGCCGTGCAGGTGTCAAGCACAATCAACGATCGCGCCATGCTGCTTCTTGCTCACCTGTGCAGCTTGGGGGACGTCCCTGGGCAGGCTGGTCGGAGCTTCTGGGAGCGCTTCGGTGCGAGTACTGGGATCGCAGCGCAGCGATGGCGCAGCGTTCTCGCGCGCCGCCAGAAAGCTACCCTTGAGATGCTAGAGGTCCTGACGACGAAGCATCCCGAGTATGCGTTCTGGCTGACGACAGGAATCACGGACACCGCGAATGGTCACGTTGCTCCGCCGAACGCAGTGACGTTCCCTGAGCGAACCCAGGTGGATGACTATTGGGGGCGCTTGTACTTCAAGCAGTCACTAAAGCTCTTGACGCGTCTCTACGAGGAGTCCGGTATTGACATGGACGACGACACTGCCAGGCTCGAAGCAAGTACCCGCGTCAGAGAGCTGGCGAAATACACCGGAGGACCTATGGTCGATACGGCGTATCGGTTGGCAAGCAGCGAGGAGTATGCAGAGGCGTTGGAACTCTGGAGCAACCGCGAACGGGATCGTCCACAGCACCTTGGGCGGCTGACAGGTGCGAACTCGTCCGCCCCCGAACAGGAGAAGTCATCGGAGAGCGGCGGGCATCCTATATTGGGTGGGGACGGTCGCGGATGGCATCAGAGTCCCTGGGACATGTTCTTCAAGCCGGTGCCAAAGAAAGGCGGCAAGAAGTAAGCTGGCCAGCAAATGAAAATCCAGCTCAAAATACTGCTCTCGTTCTTCGCGCTGTTCGTTGCCTGTTCGATGGGGCAGAAGCGCAGTCAGGCTCGCGAGTTGCTTGCTCGACTTCGCCGTTCAGCCGAACGTGCGTCAGAGGCATTGGATCGGCTGCAGTCGGAGGGTGCATGCGACAAGCCGACTGGCTCGCATGACCGAGATGAGGCCCGGAAGGCGAGGGTGCCAGCCGATTGCCCTGACTGGCTGATTGACTACTTTCGCGATCAGGGAGCAAGAACAATCGGTAGGCGATAGTCGAAGGGATCGACCAGCGATCCTGCCAACAATCCACGTGCGATTGTTGGAATGTTCCGGCGGCGAAATTTCCCATGTTGACGGGACCGGATTCGCAAGAATCCGGCGAGCCGCAGGACGCGGCGAGCGGCCGCCAGGACGGCGGCCAAGTGCCAGGAAGGCACGCCAGTCGCGGAGCGACATGGATGCTTTAGCAGGCTTGCATGTCCACTTGCGGACCTTCAGATGCTCGGGCTATAGAGTTGGTACTACTGATGGAGGTTCGTTTATGCGTCCGATTTTTCAATCAATCCTGCGTCGCATGCCACAGCGCAAGGCACTGAAGGATTGGCCTACTTGGGCCTTGTTTTTTCTGACAGCGGTGTCTGCGTTGGAGGCGTGGTATTGGTTTCAGCCGGTTAATGAGGTGGCGCTACCATATGTGCAGGCGATCAACGGTGGTGCACCAGTGAATGCAATGGCAGTGCTTTTGGGGTGCCTGTTGCTTGCGCTTGCACTGCTTTCGTTCGCCTTTGGTCTCCTGTTCGGGAGTGCGGTATCGATCCTGCACAAGCGGATCACCGGAGAGGCCTGAGCGATAGCTGGCCCCTCACGTGCTACTCATGCTCAGGCAACCCACAGATGCCAGGCAGCGTATCCGATGCTGAGTGCCAGAGCGGCTAGAGTCAGCGTCAACAGCACCCGGCGCAGCGTGTAGACCAGCAAGGCGCCGGCGAACGTAGCGATCACAAACGTGCCCGCATAGCCGAGAATCCATGCAGGCGTCAGGTTGTCGGGATGCGTCCATTGGTAAAGCGGCAGCGTCACGAATAAGCCGATGATCGGCGCCAGGATGAGGATGGCCAAGCCCAGGAAGGATTCCAGGAGTCCAGAAGGTGTAGGCGCGCTGCGAAGATCGTCCGAATCGTCTGAGGACAACCAACGACGCCGCTCATTCTCCGTTTCTGCTGGAGTGTCGGGCATGCCGTAGCGGTCTGGATGCATTTCGTTCCATCGCTCCAAGTGGGAGCGATTCGGATCGGGACCCAGTCGGAGCGGTCGGTCGGTCACTTCAGAATCCTTTCTTGCTGATGCGGTGCTGGAAATCCGGGTCGTAATTCATGCGCCGCATGGCTTCGAGTGAGCCAGCTATCCATTGCGAAGTGCCGTCGGCGCCATTGGCGGAGAGCCATTCTTTTCCCGCTTCCCGCGCCTGGTCGAAGCCGGCATCCGTACCCTCGAAGTTCCGATGTTCGATGGTCTGCCGATCACGCATGAGCGAGAGCTGCCAGCTGGTGATTTTTCCCGGAACGCTCTCTCTTTCGTCCGCCGACCAGCCGGGGATGCCTTCAAGCACCTCGGTCAATTGAGGGTCCAATGCGTTTTCGGCTCTTATCGGATCGATGCGGTAGGTGTGCTCCTGCATGTCACGCTCCGTTGGTTATGCAGCCTCAAGTTCGACGTGAACCTGCCGCCCCAGCGCGGCCGCGATGTTCACCAGTGCATCGAGCGAGAAGCGCGAGATGCGGCCGCGCAGCAGATCGTTGATGCGCGGCTGGGTGATGCCGCAATGTTCCGCAGCCGCGGCTTGCGTCCAGCCGCTCTCCTGGATCAGCGAAGCGATCTTGCGCATCAGCTCGGCGCGGACCTTGAGGTTGGCGGCTTCCTCGGCAGTGTCGGCAAGCGCATCCCAGACGCTGGCGTACCGCTCGTTCTTCGTCTTGGTCATGGCTGTTTCCTGGTCAGTTGTGCGAAGCGTTGTTTCGCCAGTTCGATGTCGCGTTTCGATGTGGCCTGCGTCTTCTTCTGGAAGGCATGGAGCACGTAGACCGCATCGGCCAGGCGGGCGGTGTAGATGACGCGATAGGTGCCGGCGTCGTCCCATATCCGGATCTCTTCGACACCCTTGCCGATCGATGGCATAGGTTTGAAGTCGTCCGGTTGCAGCCCGTGCTGCACACGGTCCAGTTGGTAGCCGGCGTCCTGCTTCGCGTCATTGGGAAATTCCCGGAGGCGATCCAGGGAGTCTCCCAAGAACTCGACTGGCTTGATGGGCATAATTATATCCGTATTGATATAAATGGCAAGTGGGTCATGCGGTGGCAGTCTTGGGTGCTCGCTCCTCGACATGCTCGGGCCGGAGATGGGTGTACCGCTTCAAGGTCGTCCAGGACTCGTGCAGGGTGAACTGGGCGACTTCCGGGATGTCGTAGCCGCGCTCGAACAGCCGCGACGTGGCCTCGTGGCGAAGGTCGTGGAAGTGCAGGTCGTGCAGGCCGCGGAGCTTGCAGGCGCGGGTGAAATTGGCGCCAACCGACTTGGAGTTGTAAGGGAAGACGCGCGGATCGAGGATCTGCTTGCCATCCTGGCCCTCGATCATGACCTTGGGTTGTCGGTCGATGATCTCCCAAGCCTCGGACAGCAGGCGGAAGGCGCGGCGATTGCCGATCTTCTTGCGCGGGTGCTTCACGTCGTCCAGCCAGGCGATGCCTTTTTCGCGATCCAAGTCGGCCCACTTGAGCCGGGTGATCTCCTCTTGGCGGCGTGCAGTCAGCAGGGCGAAGCGGATGATGTCGGCCATGGGGATCTCGGCGCGCACGTCGCGCACGGCGAAGTGGTCGAGCAGGACCTTCTCCTCGGCCGCGGTTACGCGGCGCTGGCGCTCCTTGGGCTTGCCGGTGACGCGGCGTTGCCGCAGTTCGTGCGCAGCGTCCTCCAACAGCTGCAGGTCGATCGGCAGGCTGAGGGATGCGCGGGCGGAGCGCAGGACCTGGCGCAGCCAGATCAGGTCGTTGTTGGCGGTGGCCGGGCCGGCGCCATCCCGCCGCCGTGCCTCAACGTGCGCGATGTAGTCGGCGGTGGTCAGACGCAGGACGTTCTTCTTGGCGACATCGTAGCTGGCCAGACGCTTGAGATCGGCTTCCTTCGTGCGTCCCCAAGGAGTCAGTTCCTTGATGTCCTTGCCGTACCACTCCAGCAGCTCGGCCAGGGTGGCGGCCTTGCCGATCGGCTCGCCGCGGGCGCGTTGCTGGTCCAGCTCGGTTTCGCGGCGGCGCATCCATTCGTTGGCGAGCTGGCGGCGATCGAAGGTCGCGGATTCCGAAACTACAGTCTTGCCATCGCGCTTGATACGGATGATGGCGGTGTAGCCTAGAGATCCGTTCTTCCGGCGGCGGGTGAGGAGTGAGCCCATGCCTGGAGTGTAACAACGGCTCTCATGTTGCACCACGCGTTACACTTGGAGCCCGAAAACTGCCGAAATTGACCGTTCATGAGCGCAACTGAGCAACACGAAAATCTGGGTAACTCGTTGGATTTGCGCGAAAAGTCGCGCTATTCGGCCTCCCTGCGTCTTTCGGTTGCGCCCATGATGGACTGGACCGACAGCCACTGCCGGGTGTTCCACCGCGCCCTGGCGCCGCATGCGCGGCTGTACAGCGAGATGGTCCACGCCAATGCCGTCATCCACGGCGACCGCGATCGCCTGCTGGCGATGGACCCGGTCGAGCATCCGGTCGCGCTGCAATTGGGCGGCAGCGATCCGGCGTTGTTGGCGCAGGCCGCGCGGATCGGCGCCGAGCGCGGTTTCGACGAGATCAACCTCAATTGCGGCTGCCCGTCCGACCGGGTCCAGGCCGGGCGTTTCGGCGCCTGCCTGATGCGCGAGCCGGCGCTGGTGGCCGCGTCGGTGGCGGCCATGCGCGAGGCCTGCTCGGTCCCGGTGACGGTCAAGTGCCGGCTCGGAGTGGACGACGACCATAGTTTCGAGCGCTTCCTGGCCTTCATCGACGAGGTCGCTGCGGCCGGCTGCGGGATGTTCGTGGTGCATGCGCGCAACGCCTGGCTGCAGGGCCTGTCGCCGAAGGAGAACCGCGAGGTGCCGCCGCTGCGCTACGACTGGGCCTACCGGCTCAAGCGCGAGCGGCCGGGGTTGCAGGTGATCGTCAACGGCGGCATCGCCGACGCTGCCGAGGCGGGCGCGCACCTGGAGCACACCGACGGCGCCATGCTCGGGCGCGCGGCGTATCACGATCCGTATTTGCTGCATCGCCTGGACTGCGCCTGGTTCGGCGGCGAGCCGCGCAGCCGCGGCGAGTTGTTGCGGTCGCTGCGGCCGTATGTGGAGGCGCAGTTGCAGCGCGGGGTGTTCCTCAAGCACATGACCCGGCACATGCTCGGCCTGTTCCATGGCGAGCGCGGCGGGCGCGCGTTCCGCCAGGTGCTGAGCGAGGGCGCGCACAAGCCGGGTGCGGATTGGGCGTTGATCGAGCAGGCGCTGGCGCTGACCGAGTCCTTCGCCGCGCGCGACGCCGCCTGAGCGGGCGGGCCGTGCGCCCGGGCCGGGCTGGGTGAGGTTCGCGCCGGTCTGCGTGCGCGGCAGCGCCGGCTGGCCTGCGCTGCGGATTGGCGCCGCGCCGCTCGCGCGGGTCGAAGGGCGCGCGTCCGGTCTGCCGGACCCGCGTCGCGCCCGTCCGTCGGCCAGCCAGCGCCCGGGCCGTTGCTGCGCCCTCTTCGTAGCCGCCGGGTCGGGGCGGGGCCCCGCGTCCGGCCGGCTGTCTGGTGTCGGCCCAGGCCGGAGGGCGGCTTCGGACGACCTGGACGCGATCAGGGCGCGTGCTGCGTCGGCGCTCGGCAGGCTTTCCCTCGTGGACGGCGGCGGCGGGGCAGGGCGCATGGCGGGGCTCATCGGCTGAGGGCGCATGGGCCCACCGATCATCCTGGCCGGCCCGGATCGGCCTTGGCTCGGCCGAGGATTGGCCAGGAGTCGGCCAAGAAGGCGCCCAGTATCGGACCCGGCCGAGCCTGCGCCGCCCCGCGGGGCTCTCGGGCGCTCCCCTTCCAGAGGCCCCCGTCCCGAGCGGAAGACGCGGGTGCCGTGGCCTGCGGCCCCCGCGCTGCCCGCCCCACCGGTGCCGGCGCGTTCTCCCCGCTCGC